>JAEDLP010000033.1 GCA_016295225.1 Oscillospiraceae bacterium | reverse complement strand
GGGCGGCGTACATGTCGCTGATGGTGCCCACGGTGGAGCGGGCGTTGCCGCCCAGTCGGGACTGGTCCACGATGACCGAGGCGGATAGGTTCTCGATCAAGTCCACCTTGGGCTTTTCGTACTTGGGCAGCCGCCCCCGCATGAAGGCGGTGTAGGTCTCGTTCATCTGCCGCTGGCTCTCGGCGGCGATGGTATCGAAGACGATGCTGGACTTGCCGGAGCCGGAGACCCCGGTAAAGACCACGATTTTTCCTTTCGGAATGTCAAGGGATACATTTTTCAGGTTGTTCTGTTTCAGGCCCCGAATGATGATGGTATCCTGTTGCGGCATAAGATCACCTCGCTTTCTTAGGATGATACACCGGAGAGAACGTTTTTTCTCGACGTTCCTTGCCAAAGAGAAGAAATGGGACACGCCGGTGCTTTTCGGCGTGTCCCATCGGCTCACTTCTTTTTCACGGGATAGCACACCTCGGTGACAAACTCGTTGGGGTCCGAGGTCTCGTGGGGGCTGACGTGGTAGATGTTGAAGGCGGGGCCGTCGAAGGTATACCCGTTGGCGGTCACCCAGCCGGTAACGGCCTCCATGATGGCCGGCATCTGCTCGTAGGATCCCTTGCAGATGGCGGAGGCCACCGTGACCTCCGGCAGGGTCACGAATTTCACGTGGCTGGTATCAGGGTATTTCCCCTTGACCGTCTGCTGGACCTCCACATCCACGTCGGCCTCCTTGTACTCCTTGTCGTGGAAGACGGCGGAGCAGTAGCAGGGGTCGTCGGGGATGAGACCCATTTGGGCCGTCTCTTCCATCAGAATGTTCCAGAGCATGCCCTCCTGCTCGTAGTTGGGGATGTGCATGCGGAGGGTGGCGGCGTAGCGTTCCGGGAAGGTTTTCAAAGTTACATCATACTTCATGGTTTCGTCATCCTTTCTCAGCCGTTCCAGGGCTGTGTCCAGAAGCCGTAGCCGATATGCCGTCTGCCGGGAAAGCTCCCGAAGCTCCGCCTGCTTCAGCCGCAGGTGGCGGGCCAGGAGGTCCTTTTCCTCATAGCAGGTCAGAATCTCCCCGATGGCGGCCAGGCCGAAGCCCATATCCTTCAGGGCGGTAATTCGGAAGGCGGTGGGAAGCTGATCCTCCCCGTAGTAGCGGTAGCCCGAGTCGGGGTCCACCCGGATGGGGGTGATCAGCCCGATCTCGTCGTAATGGCGCAGCATACGAATACTGACTCTGGACAGTTTTGAAAAATCTCCGATCTTCAGCATGGGATATCCCTCCGGATGGTCTGTTTTCTTGAGCTCAGGGCCATTCTACTGCCTGCCATTATGAGAGAGTCAAGGGAGAATTTCACTGGCGCACAATATTTTTGTAGGGCTTTGCGTCCAGACGTTCCCGGCACCCCGTGAAGATCCGCTGAACCGGGCGGACGAGGACGATGCGCTGGCTCACGGGTCCGACCTCCCTTTGGAAAAGACCATGGGTGTGTAGCGCAGGCCGTCGGTGACCTGTTCAGTATCCGTGGAGACAAAGCCAAGATGGCGGTAGACTTCTACCGCATAGGGGGAGGAATTGACGGTGAACGTCGGATGGACGTAGTCCTGCCGCATGGCCTCAAACAGTCGTTTGCCAATCCCACGGCGGTGATAGGCTGCGTCCACGAAAAACCCGCCGATGTGCTGGGGGGCCCGCATACAGAGGACCCCCACCAGTTTTTCGTTGTCAAAAGCCCCATAGAATGTTAAACTCCGGGTCCGCGCCCGGTCATCCAGGCTGGCCCGGAAGGCGGCGACGCCCTCGGGGGCATAATCCGGGGCTTCAAACGCCAGAAAGACCCGCCAGCAGAGATCCAGCGCTTCCGGGATCTCCTCCGGGCCGAGTCTTCGGACCGGGTAGGGGTCCAGGCTGCGGGTCAGGCTGTACAGGGTCATGTCTACCACCTTGCCGTTCTTCACGGCGTTGCTTTTCATGATCCCCTCCCGGGTAAATCCCGCTTTTTCCAGGGCCCTGCGGGAGCCGATGTTATAGGCGAATGGCTCGGCATAGATACGCAGAATGTCCGTGTTCTTGAAGATGATACCGCAGAGCTGGCGGATGGCATCGGTCATGATGCCCCGGCCCCAATATTCCTCCGCGAGATAGTAGCCCAGCTCGGCGGATTGGGTGTGGATATTCCCCTGACGGAAGGCACCGATGCTGCCTACGGCGCGATCATCCACCGTGATGGCATAGGCAAAGACCTCATTCGGGTCGGCGGACAGTGTGACGCTGATATACGCCGCCGCGTCCTGTTCCGTGTAAGGAAAGGGCAGGCCGTCCCGGAGGTTGTTTAGAATTTTTTCGTTGTTTAAGGCGGCAGCCAAGTTCTTTGCGTCTGACAGCCGCCAGGGTCTTAACTTGCAGTTCATGGTTTCTGCCTCCGGTTATTCCTTCTCATACCACGCCAGGACATCCGCCAGATTCTCCTCGCTGACCCGGCTGCCGCCGTGGAGCATCATGTCCAGCATGGCGTCTTCCTCCGGGGTGCGGTCCTTCTTGTCTGCAAGGCCTTTTCCCGCAGTCTTGACCATGACGGTCATCATCAGTTTGTAAACGCCGTGGAGCTTGGCTATGTCAAAGCCGCCCTGGAGGGTAAAAACAGGCAGAGCGGTGGGGAGACCGTTGGCTTTCCGCAGCTCCTGGATCTGGGAGCCGGTGGCCCCCATGCCCACGCCGCAGAGGGCTTCTACCTGATATCGTTTGGCGGCCTTGGCATAGCCCTGGACCTTGCCGGCCATCAGCCAGCCAAGGTAGAGGATAGAGGTGGTCGGCGGCAGTTTGGCTCCGGCTTCGTCAAGGGAATATACCGGCAGGCCCGTTTTGTCCCCCAGCAGCTTGGCGTACTGCCGGGTGTAGCCGGTGTTGGAGGTGTAGACAATCGCATTTGGTTTCATACGCTCTCACTGCCCCTTTCCAAGAAGTGATTTTGTGTTGGCCAGATAGGTTTGACTGCGAAGGTGGATAACCAGTTCCTCCCAGGCTGCGGCGGCGGCCACAGCGCAGGCCACCCAGCAATACAGAGCCGCGTACCCAGTGGTCAGAAGATACGGGATCAGAAAAACCGCCGCCCCTGTCAGCTTGTTCAGGTACGTGTGGAGGGAGGCAAACCTCCGGTATTTGATTGCCGCCACAAGATACGACAAAAGGCGAAGAACCAGGATGGCGGCGACGGCATACCAAATCTCAGCCGGGACCATCCCCCACAGGATGGGGACGAGTTTGATCAACACCACCGCGTAAAACGCCAGGTCGGCCATGCTGTCCAGCTTTGCGCCCAACTCACTGACGGCTCCCATTCTTCGGGCGGTCCATCCGTCCAGCGCGTCGGTCAGGCCGGTGAAGGTGTACAGCACGAAAAACAGGGGGGTGAGGGGGCGGAGGAACAGCAGGCAGAGGGTTCCCGCCATCCGCAGAAGGGTGATGCCGTTTGGTACATTAAAAATCTGTTTGTTCATGGCTGAGGCTCCGTTCCTCGGTATACTGCCGCCAGCAGGCCCACGCCGGAGATCAGGGAAAGGATGCACCCGGCGGCAAACAGCGCCACAGGGTCCGACAGGTATCGGCTAATCTCCAGGCGGAAGAAGACCAGGAACAGCCCCAGCCCGAAGAGAACGGCCCAAATCACGGTTTTCTTATTCATCGGCAGAGACTCCCTCCCGCATGGCGTTTTCCACAAAAGCTACCGGCACATCCATGCGCCGGGCGATCTGCTCGGTGGTCATGCCGCTGTCGGCAAACCGTCTGCACACGGCGGAGATGTCTTCTCCCACCTCGAGGATATGGCCGTCGGGGTCGTAGAAGCGGACTACCCGCTGGCCCCAGGCGTGTTCCTTGACAGGGTGGACATAGTGGATGTCCATGGAGCGGAGCTTTTCCGCAAAGGAGTCAAAATCATCTTCTTCAAAATAGAGCTCGCTGACCTTGCCGCACCAGCCTAGCTCGCCGGGGTTCTTTTCCAGAAATCCTGCCCAGGAGTCGGCGGTTTGCAGGCACACGCCGCCGGTGAGGGTCACGTTGGCCCCCAGGTCCATGATGACCTCCAGGCCCAGGACCTGCCGGTAAAAGGCAACAGACCGCTCCACGTCTGCAACGGCCAGCAAGGGATTTTTGAATTCCATGTTAATTCCTTCCTTAGTACACCGGATTGCGGGGGATGACAATGGCCGCGATGATGTAGGCCAGGATGCCGCAGCCGCCCATGGCGCAGAACACGACCCAGGCCAAACGGATCACCGTGGGGTCCAGGTCAAAATATTCAGCGATGCCGCCGCAGACGCCGTCCAGCATCTTCTCCCGATTGGATTTATAGAGTCGTTTCTTCATGGTTGGATTCCTCCTCGTTTTGTTTTTTGTTTTCCAACTGACGGAACTGGCGGGCGGCAAAGAACATACAGGCCGCTGCCGCCCACAGAATGCCGCCGTAGGCTACACTGGCGCACAGCGCCATCAGCAGACCGGACAGGGTCATTAGCCCCCCAGCCAGAGCCAGGAGGGTGGAAGTGGTGTGGTTGGGGTCCATAGAACTGCCTCCTTACTGTCGATTGTTGTCTCTATTATATGAGAAAACCATCGATTTCGATAGTTCTGTTTTGCAGGAAAATGTGTCGGTTTTATAGGTCGGGAGGGAGGGGGGCGGTGAGGTTATCGCAGGCGTCGTTTCTGTCTGTCTGCTCGTCGCTGTTCCTTCTTTTTCAGCTTCTCGCAGCAGGTCAGGTGGTCTCTGCCATGGTGATGGGCCTGACAGGCGGCGCAGTTTCCATGGCGCTCACAGTCGAGATGCTTACAGGGGCAGTCTGGGGACAGCATGGACTGGATGGTTCGCCGAAACAGCGGATTTTGTAAAAAGTGCGGCGTTTTCATCCCGTCGCATACGTGTTTTACCAGGTCGTCCAGGGAGTTGGTATGAGCTCCGCATTGGTCCACCCAATGCTGCAGCTCTTCCATCAGCTCGAAGGCGTCGGACAGCTTGTTCATGGCCTGAGGGCGGTCATAGGGGGCGTCCCAGGCCGGGTAGAAGGTTTCGATCCCCGGCAGATCCAGCAGGGTTTCCAGGCTTCTTCGGGCGTCGTCCCGATGCACCCAGATGGGGATGTCTCCCCGGACGGGGATGGCGTCCCCGGTAAAGACAGCGTGCTGTTCCGGCAGCAGATAGGACAATTCATCCCGGGAGTGTCCCGGGGTCCCCATCGCCTGGATGGTCAGCCCTGGCTCAAGGACAACTCGGTCGCCGTCTTTCAGCAGGGTATCAACGGATACGGACCGATTCACCAGGGTATAGAAGTTCGGGATCGGACGCTCTTCAAACTGCTGTTGGATGTCCTCGATCCAGGGGCGCTCTCCCGGGCTGGCGTATACCTTGCATCCTGTCCGCTCCTTGAGCTTGGCGGCGCTTCCGATATGATCCGGATGGGCGTGGGTCAGGAAGATTCCTTTGATATCCGACAGCTTTCTGCCGATGTGATGCAGATAGGCTTCGATGGTTTCTTCTGCGCCATCCACGCCGGAGTCGATCAGATAGCAGGATTCCCCTTCGATGAGATAGACAATTACATATCGTTTGATGGCGGGGGTCACATAGAAATCAATGGTTAACGGATGGATTTTTGGCTCCATATCAGGTTGGCTCCTTCCTGTTTTTTTCAGTATTCGCTGCTTATGTGCTGCCTCCGTTTTGCTCTGCGCCCTCGAAAAACTCTCTCCTGTACTGAGACGGTGTGATGCCCTCCGTCTTTTTGAAGACCTTGCTGAACACCCGGTAGTCCCCATAGCCCGCCTGTTGGGCAATCTCCGCCACGGAGAGGGAAGTGGAGACCAGGAGCTTTTTGGCTTTTTCCATGCGGATGTTGGTCAGATAGGCCAGGAAGCCCACGCCGATCTCGCTTTTGAAAAGCTGGCTGATGTACTGGGGATTCAGGTGGAACTCCTCCGCCAGAACGGCCAGGCTCACTTCCTCCGCCAGGTGCGCCTGGAGATACCGGGTGATGCCTGTGATGACGCGTTCCTCCTGGACTGTGGGCTCCTCTGCGGAAGACACCCGCTGTTCAAACAGGGAGATTTTCAGATTGTCGATGCAGGTTCCGAATTCCTCGTAGTTCACTGGTTTGAGGATGTAGTCTGTGATCTGCAAACGCAGGGCTTGTTGGCAATAGGAAAAATCGTCGTAGCCGGATACGATCACATAGGCAATCTGGGGATGCTTGATGCGGCTGAGCTGAATGACCTTGAGGCCGCTCATAATGGGGATGTTGATGTCCATGATGACGAGATCCGGACGGAGGACGTCGATCTGGGCCAGGGCCTCCATGCCGTCGGCAGCCTCGCCTACTACTTCACAGTCGTGGGCCTCCCAGTCGAACAGGTGCTTGAAGCCCTCACGAATGATGATCTCGTCATCCACCAGCAGGACACGCAGTTTTTTCATGTTCCTTCCTCCTCATTCAGGGGCAGCAGCAGGTGGGCAGTGACTCCGCCTGCCGGGTTTTCGGTGTACCACAGGCCGCAGTCCCGGCCGCAGAGCAGTTTGATCCGTTTCTGTACGTTCAAAATGCCGATGCTGTTTCCCTCCAGTTTCGGGGCCTGCCTGGCATAGTGGAGAAGCATCTGGTCGATGGCCTCCTTTGTGCCCTCGGCAAAGCCGCTGCCAGTGTCGATCACCTGGATTTCCATACGGTTTTTGTGCCGGTTGGATTTTTGGGCCGTGATCTGCACCTGGCCCCGGTAGCCCTTGTTTTTCAGACCGTGGAGCAGGCTATTTTCCACGATGGGCTGCAGGATGAAGTTGGGGACCAGCACGCCGCCCAGATTCGGGTCGATGTCATAGCTGCACACCAGCTCAGGATAGCGATAGCACATCAGCTCCATATAGGCCTCCAGCAGTTCCAGCTCATCGTCCAGGGCCACCATCTGGCGGTCCACCTTCACGCTCAGCCGGAAGAAGTCCACCAGACGCATCAGAAGATCGGCCACCGGCTTGTCGTCATTCAGCTGGGCCTGGATACGGATGGTGTCCAGAGTGTTGTAGAGGAAATGGGGATTCACCTGGCTTTTCAGATACAGCATGGACATTTTCTGTTCGGTCAGCTCGGCCCGGAGGATGTCGGGATTCTCCAGGGTCAGGTAGAAGGCCAGGGTCATGAGGGTCAGACCCATGCCGCTGATAAGCCAAGTGTGGTGGAGGCCCTGGAGAATGGCCCCGAAGATCTCGATGACCAGGGCCGCTCCAATGGAAAACTTCTTTTTTCGGTGGATCTGGGCCCAGTTGCGCAGCAGCAGTCCCGCGCACAGAAGCAGATAAAAGGCCACGCTCACATAGCAGAGGCTGGCGTGGATACCGTCGGAATAGTTGCCCTGTTCCGTGACTGCGTAGTGGACCGGCAGCAGCATCGCGCCAAGTTCCGCCGCCGCCAGATAAATTTTTGCGGCAAGATCCAGCCGTCTGGGTTTCCCGGTCTCCTCCTCCACCAGAATGGCGATGTACTGATAGAACAGGTAGACGATCAGCACCATGGTGCCGATAAAGAACCGATGCAGCAGGTCGTTCCAAACCAGCGGCACCGTATCCAGGTGGTTGACGGTGTAGATGGTGGCTCCGTCGAAGGCCAGGTGGACCAGCATGGCGATCAGGAGAAGGGAAAAGGTTTTGTGCAGTGTGGTGTGTTTCCGCCCGGCGGAGAAGTAGACAACGGCCACAAAGGCCAGAATTAGAAATAAGGCGATCTCCATTCGCAGCATACTTTTTCACTCCTTTACCGATAGGATACCTGGTCTGCGTGTTCAGAGATAGGTGGAGAATCCAGAGAAATGTGTTAATTTTATAGGCGTCATGGGTTCTGTCCGTGTGCGCCGCTGCCCATCAGGAAGCGGCGCTGATATTTCAGCTTGGCATATTCGGTGATTTGTCTCATGGAGACCATGTCGCAGACGCCGCCGATGGCGCCCACCAGAGGAATACCCTGGAGAAACTTCATGTACAGCAATTCCTTGGACAGCGCGTCTGCTGTTTTTTTGATCTGGGCGTCCCGGTCATAGTCCTCAGGCAATGCTTGGGACCAGATGTAGCGATTGACCTCGGCGTTGATCTCCTCCAGGGTGCTGCCGTGGGAGACGGCGCCCTGAATGAGCAGCAGGATAAAATACTGTTCCTCTTCCGTGTCGTAGCTGTAGCCGTAGCCCAGAGCGATCTCATAGACCGTGCGCAGGAGCATGCCCGTGAACAGGGGGATGTCCGGCAGGCCCACGCCCAGAAGACCCATACCCACGCCGAAGGCGCCGGAGAGAAGGACGCCTTTGGTCCCTGCGGACCTGGCTCCCTTAGAAAAGGTTTTCAAAGTCTTCCGGTCCTGGCGCAGGTGGTGGGCGTACTGGTTAACCTGGTAGGTCTGCTCCAGGTGGTCCCGGCGGTAGGTCTTCTCAATGACGCCGGTTCCTCTTTCAAAAATCAGGTGGAACGCCTTGAAAAACGCTGTGTCCAGGGTGTTCTGGAGTCCGGGTGGGATCTTCTCCGCCAGCCTTTGGTTCAGGAGACTGTCCTGCTTTTCAGCCCGTTGGGCAAGAAAGGTTTTCTCCCGTTTCTGAAGGGCGTCCCACTCTTTTTCCAGGGGTGTTTTTCTTTGCAAGATTTCCATGCGTTTTTGCCTCCTCAACTCCGGTTTGCAGCTTGTCTTTCAAATATAGTATAGACACCGGAAAGATGGAAGTCAATGGAAGGAAAACGGTGACTTTTTGAACAAAAAAATCTTTCAAAAAAGAAGAAAAAATACATTTCAGCTATCGCAATTTCCGAAAATTGTGGTATAATGCCTCTGTTAGTTATGTTTTGCAGCTTCGCCCCAGGAGTCTTGCACCGCAAGATCCCTCTGGAGAAGAGTGTAGGAGATACAACACTTGAGAGGAGCAATAATATGAAGACTCTTTACGATGGTAAGACCAAGACTGTCATGCTGGACGAAGAGACCAACGTGACCCACCTGTTCTTTAAGGACACCGCCACCGGCGAGAACGGTATGTTCGACCCCGGCTACAACACCGTAGGCGGCAGTGTGGAAGGCAAGGGCAACATTGGCCTGCGGGTTTCCAAGTACTTCTTCGAGCTGATGGAAGCCAACGGCATCCCCACCCACTACCTGGGCGCTGACCTGGACAAGAACCTGATGAAGGTTCGCACCCTGACCGTCCCCAAGCTGGAGTTCGTTCTGCGTTACTTCACCGCAGGCAGCATGAGCCGCCGCTTCGACCTGGAAGAGGGCATCGTCTTTGATCCTCCCTACACCGAAGTGACCTTGAAGAGCGACGAGCAGGGCGACCCCCTGATCTCTGAGAGACTGTGCATCATGAAGGGCATGCTGGCCCCCGGCCAGTATGACGAGGCCCTGGGCGTTCTGGTTCGCGTGGGCGAGGTCCTGAAGAAGGAACTGGCTAAGATGGATCTGACCCTGATTGACTTCAAGATCGAGGTCGGCTATGACGAGACCGGCAAGATGTATGTGGCTGACGAGATCACCCCCGACATTTGGAGAGTCCGCGACACCAACGGCAACATCCCCAACCAGATCGACTGCGCAAAGATCATCCTGGAGAAGATCAACGGCTGATTCACAATGTTTAGAAAAAAGAACCCTTTGTCCTCGTGACAAAGGGTTCTTTTTTTGTTGGCAGGCCAGGGTATCGTTTCCATGGAAACAGGGTATCCTTACAGTACTGTCTACGGAACAAACCCATGGGAGCGCGGAGGGAGCATGGAAAACAGTGGGAAAGCACGGGTGCGATACTATGAGACCTATGCCGATGATTTCACCCGGAGCAGAGACCAGTCCTGCCGGATTCCCTCTGATTATCAGTGGATCAGAAAAGAATCCATCCTTTCTGACGGACTCTACGCCGCCCTGGGGTGGGCAGGGAGGCTTTACTGCCGGGCCGTCCTCCACGTGAGGATCGAGAACCCTGCGCTGCTGCGGGCGGGTTCCAAAGGGGGAGGATTCCTCTATGGCAACCACACCCAGACCCTGGGGGATGTGTTCCTGCCCGCCTGGGTCTGCCATCCCAGGCGGATCTACACCCTGGCCAGCCCGGCCAATCTTGGGATTCCGGTCCTGGGGAGCCTGCTGCCGTATCTGGGGGCGCTGCCTGTGCCGGATACTGTGGCGGGGATGCGGAACCTGTGGGCGGCCATTCAGCGGCGATTGGAGGAGGATGCCTGGGTGGTGATCTACCCTGAGGCCCACGTGTGGGACTACTGCACTGAGATCCGGCCCTTTTCTGCGGCCTCCTTCAAGTTTCCGGCGAAACTGGGCGTGCCGGTCTACGTGATGACCACCACCTATCAGAAACGCCGGAGAGGGAAGAAGCCGGCGATTACCGTGTATCTGGACGGCCCTTTTCACGGAGACGATACCTTGCCCCTGAAGAAGCGGGCAGAGGAACTCCGGCAGAGAGTCCACGCCTGTATGACCCAGCGGAGCAAGGCCAGCACCTACGCCTACATTACCTACGAGAAGCGGACGTGAGTGATTTGAACATCTTGTATTGCGGGGATAAAAACATTGAATGCGGCGTCCTGTACTCCATGCTCTCTCTGCTGAACAATGCGAATGGGCCTCTGCACATTTACCTTTTGACGGCGGGGCTGGATGCGGGGGACGTAAAAATGGAGGCCATGCCCCCTGCGGTGGTGGAAGGGTTTGAGCGGCTGGTGAAGTCCGTGTCGGAGGAGCATTTTGTGAAGCGGCTGGACGCCAGCCGGTTTTTTCAGGCGGAGGTTCCCAGCGCCAATCTTCGTACTCGTTTCACACCGGGGTGCATGCTGCGGCTGTACGCTGACTGCTTTCTTGAGTTGCCCGACAAGGTGCTCTATCTGGATTACGACGTGGTCTGCCGCAGGGACTGCCGGGAACTGTATGACCAGGATATTTCCGACTGTGAGTTTGCCGGGGTGCCGGATCACTATGGGCGGTGGTTCTTTCGGGGGGATTATGTGAACTCGGGGGTTCTGCTGATGAATCTGGCCAGGATGCGGCAGACGGGCCTTCTGGGCCGATGCCGCCGGCGGTGCATGGACAAGCGGATGTTTCTGCCGGATCAGAGCGCCCTGAACGCCCTGGCCAGGGAGAAAAAACTGCTGCCCCGGCGGTACAACGACCAGCGGCGGCTCCATGCGGACACCATTCTCCAGCATTTTACCACCACCTTCCGGGTCTTTCCTTGGCCCAGGAAGGTGTCGGTGAAGCCCTGGCAGATTGAACCCATGCATCGGGTTCTTGGAAACCATGAATATGACGGACTGTATGAAGCATATCAGGCTGCGGCCAAACGGCTGCGGGGCGACCAATGGGAGGCATACTTATGAGAAAGCAGGAACCCATTCCGATCTTTTTCTCGGTGGATGACAACTACATTCCCTTTTTGGCGGTGGCGCTGACCTCGGCCATTCAGAACGCGTCCAGGGAGCGGCGGTATCAAGCCATTGTCCTTCATCAAGGGGTGAAAGAGGAAAACATCCGGCGGGTGACCGCTTTGTCCACAGAGTATTTTTCCGTGGAGTTTGTGCCGATGGAGAGGAGTCTTGACTGCATTACGGACCGGATCGGAAACCGGCTTCGAGCGGATTACTTTACCCTGACCATCTATTTCCGGCTGTTCATCCCGGTGATGTTCCCGGACCGTGAAAAAGCCATCTATCTGGACAGTGACATCGTGGTGGAGGACGACCTGGCCAAACTCTATGACCTGGATCTTGGGGACCATTTCATCGCTGCGGCCCGAGATATGTCCGTGGTGGATGTGAAGATTTTGGGGGATTACATGGAGGAAGCGGTGGGGGTTCCCAGAGAGGAGTACATCAACTCCGGCATCCTCCTGATGAACTTGAAGAAGATGCGCCAGGCGGGGATGGAGGAACACTTCCTCTCCCTGTTGAACACCTACCATTTCGACTGTATCGCGCCGGATCAGGACTACCTCAACGCCATGTGCAGCGGGAAGATCCGATATTTGGAATCTTCCTGGGACGCCATGCCAACCGAGGGAAAGGCGCCCATGGAGCATCCCTCCATCATACACTATAACCTCTTTTCCAAACCCTGGTGCTATGACGGGGTTCCGTATGAGGAGGCATTTTGGACGTACGCCCGACGCTCCGGCTTCTGGGAGGAGTTGAGAGCCTTTAAGGATGGATACAGCCAGGAGGCAAAACAGGAAGATTCCCGTCACATGGATCTTCTCCTTCGGCGGGCCGGCGAGATCCCCCGGGGAGACACGACTTTTCGGAAGGCGGCGGAGCGGGGGGTAAAGATCCGGCTATGATATTCGGAGGGGAAAAGAGAGCGGTGATCGAACGGATTCGGCAGGCAGCTGGGGAAGGAAAGTTTCATGCCAAAACCGAGTTGAGGGACCCCTGTCTGAATGCCACGGACCGGGAAGTGCTGCTCAATCATTTTATGGAGGAGCGGGGGAGAGCCGTCTTTCTTCTCAAGCGGTTTGGCGCACGCTGTATCACCGACGGTTTGACCTGGTATACCAACCGGGATACGGAGATCCTGGGGGTGGAAAACCTGAGGGGCGTACCCCATGGCGCCATCATCACCAGCAATCACTTCAGCCCCCTTGACAACGGCGTCATCCGCTTTGGACTCCGGACTGCCGGCTGGCCACGGGTGCGGATCGTGGCCCAGGAGACGAACTTTGCCATGGGGGGGCTGGTGGGATTTTTGATGCACTACAGCGATACCCTCCCTGTCAGCGGCGACCGGCAGTATATGGCCCGGACCTTTCCCTGTCTGCTGAAGGAGGAACTGGACCGGGGAAAACCGGTGCTGATCTATCCCGAGCAGGAGATGTGGTTCCATTACCGCAAGCCGCGTCCCTTGAAGCGGGGAGCCTATCATTACGCGGCGAAGTTTGGGGTTCCCGTCGTCTCCTGCTTCGTGGAGATCCGGGAAAAGGAGCAGATGGACACAGAGGAGTTTCGGAAAGTCCGGTATGTGCTCCATATCCTGCCGCCTATCTATCCGGAACCGGGAAAAGGGCTGCGGGAGAACAGCGTGGCCATGTGCCGGACGGATTACCGGCAAAAACAGGAGGCCTACCAGAAGGCCTATGGAAGACCCCTTGACTATGCCTTCACTCCCCACGATATTGCCGGCTGGGCAGGGGAGGGGTAGACGGGAAAGAAAAAGACACCTGAACGGCTCTGCTGCCATTCAAGTGTCTTTTGTCAAAGGAAAGGGTTACAGCCAACTGGTGATAAAGATCTCCAAGCCAATAAAAATCAGGATGACGCCGCCCAATACACTGGCTTTGCCGGCCAGTTTGGTCCCCGCCTTCTTACCGATGGCAAGGCCGGCCATACAGATGAAGAAGGTGACCACAGCGATGATCAGCGCAGCCAGAACAGCGGAGAATACATCATACTCCGCGATGGTGAAGCCAACCGAAAGGGCGTCGATGGAAGTGGCCACACCCTGGATCATCAGCGCGCCAAAGCCCACGCCGGGATGCTCCTTCTCTTCGTCGCCGCCTTGAATCCCTTCATAGAGCATCTTGCCGCCGATGTAGCCCAGCAGCGCCAGAGCGATCCAGGGGATGAGTTTCTCAAAGGTCTGGAAATACTGGACGATGGTGTGGACGCAGATCCAGCCCAACATGGGCATGAGGGCTTGGAAAAAGCCGAAGGTGCCGGCGATGGCGCATAGTTTTCCCCGGCCCATCCGGGGCTCGTTCAGGCCGTTGGCCAGCGAGACCGAAAAGGCGTCCATGGCGAGGCCCACGCCCAAAAGAATACAGTTAAAAAAGAACATAAAATCCAATTTCATGTTGATTCCTCCGTGTTCAGACAAAAATACCGGGTACGGTGAAACCATACCCGGAAATCTGCAAAAAAACAGAGACTCCATGTATCGCTTCACGGGCATACATGAGTCTCGCAATGGAAAGCAAGCCAGGCCTGGCGGCCAGTATGTTGACTTGCTGCGCACGGGCGTGCGCCTGCTACTCCCTCATTGGTAAGCAGTATAGCACAAAGCACGGCTCATATCAAGCTGAAGACGAGATTTTTATGGAAGAAGATGCGGATGAACATCATGGTAAGTATATGACGGGCAGGCCTCTGTCATGGCTGGATTGTTCAAAATATCCCTCCGGTTTGGTGAGAACCGGAGGGATGTTCGGTGCGATGGTCTTAGTTTGTTCCAAATTCGATTTTATCCAGCAGCTTGGCCAGCTTTTTGCGGGCCCGCTCGATCTCGGTGCGGTCCTGGCGGTTCAGCACCCGCTCAAATTCCATGAGGCCCCGGTCAATGGCTGTGCGGTCGTCGGCGGTGGACTCCTCGTAAAGCCGTTCCCCCCGCAGGATCTGCAGGCGGTTGGCCTCCTCGTGGCGGGGGTTCTGCTTCAAATACTGAAGCTGTTCCATCCGAGCGGCGGCTTCCCCTTCGCTCATCCGATTCTGTTCGTTCTGGATGATGATTTTCCGATGAACGCCGGTGGACTGGACGTGGATCTCCACTTCCAGCAGGGAGTTCACATCGTAGGTGTACGTGATATCCACAGACTCTCTGCCTTTGGGTCCGGCTGGGACCGGGACGGAGACCTCGCCCAAAAGGAGGTTGTTATAGGACATGCGGCTCTCGCCCTGGAGAATCTTCACGTTTACTCGGGTCTGGTTGTCCTGGGCGGTGCAGACGGTCTGGGTGCGGCTGACCGGGATGACCGTGTTGCGCTCGATGATGGGCAGGTAGTGACCGCCCTCCTCAAAGGTGCCGTTGTCCACCATGACCTCGGTGCCCAGAGTGAAGGGGCACACGTCGGTGAGGACAACTTCCTTGATCTCCTGGTCCCGGGCCTTCATGCCGCACTGGAGGGCAGCGCCAAGGGCCACGGCCTCGTCGGGGTCCACCAGGACGCCGGGGATGCGGCCAAAGAGCTTGGACACAAACCGGCGCACCACCGGCAGGCGGGTGGCGCCGCCCACCAAGACGATCTGATCAATTTCGGCCAGGCTCACACCAGCGTCCCGCAGGCTGCGCTCGATAGGACGGCGGAGCTTTTCCAGCAGGGGCGCGCAAGCTTCCTCGTATTCAGCCAGAGTCAGGGTCATTTCGAAGGGCTGGTCGTCGATGGTGCACGACATGGTCCCTTCGCTGTGCCGGGCAAAGGCGCACTTGCAGCGTTCGGCGGCCTTCCGAACCTCGCCCATGGTGCGTACGTCCAGGGACTCGGGGGCGATTGCCGCCCGTTCCAGGTACATGGTGGTGAGGAGGGCGGTGAAATCCTCGCCGCCGATGAAGTTATCCCCGGCAATGGCGTGAACCTCCATGATGGGGCCGAAAAGCTCCAGGATGGATACGTCGAAGGTGCCGCCGCCCAGGTCAAAGACCAGGTAGCGGGCGTCTCCGCCCTTGCTGCCCATGCCGTAGGCGATGGCTGCGGCGGTGGGCTCGTTGATGATGCGGCTGACGTTCAGACCGGCCAGTTCACCGGCCCGCTTGGTGGCCTTGCGCTGGAGATCGTTGAAGTAGGCGGGCACGCTGATGATGGCCTCGGTGACGGATTCGCCCAGATAGACCTCGGCGTCCTCTTTTAAGCTACGCAGTACTAGGCTGGACAGCTCCTCGGCACTGAATTTTTTGCCGCTCAGAATGTATTCCCGGTCGGTGCCCATGCTGCGTTTGAATACACTGGCGGTCTCCAGGGGATGGAGTATCCCCCGTTCCTTGGCGGTTTCGCCCACATAGACGACGCCGTCGGCGTCCACGCTCACCACCGAGGGGGTGAGCCGTCCGCCCAGGCGATTGGGGATGATCTCAGCCTTGCCGTCCCGGAAACAGGCTGCAAGGCTGTTGGTGGTCCCCAGATCGATACCAATTAACATATTAGGTTCCCTTTCTGTTCAGCCGGGCTGCACCCGCCGCGAAATCCAGTTCGTCCGGCCATCGGTCCATGCCGAGCTGGTGCAGTTTCCGTGCTTTTTCGTGGTTGCCGCAAATCTCTTCCAGGAAGGCTTCAAAGCCATCG
>JAEDLP010000032.1 GCA_016295225.1 Oscillospiraceae bacterium | reverse complement strand
AGCTCGTCCAGGGTCAGCTGGAAGGCGGGGAGGAAGTCCTCCATGAAGCAGTCCAGCTCCGGCAGGCGGTAGGACCGCAGGGCCTCCAGAGTCTGCTCTGCCGCGGACTGGAACTCCCGGTTGCCTGCTTTTAACTCCTCCTGGCACTTCAGATAGGCCGAGAGCTTGTCCGCTGCCTTCACCAGAGCCAGAACCTCGGGGTCGGTCTCGGAGAGGAGCTGGCCGAAGGCCGGGCGCATCTCCTGGGGGAGCATGGACACCAGACGCTGGGCGGCGTTTTCCTCCACGGCCTTGTAGGCGTCCCGGATGGCGGGGTTGGCGTACTTGACGGGGGTGGGCAGGTCGCCGGTGAAGATTTCCGGGGCGTCGTGGTAGAGGGCCACGGCGGCCACGTGGCCGGGGTCCACGGTTCCCCCGAACTTGTCCCGGCGGATGACCGCCAGGGCGTGGGCCAGAACGGCCACCATGTGGGAGTGCTCCTGGATATTCTCCGGGACGGTGCTGCGCATGAGGCCCCACCGGCCGATGTATTTCATCCGGGCGATATAGGCGAAAAAGGAGTAGGACATAGGGAAAGTCTCCAAAACTTATGGATTTTACCGCGGGGATGTGATAGATTAAAGAAAAGGATCTACGCCCCCTGCTGCGTAAAGTTGCAAAATATTATACCAGAACAGGAAGAAAAAGAAAAGAACTTTCGAGGAGTATCCCTATGGTTTTTGCCTTCCACACCCTAGGCTGCAAAGTGAATCAGTACGAGACCCAGGCCATGGAGGAGATCCTCCTGTCCCGGGGCCACACCCTGGCCCCCTTTGAGGGGGAGGCCGACGTATACATTATAAACAGCTGCACCGTCACGGCGGTCAGCGATAAGAAGTCCCGCCAGACCGTCCGCCAGGCCCGGAAGCGGGCCCCCGGGGCCATCGTGGCCCTGTGCGGCTGCTATCCCCAGGTCTCCCCGGAGGAGGCGGCGAAGCTGGACGCCGACCTCATCGGCGGCAGCGGCGACCGGATGGGGTTTCTGAACCTCCTGGAGCAGATGGCGGAGAACCGACAGAAGACCGTGGCCGTGGACGACGCCTTCCGGCGGCGGACCTTTGAGCAGCTCCCCGCCGGGGGCCTGGAGGGCCGCACCCGGGCCATGCTCAAGGTGGAGGACGGCTGCACCAACTTCTGCACCTACTGCATCATCCCCTACGCCCGGGGTCCGGTGCGCTCCCTGCCGCTGGATCAGGCGGAGGCCGAGTCCAGACGACTGGCGGATCTGGGCTACCGGGAGCTGGTGATCACCGGCATCGAGATCTCCTCCTACGGCCGGGATCTGGAGGGCCGTCCCACCCTGACCGACCTCATCGAGACCGTCTGCCGGGCAGTCCCGGCCATGCGGGTGCGGTTAGGCTCCCTGGAGCCCAGGACGGTCACCGAGGAATTCTGCGCGCGGCTGGCCAAACTCCCCAACCTGTGTCCCCACTTCCACCTGTCCATGCAGAGCGGATGCGACGCCACCCTGGCCCGGATGAAGCGGAAGTATGACACCGCCCGGTACTATGCGTCGGTGGAGCTGCTGCGGGAGCACTTTGACCGCCCCGGCATCACCACCGACATGATCGTGGGCTTCCCCGGGGAGACCGAGGAGGAGTTTGCCCAGACCCTGTCCTTTATTCAAAAGTGTGGATTTTCCCAGATGCACATCTTCCCCTACTCCCGCCGACAGGGAACCCCGGCGGCGGCCATGCCCGGCCAGCTGTCCAACGCCGAGAAGGCCCAGCGGGCCCATCGCGGGGCCGAAACCGCCCGGGCCATGGGCCGGAGCTGGCTCACCGGCTGGCTGAACCAGACCGTGGAGGTCCTCTTTGAGGAGGAGAAGGAGGGCTTTTGGCGGGGCTACACCCCCCAGTATATGGAAGTCAGAGGGAAAAGCGAACAAAACCTGCACAACGTCCTCCGCCGGGTCAAGGTCACCGCCGTGGGCGAGGACCAGGTCTTCGGGACCATCATAGAGGAGGAGAACCCATGAGCAGAGCAGACGAACTGTTTATTCAGAATTGCAAGGAGATTTTGGCCAACGGGGTGTGGGACACCGATCAGAACGTCCGCCCCCGGTGGGAGGACGGGGCCCCCGCCCACACGGTGAAGGCCTTCGGGATCGTCAACCGCTACGACCTGCGGGCGGAGTTTCCCATCCAGACCATCCGCCGGATGTACCTGAAAAGCGCCGTGGACGAGCTGCTGTGGATCTGGCAGAAGAAGTCCAACAACATCCACGACCTGCGCTCCAACATCTGGGATGCCTGGGCCGACGGGACCGGCTCCATCGGCAAGGCCTACGGCTACCAGCTGGGGGTCAAGCACCGGTACCCCGAGGGGGAGATGGACCAGGTGGACCGAGTCCTCTACGACCTGAAGCACAACCCGGCCTCCCGGCGGATTTTAACCAACCTGTACAACCACCACGACCTGAGCGAGATGGCCCTGTACCCCTGCGCCTACTCCATGACGTTTAATGTCAGCGGCAGGACCCTGAACGCCATTCTCAACCAGCGGTCCCAGGACATGCTCACCGCCAACGGCTGGAACGTGATGCAGTACGCTGCCCTGGTCCACATGCTGGCCCAGGTCTCCGGCCTGGAGGCGGGGGAACTGGTCCACGTCATTGCCGACGCCCACATCTACGACCGCCACGTGCCCATCGTGGAGGAGATCATCAGCCGCAAGCCCTTCGAGGCCCCCAGGCTGGCCCTGGACCCGGGCGTCACCGATTTTTACGACTTCACCCCCGACAGCCTCAAGCTGGAGGGCTACCAGTGCCACGAGCTGGACGCCAAGATCCCCGTGGCCATTTGAGGAGGATGCCCTATGAACGTCATCGTTGCTGTGGATGAAAACTGGGCCATTGGCCGGGACGGGGACCAGCTCTGCTACATCCCCGCCGATCTGAAGCGGTTCCAGAGGCTCACCACCGGCCATCCGGTGCTCCTGGGCCGGAAGACCCTGGCCACCTTTCCCGGGGGCCGTCCCCTGAAAAACCGGCGGAACCTGATCCTGTCCACCCAGGAGGATTTTCAGCCCCAGGGCGGGGAGGTCTTTCACACCCTGGAGGCCGCCCTGGAGGCCGCCCCGGCGGACACCTTTGTCATCGGCGGCGAGTCGGTCTACCGGGCGGCCCTGGACCGGTGCGACACTGCCTATGTGACCAGGATCCAAAAGGCCTTTCCGGCTGACCGGTATTTCCCCGACCTGGACCGGGACCCCGCCTGGCAGGCGGTGGAGGAGGAGGGGCCGTATACCCACGAGGACCTGACCTTTACCTATGTGACCTACCGCCGGGTGAACTGAGGGCAGCAGGGAGCAGGCAAAGGGCCTGCCCTGTAAAAGGGAGGGGAAGCGACGAAAGGCGGCTCGACAGGACCCGGAATTTGTGGTACTGTTATACCAGACAGAAAAACCAGGGAGGTATCCCCATGCACATTCCCCTTTGCCAGACCCAGGAGCTGGAGATCCTGACCTTTGAGCAGGCCCTGGTCCCCACCCGAAACGACTACGACCGGGACCGCTGGCTCTACATCCCCGACCACTACGCCGAGTACCGGTATCTGCTGGGCACCCGGGGGGTGAACCCCCTCATCTGCATCGGGATCAACCCCTCCACCGCTGCCCCGGGAGATCTGGACAACACCCTGAAATCCGTGGAGCGCATCGCCTTGGGCAACGGGTTCGACAGCTTCCTCATGTTCAACGTCTACGCCCAGCGGGCCACCCGCCCCGAGGATATGGACATGGTCTGCAACCAGACCCTCCACCGGGAGAACATGGCGGCCTTCCGCTACGTGCTGGAGCAGGTGGGGGAGGGCTTCCACCCCGCCGTCTGGGCGGCCTGGGGGACCATCATCGAGAAGCGGCCCTATCTGAAGGACTGCGTCCGGGACATGACCGCCATCGGCCAGGCCTACAACGCCCAGTGGCTGTGCGCCGGCAAGCGGACCAAGAAGGGCCACCCCCACCACCCCCTCTATCTGCGGAAGGACGAGCAGGTCCGCCCCTTCCCGGTGCTGGAGTATTTGGAGAGCATCTGATTGTTTTTTCCGCCCATGTCCGTTATACTATTGGATAGAACATGAATAAAGGAGGCCGTCGCTGTGAGCAACATCTGGCATGACATCAATCCCAAGCGCATTACCCCTGAGGACTTCATTGCCGTGGTGGAGATCCCCAAGGGCAGCAAGAAGAAGTACGAGCTGGACAAGGAGACCGGTCTGATCATCCTGGACCGTGTGCTGCACACCTCCACCCACTATCCGGCCAACTACGGCTTCATTCCCCGGACCTATGGCGATGACGGCGATCCCCTGGACGTGCTGGTGCTGTGTTCCGAGGCCATGGACCCCCTGACCCTGGTCCAGTGCTATCCCATCGGCTACATCAGCATGCTGGACGGCGGCAAGAACGACGAAAAGATCATCGCCATCCCCTTCTCCGACCCCACCTATAACGGCTACCACGACATCTACGACCTGCCCGCCCATATCTTTGACGAGATGGCCCACTTCTTCTCGGTGTATAAGAACCTGGAGGGCAGAGAGGCCGTGGCCGGCGACGTAAACGGCCGGGAGGCCGCCGTGGAGATCATCAAGCAATCCATCGACCACTATATCGAGAGCTTCTGTAAGTAAGAACGAAGCCACAAACAGTTCACCCCGAGCGGCAAGCCGCTCGGGGTGTTTTGCGTCATAGAAGGGAAAGGGTGAGGGCTTTGTGGCGCGTTTCCTGGAAAATCACCTGCCGGCAGCCCGGCGCTGCTTCTGGAAGCAGGCCTCGCACAGGCGGCCGTGGTGGTGGAGGGGCAGGGCGGCCCCGCACCGGGCGCAGAAGCGGATGTTGTTTTTCAGCCGGTGGAGGAGGATCTCGTTGATTTCCTCGGCCACCTCCTCCCGCTTGTCATAGAGCGCGTCCTCGTCCACCGGGCAGCCGAAGGCCTTGGCAAAGGAGAAGTACAGGTCCAGCTTCCGGCAATAAAGCTCCAGCTCCGGCAGGGTTCGCTGGCGGTCCTCCGGGAAGCCGGGCTGCTGGATGGCCTCCCCCTGCTGGTGGAGCCGGAGGAAGTGGAAGAAGAGGTCCCGCAGGGGTTCTTCCGTCTCGTCAAAGGGGATGT
The DNA here is from genome assembly GCA_016295225.1 of Oscillospiraceae bacterium. Lineage (GTDB taxonomy): Bacteria > Bacillota > Clostridia > Oscillospirales > Oscillospiraceae > Evtepia. The sequence goes on along the minus strand of JAEDLP010000032.1, from coordinate 11,013 downwards.
TGGCCGCTCTTAACTCCTGATCCTTGGTGAGGACGAAGCCCATCTCCCGGATCTTGGAGATGATGGTGAGGTAGCGGCTGATGTCCAGCTTGATATAGGGCTCCACTGTGGGCATCCGGTTCCACTCGGTGAGGACCTCCAGTAAGTCGAAGTCCACCATGAGAACCAGGTCGGAGAACCCGGCCACCGCCTGCTGGAGAGGGGGCACCACGGTGTTCAGCCCCTGGCGGATGGCCCCCAGGTTCTGGGTGGCCCCCACGTAGCCCTTGTCGTACATGCCGTAGCGGCCCGCCCGGCCGGCGATCTGCTGGATCTCCTCCGGCTTCAGCTCCCGGCGCTCCACGCCGTCGAACTTTTCCGTGTCCATGAAGATGATCCGGCGGATGGGCAGGTTCAGGCCCATGCCGATGGCGTCGGTGGACACCACGTACTCCATGTCCCCGGCCAGAAAGCCCTCCATCTGCTTCCGGCGGGTGGAGTAGGGGAGGGCGCCGTAGATGATGGCGGGCTCCTTCCCGGCCTGGCGCAGGTCCTCGGCCACGCTGAGAACCCCCACCTTGGAGAAGGTGATGAGGGCGTCCCCGGGCTGGATGCGGGTGTAATCCACCGTGTGGCTCATGCAGAGCAGGGGGGTCTTTCGGTTGTGGAGTTCCACCTCGTAGCTGTCGCCGCAGCTCTCGATGAGGCGGAGGAGGAGGTCCTTGGCCTCGGGGGCGGCGCACAGGTGGACCTCCGGGGCCTGAACCCCCAGAATGGCCCGGGTCCAGGCGTAGCCCCGCTGGCGGTCGGCGATCATCTGGCACTCGTCGATGACGGCCACGTCGTAGGTCTGTTTCAGGTCCAGCTTTTCCGCCGTGGCGGCCACGTGGGTGTCCTCCTCCCGGCGGTCCTCCTCCTCGCCGGTGGTGAGGCTGCAGTCCACCCCGGCCTCCAGGAGAATTTCCTGGGCCTCCAGGGCCAGGAGCCGCAGGGGAGCCAGATAGACCCCCGTCCGGGCCTGCTTCAGCCGCTGGAACCCGGCGTAGGTCTTGCCGGTGTTGGTGCCGCCAATGTGGAGGATGAAGTGCCGGGACATGGCCCGGGCCTCGGGGTACTCGTCCTTGGGGTTCAGGGCCATGAGGACCTGGAGGCTGGTGCGGATGGCCTGGGGGACGTAGCAGACCGAGTAGAGGTAGCCCAGGGGCCGGGAGAGGAGCTGCTTCACCGGGAAGTCCTTCATGCCCAGCAGGGCGGACAGGTCGGCCTCGGGCTGGGCCTCGGTGAATTCCCCGATGGCCTGTCCGGCGGCGGCGTGAAGGATCTGGGGATAGCGGGCCTTGACCTCTCCCATGAGGGGAGCGGTCAGGTTGGCCCCCATCCAGACCCCGGTCTGGACGAAGTGGGTCAGGTCCCCGGGGAGCTGGCTGCCGTCGCAGCGCTTCTCCAGGGCCAGAAACCGGTTCAGGTAGCCCGAGACCTGGGCGGACCGCAGGGGACGGCCCTTGGCGGAGGCGGGCAGGCTCTGGGTGATGACCCGGTGGTAGTACCCGGCCAGGACCCAGGCGGCGTCGCCGTCCTCCTTGGGGCAGTCGGTCCAGAGGGAATCCAGAACCTGGGCGGCCTGCTCCGCGGCGGCTCTGGCGGCCTCGGCGGCCAGGACGTCGGGCTTGGGGGGACGGGCCTTCTTGCGGAAGGTCTCGGTGGCCTCGGCGGCCCGCACGTCGTCCCGGTGCCACAGGGGCAGGGAGCGGCCGTTGATCCGGCGATATCTGGGTTTGGGCAGGAGCTTGTTGATCAGCTCGTTGGTCCAGCCCCGGGTCTTGAGGAGGGAGGGGGACCAGTATTTTCCCTGACTGTGGTTTGCCATACCGGGTTTCCTTTCTGGGGGCGTTGGTGTGTTTCTCAGCGAATATATGTATTATATCATAAGTACGTCCTTTTATGGAAGGAAGGATTGTCCACCCCTTGACTTTTTGGGAGCAAACGACCATACTTGATTTACTATTGCCCCAGGGAGGAACCCCTATGAAAGAGACCCCGCAGCTCACCATCCAACCCCATACCCGGCCCCAGGTCCTGCTCCTGGGCAACGGCATGAACCGCGTCTACGGCGGCGCCTCCTGGGCGGGGCTGCTCCAGAAGATCAACCGCACCCCCTTCACCCCGGAGGAGGTGAAGGCCATCCCCCTGCCCATGCAGGCCGTCCTTCTCAGCGAGGATCACGTGGATGAATCCTTGAAGGAGCTCCGGCAGGAGCTGACCCGGTGTGAGCTTCACCCCTGGCTGGACGGACAGCTGAAAAAGCTGCTGTCCATGCCCTTTGACTGCATTCTGACCCCCAACTTCACCTATGAGCTGGAGTGCGCGGCCGACCCGGACTTTTTGAATGGGAAGAGCCGGTACCGCAAATATCAGCGGCACACCCCGGCGGTCCGGCGGGCGGAAAAGCGGTTCATGCTCCACACCTATTATTCCCTGCCCACCCAGGGGGGAGAGGTCCCCCTCTTCCACATCCACGGGGAGGCGCGAAAGCCCGACTCGGTGATCCTGGGCCACTATTTTTACGGCAACCTCCTCTTTTGCTACGACGACTACCTGACCCGCCGGGCGCCCAACCGCCGCTATCCCATGGCAGGGGACCCCAAGGGCCTGCCGGTGATGAGCTGGCTGGACTACTTTATCCTGGGGGACGTCTACTGCCTGGGCTTCGGCTACGACACGGCGGAGATGGACCTGTGGTGGCTTCTCTGCCGGAAAAAGCGGGAGATCTCCGCCCACGGGGACCTGTATTTCATCGAGCCGGACCGGAAGTCGGCGGTGACCAAGATCGCCCTTCTCCGGGCTTACAACGCCAAGCACCTGTCCCTGGACATGGCAGAGCTCAAGCCCGAGGACTATCAGGGCTTCTATGAGAAAGCCATCCGGGAGATCGGCCGGATGGTCAACGAGCGAAGGTGACAAAGAGCCTATGAAACGCGTTTATTACGGCTGGGTGGTCTGCCTGGTGAGCACCCTGCTGCTCTTTGTCACCATGGGTACCGTGTCCAACGGCTTTTCCGTCTACCTGCCCTACATCATGGCGGAGCACGGCCTCACCAATGCCCAGACATCGTCTCTGGTGACCCTGCGGTGCCTGGCGTCCTTTTTCGCCATGCTGGGCATCGGATTTTATTATAAAAAAGTTTCCATCCGGGTGGGGGTGGGCATTGCCGCGGCCTGCGCCGGAGCGTCCTTCTGCCTGTACAGCGTGGCGGAAAGCTACCCGGTCTTCTGCCTGGGGGCGGCCATTTCCGGCCTGAGCTATGGCCTGGGCTCTATGATCCCCGTGTCCATCCTGATGAACCGGTGGTTTGTAAAGCACCGGGCTCTGGCCCTGAGCATCTGCGCCTCGGGCAGCGGCGTCGCCACCATCGTCCTGCCCCCGGTGACCACTGCTCTGGTGGAGGGCCTGTCCATGACGGCGGCCTTTCGGATCGAGGGCTGCGCGGTCTTCCTCTTCGCGGCGCTGATTGTTCTCTTCCTGCGGAACGACCCCAAGGAGAAGAGGCTGGAGCCCTACGGCTGGGAGGAGGCCCACCCCGCCGGGGATGCCGGGGAGACCCAGCGGCCGTCCTTCACCCTGACGGCCGGGGCCTGGGTACTCATGGCCTGCGTGAGCCTTTTCATGGGGGCCCTGGCCAATCCCGGGTTCTCCCACCTGTCGGTGCTGTACACCTCCGAGGGCTTCGACCCCATGGTGGTGGCGGCCATCATCAGCGCAGCCGGGGTGATGATCACCGTGGGCAAGCTCATCTACGGCGAGGTCACCGACCGCATTGGCGGCTGCAAGTCCAGCCTGCTCTTCGGGGGCATTCTGCTGGGGGGCTACCTGCTGTGCTGCCTGGCCTTCCTCCAGAGCATGGCGGTCACCGTGGCCACCGTCCTGTTCCTGGGGGTGGGCTATCCCATCGCCACCATGGGCCCCTCGGTCTGGGCCAACGACATGTGCTCGGCCGACTGCTATCCCACGGTGGTCCGGCGGCTCCAGGTGATCTACGCCGGGGGCGCGCTGGTCTTTGCCAGTGTGCCGGGGATTCTGGCCGACCGCCTGGGGGGCTACATCCCCGCCTACCTGATGTTCTCCGGGTTCCTGGCGGCGGCCCTGGTCTGCATCGCCCTGGCCTACCGGGAGACCCGGAAACACCGCCGGGTATAACGAAACAAACGCCGTATCGCACGAAGCGATACGGCGTTTGTTGTGGGGTTAAAGGGATTCCGTCTCCGATTTCTTCCCGGCGGGCCGGTCGAAGTCGGGCAGGAGGAAGGTGCCGAAGAGGAAGGACAGGGAGTAGAAGGCGGTGAACATCATGGCGATGAACCAGCCCTGGGTGTTGACCAGGTGGACCACCAGGGCGTAGATGACCATCTGCAGGGTGTAGGCCGCCGCCCAGTAGAGGGTGAGGATGACGGCCACCTTGGCCGGGGAGGCCCCGGGCAGCTTGGTGGGCAGGGTGAACAGGGACGGGGTGGAGATGAAGATCACGAAGCCCAGGAGGATGGCGGATACCGTGGCCACCGCGGGGGAGCTGGTGAGGATCATCAGGAAGAACAGGAAGGACTGGGCGATGCCTGAGAAACGGAAGAGGTTGATCTGCCGCTTGAGCTTTTTCGCCAGAATGATGCCGATGACCGTGCCAGGGATGCCCGTCAGGGCGATCATCAGGGAGATGAACTGGGAGTCCACGGTAAAGTCGGGGTTCAGGGGGAAGAGGTAGAGCATCACGGTGTACATCACCAGACGGCCGGTCATGGTGAAGAGGAACTGATAGAGGAAGGGCTCCTTCAGGCCGTCCCGGTAGCGGTAGACCTGGGCGGGCTTGTCGCGCTCGGCCTTGGGGGCGATGGGGTATCCCTTACCCAGAAAGAGCCACAGGACCAGAAAGACCACGCTGAAGGCCCCGTAAAACAGGATGACCGAGCGCCAGTCCCCCAGCCAGGCCCGAACGGGGGTGATGGACAGCAGGGCAATGAGGTTGCCGGTGTTGGGGCCGGCGTTGTTCACGCCGATCCAGAGGGACTGCTGCCGGGGTTCAAAGCAGTAGACCACATAGGGGGTCAGGCAGATCATCAGGACGGCGCCGCCGAAGCCCAGCAGGAACCGGGTGACCACGAAGAAGGACAGGTTGGTGGCGAAGGCCCCCGCCACCACCGAGCAGGTGAGCAGGCAGGAGAATGCCACGGTTTTTTTGGGTCCCAGCTTCAGGAGGATCCAGGCGGCCACGAAGTTGCCCAGAATCTTCGCCAGGGAGATGGCGTTGTTCACAGAAGAGGGAAGAGAGGTAAGACCAAACTCCTGGCACATATCGGTGGTGACGATGGAGCCCACCATCCAGGATGCGCTGAAAAAGGCATAGGCCAGGAAGAGCAGACACTCGATCACGAGGGCCCGCCTGGGGCTGATGACCTTGGGCGGCACAGCGGACGCCTCCTTTCCAAAGTTTTTCTTTGTCTGTATGAAACTTAACATTCATCTTACATGAGAATCCCCTGTGCGTCAAGAGAAATGGTTCGTCATGTTGGCGAAAATGTAAAAAAAGAGGGGCCAGTCCCCAAAAGTTTCCAGCAATATGAAAAATCCCCGACAGACGTGTACGTTTGCGTGCACGAAATCCGTCGTTTTCTCCTATTTATGAAAGCATATTCAGAAAGGAGAAGATGCCATGAAACAGCTTTTGAAAGGGGCCGGCATCCCCTGCTTCTTCACCAGACGTGCCAGGGAAGGAGGGGACGAGGGATGACCCAGCCGGTATCCTATCTCCAGACCGACCCCCGGTGGGGGAGTCTGGACTACTCTGCGGCGGGGGAGAAGACCACCATCGCCGCCTCGGGCTGCGGCCCCACCGCCATGGCCATGGTCCTGGCCACCTGGGCGGACCCCTCCGTCACCCCTGAAACCGAGTGTGCCTGGGCGATGCGGCACGGGTACAAGGCTCCCCACAGCGGGACCTATTACGGGTACTTTGGCCCTGCCGGGGCCCGGTACGGCCTGACCGTCACCCGGCTCAACGGGACAAGCCTCTACGGCAACGCCAAAAGTCCCCTTCACCACCAGGCAGAGGAAGCGTTGGACCGGGGCTGCCTGGTCATCGCCTGCATGGGAAAGGGGAACTGGACCAGTTCCGGGCACTATGTGCTGGTCTGGGGGATTTCGGGCCGCACTGTGTTCATCAACGACCCGGCCTCCACCAGGCCGGCCCGGACCCGTGGGGACTACGACCTGTTCAAGACCCAGGTCAAGTACTATTGGATCATCGAAAAACCGGAAAAGGAGGAGACCATGAAGGGAACGGAAATCATCGCGGCCCTGAGCGATCAGGAGGCCTATGAGCTGCTGCGGAAGGCCCAGCGCCACGCCCGCACCCTGGCGGAGCCCGCCTGGAGCCGGGAGGAGGGCTGGTGGCGGAAGGCTGTCGACCGGGAGGCCACCGACGGCACAGGCCCCGAGGCTCTGGTGAAGCGGGACGAGCTGACCGCCGTCCTGGGACGTCTGGGGCTGCTGTAACGGCTGTAGGGCCGGCGATACCGCAGCATCCGGGAGTGAATGGGAAAAGCGCGCCGACGGCGCGCTTTTTCTCTTAATATTCCATGTCAAACAGAGCCCGGCTCATGGGGATCTTGCTGGGATCGCTGTTCAGAAAGGTGACCTTGCCGGGTTCCGTTCCGGTTCTCAGCAGGCCCTTGGCCTCCAGCTGCCGCCTGAGCTGCCGGGCGGTGCCGTCGCTGCCGTCGATGATGGCCACGGGGCGGCCAAAATTTTTTCGGATGGCCGACCGCACGAAGGGGTAGTGGGTGCAGCCCAGGACGATATACTCCACGCTGCAGTGGCGGAAGGGGAGAAAGAGGGCCTGGAGGTAGCGGTCCAGCTCCGGCCCGTCGAAACACCCCTGCTCCACCAGCTCCGCCAGCCCCTTGCAGGGCAGGGAGATCACGTTGGCCTGGTCGCAGAAGGCGGCGGCCAGCTTCTGGTACTTGTCCTCCTGAATGGTCAGGGGGGTGGCCATGACGATCACCGAGGAGCTGTTGTCCGCCTGGGCGGCGGGCTTCACCGCCGGCTCGATGCCGATGACCGGCGTGTCCGGGTACTTCTCCCGCAGGAGGGTGATGGCCGCGCTGGTGGCGGTGTTGCAGGCCACCACGATGGCCTTGACCCCCCGCTCCACCAGCCCCGCCGCCGCCCGGAGAGTCAGGTCCCGGACCTGGTCCAGGGGCTTCTCCCCATAGGGGGCGTTGGCCGAGTCGCCGAAAAAGAGGAAGTCCTCCCGGGGCAGCAGAGCCGCGCAGGCCCGCAGCACGCTGACGCCCCCCAGGCCGGAGTCAAACACGCCGATGGGCGCCTCCCGCTTGTCCATGTCCATTCCTCCTCTCAGGTTCCAAAATCAAGGAATAGTATACCACCATTTCCGCCCCCGCGCCACTGGATTTTTGGGGAAGTTTGGCGGAACCGGGCGCAATTTCGCACCCCGGGTTCTCCGGGTTCCGCGAAAAGAAAAGAGGATGGGCGGATAGCGGTGGAAAATCACGAAAACAGGGGCTTTTTGGTGCACTTTTGATGCAGAGAATCCCGTACAATATATAAACCTCTCCATGCGCATTTTTCGGGGAGGATTTTGACGAAGGGTGATGCGTGTGAAACGAGCGAAGCATGCTGTTTCCATCAAGCTGACGGTCCTCTGGTTCCTGGTGTTTATGATCCTGTTCTCCGGGGTCTCCCTGATCCGGACCGCTATAGAAAACAATAAAGAGTGGGTCAACCCCTACCTCGACGTGAACGAGAACATGTGGAGCTACCAGTACATCACAGAGCTCAGCAAGGCCAAGGTCCTGCCAGACGCGGAAAAGTTCGAACCCACTGTGGAGGAGACCCGCGGCAACCTGGTCCTTTACCTCTATAGCATGGATTCCGGTCCCTTCAAAAAGCGGGACAAGATCCAGCCCGAAAAGGACGTCCAGGTTCCCGACTTCGAGGATGTGACCAAGGACTCCAAATACTATGACGCGGTCTGCTGGGCCTATGAGATGGGCCTGGCCTCCGGCGTGGACGAGACCCACTTCGCCCCCGACGATCTGCTGACCCGGGAGCAGGTGTGCACCATCGTGGCCCGCTTCGCCGCCATGGAAAAGCTGGAGCTGATCCAGGTGAAGGAGCCCAAGCAGTTCAAGGACTCCCTGTACATTGCCTCCTACGCCCGCAGCGGCGTCACCGCCTGCCAGATCTCCGGCGTGGTCAACGGCTATGACAACGGATTCTTCTATCCCGCCGAGAACATGAGCCGCCAGGAGTGCGCGGCGGTGATCTACCGCATTATGATGGCGGCGAAGACCGAAATCCCCGAGGGTGTGGATCTGGTGGATCTGACCGCCGGCGCTTACGACGAGCTCTACAAGAACTATACCGATATTCCCTTTACTGCCCTGGTCCCCGCCTCGGCGGAGCCCGGTCCCGTCAGCTTCTTTGACAAGACGGTCTTCATCGGCGACTCCATCTCCATGACCCTGGAGAGCTACTGCACCGCCACCGGCGCTCTGGGCAAGGCCAAGTTCCTCTGCGCCGGCAGCATGAGCCCCACCAACATGCTCACGGGCAAGATCCTGCCTGAGTATCCCAAGGGCTCCGGCCAGAAGCCCCCCATCCAGGACAGCGTGGCCGCCACCGGCGCAGAAGTGGTCTACATCATGCTGGGCATGGATAACATCGCCTACGGCGTGGACAAGGCCTCCAGCGACTATGTGACCATCATCAACAATATCCTGACCCGGAACCCTGAGGTGCAGATCGTGGTCCAGTCGGTGACCCCCATGACCGCGGACAGCCCCCGGGCCAACGCCACCCTCAACAACGACACCATCAACGCCTTCAACCAGAAGATGCAGGAGATCTGCCAGAAGAACCGGTGGTACTACCTGAATGTGTCGGAGAAGTTCAAGGGTGAGGACGGTGGACTCATCCCGGACTACTGCAGCGACAAGTCCTCCATGGGGATGCACTTTACCTACGACGGAGCCAAGGTCTGGGTGGACTACCTGCTCTGGCACATCCCGGAGGATCTGCTGTAACAGAGAGAAATATTTCAGAAAAAGATAAGAAAATCTTTAGGATTTTTATAGAATTGGACGGTAGGATAAGGTATCTGTACCATTGGAGAGGAGACCCTTTTATGAAACGATGGATCGTATGGAGCCTTTCCCTGCTGCTCCTGCTTACCCTGTGCGCCTGCGGCCAGCCCCAGCAAACAGAGCAGACAGGCCAGCAAGGAGAAAACGCACAGACAGACGAAGAGGAAACGGACTTCGACCCCCTGGTGCCTGAGAGCGAGGCGGTCTCCGCCGACTGGTTCCAGGACGCGGCCTTTGTGGGAGACTCGGTCTCGGTGATGCTGGAGATGTACAACAGCGGCTCCGGCCGCCTGGGAAGCCCCGCCTTCTTCTGCTCGGTGAGCCTGAGCCAGCAGAACGCCATGGCCTACGCCGCCGGCGACGAGCGGCTGCCGGAATACCCCAAGGGCTCCGGCCAGCATCCCCGGGTGGAGGACGGCGTGGCCGCCAGCGGGGCCAACAAGGTTTATGTCATGCTGGGGATGAATTGTATCGCCGGAGGTGTTGACAGAGCGTGTCAGGATTTGGTAACATTAATCGATGAGATTCTCGCCAAATCGCCCCAGGCCGCCATCCTGGTGGAGTCGGTCACCCCCATGACGGCATCCAGCCCCCGGGCGGACGGGTCCCTGAACAACGAGACCATCGGCGCGTTCAACGCCAGGATGATGGAGATCTGCCGGGAGCGGGGATGGTACTTTGTAAACGTGGCCGAGGCGGTCTCCGATGAGAACGGCTTCCTGCGGGACGAGTACAGCGGCGACCAAGCCATGGGGATTCACTTTAATTACAACGGCGGCGAGGTGTGGACGGATTACCTTCTGACCCATGTTCCAGAGGCGCTGAAGTAAATAGACAGAACATTTTTTATGGAGGATGAATGAAAAGATGAAACGTTTCTTGACTTTGCTGATGGCTCTGACCATGCTGCTGGCCCTGGCTGCCTGCGGCGGCGGTGATCAGGAGCCGGACACCACCAGCGAGCCTGCCCAGACCGAGACCCAGGAACCCGCCGGCGGTGAGGTGACCGAGCCTGCCGCCGACGTTGATCTGGAGGCCCTGAAGGCCCAGATGCTGTCCGACGCCGGGATCACCGACTACATCGACGTGCCCGCCGAGAACCTGTCCAGCGTGTACGGCATCGACGCTGCCCAGGTGGTGAGCGCCGCCGCCTTCAACGCCATGACCGGCGGGGCTTTCCCCGAGGAAGTGGTCATGGTCCAGGCCGCCGACGAGGCTGCCGCCGCTGACGTGGCCGCCAAGCTGGAGGCCAAGCTGGATGCCATTGCTCAGCAGGCTGCGTCCTATGATCCCGACAGCCTGGAGCTGGCCGAGAACTGCGATGTGGTGATCGACGGTGTGTACGTGGGTCTGTTCTTTACCCAGCACTACGACGCCATGGTTTCCGCCTTCCAGAGCGCTGTGGGCTGAGACACCAAAAGAGTAAATCCCACTGCCGGGTGATCCTTTGATCGCCCGGCAGTATTCTCAGGAGTATGTAAGTCTTATGGTCTTTTCAAGTCTGCCTTTCCTGTTCCTGTTTCTGACGGTGGTGCTGCTGGTCAGCCACATCCTGCCCTTTAAGTTCAGGAACTTCTTCCTCTTGCTGGCCAATCTGGTGTTCTACGCCTATGGCGAGCCCATCTACATCCTCATCATGCTGGGGTCCATCCTGGTGAACTTCTTCTGCGGCGTCCTCATGGCCCGGCAGCCTTCCCAGGGCCGCAAGAAGGCTGTGCTGGTGGTGGGCATCGTTCTGAACCTGGCCGCTCTGGGCGTGTTCAAGTACGCGGGCCTGTTTGTGGGTACCTTCAAGCAGATCTCCGGGCTGGACGCCATCCCCGATGTGAGCATCGCCCTGCCCATCGGCATCTCCTTCTACACCTTCCAGGCGGTGTCCTA
>JAEDLP010000031.1 GCA_016295225.1 Oscillospiraceae bacterium | reverse complement strand
GCCGGCAGGAACAGCCCCAGAACCCACCAGGCCGCCAGGGGACACAAGAGGAGGCGCACCAGGCTCACCACCCAGGCCCGGCCGTCCAGGAAAGCCTCCCGCACAGGCACGCGGCTCAGGGACACCCCCACCACCACCATGGACATGGGCACCGTCACCGCCCCCAAGGCTGAGAGGGTATCCGCCGCCAGGGTCGGCAGGGGCAGGCCGGTGACAAAGAGGCCCACCGCTGCCAGAGTGGCCAGCAGGGGCGGCGTCAGAACCTCCCGAAACCGGACCCGTCCCGCTCCTGCCCGGAGGCTGGCCACCCCTACGGTATACAGCAGGAGGTTAAAGGGCAGGTTGGTCAGGGAGGCACAGAAGACCGCCCGGTCCCCAAAGAGGGCCTGAACCACAGGAAACCCGATGAACATATTGTTCATAAAAAAGACCGACAGCCAGGCCACGCTCCGGTCCCGCCCCGAAAAGGGCAAAACGCGGGCCGCCACCCAGCCCAGGACGCCCCCCAGGAAAAACATGACAAAGACTGCCGCCACAACCAGGAGCAGCTCTCCCTGGGTCATGCTCTCTCCCCCGCCCAGGGCGGAGGTCAGGATGGTGGCCGGGAGAAAGACGTTCATCACCAGCCGGCTGGCCTTCTGACTGAACCCATCGTCGATCCACCCGGCCTTGGCGCAGCCGAAGCCCACCAGCATCAGCAGGACCAGCATCCCCATTTTTTCCAACACGATCCCCGCCATGTATGTGCTCCTTTCCTAAGAAATCCCTCCCCGGGTGGGGAGGGATCACTTCTTTATACTTTAATTTCCGCGCCGGCCCCTTGGAGGGCGTCGGGGTATCGGTCCAGCACCGGCTGGATATTGTCTCGCAGGAAGCGCTCCACCTGCTGAGGACAGCAGCCGATGTAGTCGGCGGGGTCCAGGTGGGCCAGCACGTCCTCCCGGCTCAGACCAAAGGCCGGGTCGGCAGCGATGCGCTCCAGCAAATCGTTGGGCAGGCCCTCGTCCTTCACCCGGCTGCCGGCGGCCAGGGAGTGGGTGCGGATGCGCTCGTGGAGCTCCTGCCGGTCGCCCCCCTTCTTCACCGCGTCCATGAGGATGTTCTCGGTGGCCATGAAGGGCAGCTCCTCCATGATGTGCTTCTCAATGACCTTGGGGTGGACCACCAGGTTGGAGGCCACGTTCTCATAGAGGTTCAGGATGGCATCCACCGCCAGGAAGGCCTCGGACACGGCGATGCGCTTGTTGGCCGAGTCGTCCAGGGTCCGCTCGAACCACTGGGTGGAGGCCGTCATGGCTGGGTTCATGGCGTCGGAGATCACGTACCGGGCCAGGGCACAGATTCGCTCGCTGCGCATGGGGTTACGCTTGTAGGGCATGGCCGAGGAGCCCACCTGGTTCTTCTCAAAGGGTTCCTCCACCTCCTTCATGTGGCACAGCAGCCGCAGGTCGGTGGCGAACTTGTGAGCCGACTGGGCAATCCCCGACAGGGTGGCCAGGATGGCCGAGTCCACCTTTCGGGTGTAGGTCTGGCCGGAAACCGGCTGAACCAGGTCGAAGCCCATCTCCGCGGCGATCTTTTTATCCAGCTCCAGGACCTTGTCCTGATCCCCGCCGAAGAGCTCCAGGAAGCTGGCCTGGGTGCCGGTGGTCCCCTTGCAGCCCAGTAGCTTCAGGTTGGACAGGCGGTACTCCACCTCCTCCAGATCCATGAGCAGCTCGTTCATCCAGAGGGTGGCCCGCTTGCCCACGGTGACCATCTGGGCGGCCTGATAGTGGGTGTAGCCCAGGGTGGGCAGAGCCTTGTATTCGTCGGCAAACTTGCCCAGAGCAGCCAGGATACGCACCAGCTTGTCCCGGATAAGCCGGAGGGCCTCGCCCATGATGATGATATCGGTGTTGTCCCCCACATAGCAGCTGGTAGCCCCCAGGTGGATGATGGGCATGGCGTTGGGGCAGGAGGCCCCGTAGGTGTGGATGTGGGCCATCACATCGTGGCGGAGCTCCTTCTCCTTCCGGGCGGCCAGGTCATAGTCGATATGGTCCTTCTCCCGCTCCATCTCGTCGATCTGGGCCTGGGTGATGGGCAGACCTAACTCCATCTCCGCCCGGGCCAGGGCGATCCAGAGCCGACGCCAGGTGGTGAACTTCTTATCCGGGGAGAAGAGGCGGAGCATCTCCTTGCTTGCATAACGGGAGGCCAGGGGGCTTTCGTAAATATCCTTCATCCTATGTCACCTTTTCTTTCGCGTAATGTGAGTGGTATCGTTCAATCAGAATCCCCCTGCCCGGAGGGCAGGGGGATATAGGACACAAAATCAGCCTTCCGCCAGGAACTTTTCCAGCCGGTCCAGACCAGCCTTGATGTTCTCCATGGAGACGGCGAAGGACCAGCGGAGGTAGTGGGGCGCGCCGAAACCGGTGCAGGGGACCAGGGCCACCAAGCCCTCCTTCAGAAAGACCTGGGCAAAGTCATCCGCGTCCCGGATGGTGACGCCGTAAAGAGTCTTGCCGATGAGCTTCTCGATATTCATGAGCATGTAGAAGGTGGCCTGGGAGTGGACCGGGTGAACGCCTTCGATCCGGTTCATCCGCTCGTAGAGGTAGTTCCGGCGGTCCTCAAAGGTCTGACGCATGGCCTCCACCTCGGCCTGAGAGCCGGCGAAGGCCTCCACAGAGGCGGCCTGGGCGATGGAGCAGGTTCCGGACAGGGAGTGGCTGAAATAGTTGGACATGATCTTGATGATCTCCTGGCTTGCGCAGGCAAAGCCGATCCGCCAACCGGTCATGGCGTAGGTCTTAGAGGCGCCGTTGGCCAGAATGGTCCGGGCCTTGACCTCCTCCCCCAGGGAGGGGAAGGAAACAAATTCCTGACCGTCAAAGACTAGCTTACTGTACATCTCGTCGGCGATCACGTAGAGGTCCTCCTCCACGATGACCTGGGCAATGGCCTCCAGGTGGGCCCGGCTGTAGATCATGCCGGTGGGGTTGGAAGGGTTGTTGAGAATGATGGCCTTGGTCTTGGGGGTGATGGCCGCCCGGAGATGGTCAGGGGTCAGATTGAAGCCGTCGGCCTCGGTGGTCTCCACCACCACAGGAACGCCACCCACCATCTTGATGAGCTCATAGTAGCTGACCCAGTAGGGGGCGGGCAGAATGACCTCGTCGCCGGGGTCCACCAGGGTCTTGAGTGCAGCATAGAGGATGGGCTTGCCGCCGCCGCTGATGACCACCTCGTCGGTGGTATAGTCCAAACCCCAGTCCTCCTTCATCCGCTGGCAGACAGCCCGGCGGAGCTCCAGCGTACCGGCGGCAGGGGTGTATTTTGTCAAATTCTGTTCAATGGCTCGGATGCCCGCCTGCTTGATGTGTTCAGGGGTGGGAAAGTCCGGCTCCCCCACGCTAAAGCCGATAACGTCAATACCCTCGGCGCGCATCTTCTTAAACTGCGTGTCGATAGCCATGGTGGTAGACGCCCGGACGGACCGCGCCAATGTCGATAATGCCTTCATAGTGCAAGGCCTCCTCTTCATATATGATTTCTCTCCTGGTGAAATATTATAGTGACAAACTTGCAGATTTGCAATAGCGTAGTCCATAAAAATATCTTTTCTGAACTTTTTTTCTTTGGTACTTTCAAAAAATATCACAGCCCGGAACCTTTTTGGTCCCGGGCTGTTGTTCAATCGTTCTTTTTTCTCCGGCGGTCGTGGTTTTTTTGATACAGATAATACAGGCCGTCGATGATGAGGTTTTCATCAAAAATGATATCCCGTTTGCAGTGCTTGAGGATGGGAGCCGCGTTGCCGCCGGTCATAACCACGGTAGCCGCAGGGGCGGCAGCCTCCTCCATCCGCTGGATCAGGTTGTCGATCATGCCGGCGTTGCCATAGACCACCCCCGCCCGCATGGCGTCGATGGTGCTGCGGCCCATAATGGAGGCCGGCGCCTCGATGGAGATATGAGGCAGCTCAGCCGCCCGGCCGGACAAGGCCTCCAGGGCGATGCGGACGCCGGGGGCGATGACGCAGCCCTCGTAGGTATTCTTCCCCAGGTAGGACAGGGTGGTGGCGGTCCCCATGTCGATAACGATGATGGGGGCCGGGTACTTCTGCAGGGCGGCCACCGAGTAGGCCACAATGTCAGACCCCAGCTGGTTGTGTATCTCTGCCAAGATGTTCATGCCGGTCTTTACGCCGGGACCCATGATCATGGGCCGGACGCCGCAGAGCTGGCGGATGGCGTCTGCCATGGCCGCCGTCATGGGGGGAACCACGCTGGAGATCACCGCCCCGGTGACCGAGCGCACGTCGGACTGCTTCAGCCGGAACATATCCAGCACATCGATGGCAATCTGGTCCGGGGTCTTGTTCTTATCCGTCTTAATGGACCCCCGGAACTCCAGTTCTCCCTCGGGAGTAAACAGCCCCATGGTGATCACAGTATTGCCAATATCCACAGTAAAGATCATCCGTTCCACTCCTTCCCGCTTCTTAGCAGTTTATATTATAAGAGGATGGACGGAAAAAATCAATTCCTTCTTTTGTCTTGCCGTCCTGAAAGCGGAAAGTTACAGGATGATGCAGATGAGCCCGCCGGAGCCCTCGTTGATGATCTTTTCCAGGGTCTGCTGCATCTTCTGCCGGGCGTCCTCGGGCATATGCTTGAGCTTGGTGGCCAAATCCTCGTTGATGAGCTCGTGGAAGGAGCGGCCGAAGATATTGGACTGCCAGATCTTCCCCGGCTCCCCTTCGAACTCCTTCAGCAGGAAGTTCAGCATCTCCTCGGACTGCTTCTCGCTGCCCACGATGGGAGAGACCTCCGCCTGGATATCCGCCCGGATCATGTGGATGGAGGGGGCCTTGGCCCGCAGCCGGACCCCGTAGCGTCCCCCCTGCTTGATGATCTCCGGCTCCTCCAGCTCCAGCTCGTTGGAGTTGGGGATGACGATGCCATAGCCGGTGGCTCTCACTTCCTCCATGGCGGCGGCCACCTTTTCGTACTCGGCCTTGATCCCCGCCAGGTTCCCCAGAAGCTTCATAAGCTCCCCGTCGTCCCGGATGGGGAAGCCGGTCTGCTCCGACATGGTTTCATAGAAGAGGCTCCGGGGGAGCTCCAGCCGGGCGGAACACCGGCCGCTGCCCAGCTGCATGGCAGTGACCGCAGCCGAGGTCAACCGGGGACACTGGCCCATGGCCTCCACCACGGGAGCCACGTCCCGGATGCGGTGGAGATTCCCCATGGAATTGCGGATGGCGTCGAAGACGTCCGTCTTGATGGGGTGATCCCCGGGCAGGGCGTCCACCCAGTCAGGCAGAAAGATCTGCAGTTCCTCCAGGGGGAACTCGTAGAGGACGGAACGGATAATCTCCGTCACCGCCCGCTGGCTCAGAGCCAGTCCGTTCACCGCCATGCAGGTCACGTCGTATTTCTCCGCCAGCTCCCCCCGCAGGGTCTGGGTGTCGTCCGCGTCCGGGTGGGCGGAGTTCAGCAGGATCAGGAAGGGCTTGCCCAGCTCCTTCAGTTCATTGATGACCCGTTCCTCGGCCTCCACGTAGGCCTCCCGGGGAATTTCCGTGATGGACCCGTCGGTGGTCACCACGATGCCGATGGTGGAGTGCTCGGCAATGACCTTTCGGGTGCCGATCTCCGCCGCCTCCGCCATGGGGATCTCCTCCGGGAACCAGGGAGTGCGGACCATCCGGGGCAGATCGTCCTCCAACTGGCCCACAGCCCCGGGCACCATGTAGCCCACACAGTCAATGAGCCGGACGGAGAAGGCACCGCCGCCCTCCATCTCTACCTCCACGGCCTCCTCCGGCACGAATTTGGGTTCGGCGGTCATGATGGTCCGGCCGGAGCCGCTCTGGGGCAGTTCATCCCGGGCCCGGTCCCGGCGGTATCCGTCCGGGATGTTGGGCAGAACCATGGTTTCCATGAAGCGTTTGATAAAGGTGGACTTCCCCGTCCGGGCCGGTCCCACCACGCCGATGTAAATATCCCCCGCAGTGCGGGTGGCAATATCCTGGTAAATGGTATTCATAAAGCAGTTCTCCTCCGTCGGTGGTTCAGGTTACTTCATGTGTATGTGCCCTGTCCCCTCCGTAGACCAGAAGCCTCGTAGAAAAAAGCGGCGAATTTTCTGCCCTTTCCTGTCGCTTTTTGGGCAAATATCCGAAAGAAATTTTTTCTAACCAAGATTTAACATTTTCTGTAGACAAATTTGTCATTTGAGATACAATTATATGTGTATTGATATGTTCAAACCAAAGACCCCCAAGCCCCAATGATCACAAAAGGAGATGAGTGAAACTGGGTATTTCCAATGTCATTGCGCTGCTCAGCGGCGTGGCCCTCTTCCTCTTCGGCATGTCCCTGATGGGGGACGGTCTGAAAAAGGTGGCAGGCAACAAACTGGAGCTTGTGCTCTATAAACTTTCTGGGAGCCCCCTGAAGGGCGTCCTGCTGGGCACCGGCGTCACCGCCATCATCCAATCCTCTTCCGCCACCTCGGTCATGGTGGTGGGCTTTGTCAACTCCGGCATGATGAAGGTCAAGCAGGCCATCGGTATCATTATGGGCGCCATCCTGGGCACCTCGGTCACTGGCTGGATCATCTGCCTCTCCTCCTTAGAGGGCGGCTCCGGCTGGGTGTCCCTGCTTTCCACCTCCACCCTCACCGGCGTCGTAGCCGTGATCGGTATCATCCTGCGGACCTTCTCCAAGAACCAACTGAAAAACCACGTGGGCGACATCCTCATGGGCTTCGCGGTACTGATGTTCGGCATGTCCGCCATGAGCTCCGCCGTATCCCCCCTGCGGGAGAGCGCCTTCTTCCTGGATCTGCTGACCACCTTCTCCAACCCCATCCTGGGTATCCTGGTAGGCATGCTCTTCACCTGCGTCCTTCAGAGCGCTTCTGCCGCCGTTGGTATCCTTCAGGCCCTGGCCGCCACCGGCGTTATCACCTTCGCCGTGGCCCTCCCCCTCATCATGGGTATCGCCATCGGCGCCGCCATGCCCGTGCTGCTGTCCTCCCTGGGCTCCAACGTCAACGGCAAGCGCACCGCCTTCGTCTATCTGCTCATTGATGTGCTGGGCGCCATCATCTGGAGCATCCTGTTCTATGGGGCCAACGCCATGGTCCACTTCAGCTTCCTGAACATGACCATGAATACCGTGTCCATCGCCGCCCTGAACACCATCTTCCGCTTTGCCACCGTTCTAGTCCTCACTCCCTTCATTGGTCTCATCGAGAAGCAGGTCTGCTCCATCTTCAAAGACACCGAGGAGTCCGGCCGGGAGAAGGAAGACTTCGCCCGCCTGGAAGCCCTCTTCATCGAGCACCCCGCCGTGGCCATCGAGCACAGCCGGGAGGCCATCAACAACATGACCCTGGAGGCCAAGGCCAACCTGGAGGACGCCTTCTACCTCATCAGCAACTACAACGAAAAGGCCTTCCAGTTCATCGCGCAGCGTGAGGATGTGGTGGACAAATACGAGGACAAGCTGGGCAACTACCTCATCAAGATCACCAGCAAGGAACTCACCGAAAGCCAGACCAAGGAAGTCACCAAGTTCCTTCACACCATCGGCGACGTGGAGCGGATCTCCGACCACGCCATGAACATCGCCGAGTGCGCCAAGGAAATCCACGAAAAGGGCATCATGTTCTCCGCTGCCGCCCGGGAAGAACTGCGGATCATGTTCGAGGCCGTCAATGAGATCGCCCACAACACCTTCACCGCCTTCATCAACAGCGACCTGGAACTGGCCTACCGCATCGAGCCTCTGGAGGATGTGGTGGACAACCTCTGTGACGAGATGAAGCTCCATCACGTGGATCGTCTCCAGCAGGGCATCTGCACCCTGAACCAGGGCTTCGTGTTCAACGATCTGCTCACCAACTACGAGCGGATCTCCGACCACTGCTCCAATATCGCCCTGGGCCTCATCGAAACCCAGTCCGACGACTTTGACCCCCACGCCTACATCACCAGCTTAAAGGAAATGCGGGATCACAACTTCGACCTGTATTATAATGAATACAGCGAGCGGTTTGCTCTGCCCAAGTAACACCAACCATCCAAAGCCGCAGGTTCACTTCACTGGAACCTGCGGCTTTTCTTTACTTCCCAAAAGGCCCGTGGTAAAATCCAGGTATACTCACCAAAGGAGGTCCTTCCATGAACCTGGAAAACTTACAGAAGAATGTAGAGGCCAGGGGCTTCTCTTACCGCTACTTCGACACCGCCGCTCAGGCCGCTGACTACCTGGCCGGGAGCATCTCCGGCAAGACCGTCGGCATCGGCGGCTCCATGACCCTGCTGGACATGGGGATCTACGAGCGCCTGCAGGAAAATAACGACGTAGCCTGGCACTGGAAGACCCCCGGCCCGGAGACCCTGGCCAAGGCCGCCGCCGCCCAGGTCTACCTCACCAGCGTCAACGGCATTGCCGAAACCGGCGAGATCATCAACATCGACGGCACCGGCAACCGCATCGCCGCCACCCTCTATGACCGGGAAAAGGTCTATCTGGTGGCCGGCGTCAACAAGGTGGCCCCCACCTATGAGGAGGCCCTGTGGAGAGCCCGGAACATCGCCGCCCCCCTGAACGCCCGCCGCCTGAACCGCAAGACCCCCTGCGCCTTGAAAGAAGAGATGAAGTGCTACGACTGCAAGAGCCCCGAGCGCATCTGCAACGGTCTCACCGTCCTGTGGCGCAAGCTGGGCGGCGTGAAGGAGTGCGAGCTAGTCCTCATCGGCCAGGAGCTGGGGTACTGATCCCGTATATTCTCCCCCAACGTCACCATAATAAAAAACAATACCCAAAGGGAGGTGGACCCATGTCCCGAAAAAACTGCTTGGATTATCTGGAGGAACGGGGCCATCTCCCCTTTTCTCAGGCTCCCTTCTGCATCATCGACAGCCTCATCCTGTCGGTGTGCGCCTATGCCCCCTTGGAAGGCGTCCTGCCCGGCCTCTCCGCCCAGGAAACCCTCCCCTTTCGGCAGGCAGTGGACCGACTCACCGCCCAGGCCGGCTGGGATCACACGGGCGTCCTGATGGCAGACCAAATCCCCCGGCTGGTGGTTCGGACTGCGGAGTGCCCCCGCTTCGCCCAGGTCCGCCTGGGCTGCTGCGAGAGCATCCTGGACGAGGAGACCGGGACTCAGTTCGCCGCCCTCACCTGTTTCCTGCCGGACGGAACCCTGTACCTGTCCTTCCGGGGGACCGACGACTCCCTGGTGGGCTGGAAGGAGTGCTTCCGCATGGCCTTCACCTTTCCCATCCCCGCCCAAAAGCTGGCAGCGGACTACCTGTCCCAAGTAGCCGCCCGCCACCCGGGAAAGCTCCGCTTGGGAGGACACTCCAAGGGCGGGAATCTGGCGGTGTGGGCGGCCGTCCACGCCCAGCCCATGGTGCGCCGCCGGATTCTCTGGGTGGACAGCCACGACGGTCCGGGGTTCACCCGGGATCTCACCGGGACCCCCGCCTACCAGGCCCTGGCCAAACGCATCCGCATCTTCGTTCCCCAGTCCTCCCTGGTGGGAGCTCTCCTTCACCAGGACAGGCACTGCCAGGTCATCCGCAGCCACGGCTCCGGGACGGTGGGACAGCACGATCCCTTCTCCTGGGAGGTGGCGGGAACCCAATACCGCCTGCTCCCCCGCCGCTCGGCCTTCGGCCGAAAATCCGCCGAGACCATCCACGCCTGGCTGGCCGCCATGAGCCCCCAGGAGCAGGAGGAATTTGTGGAGGTTCTCTTTCACCTGCTGGCCGCCGGCCACGCCAAGACCCTCACCGATATCACCTCCGCCCTGGCGAACAACGCCCTATCCATGGCCAAGGCCTACAAGGCCCTGGACCGGACCACCCGCCGGGAGATCCGCAGCTATCTCCGGCGGATGCTGGTGGCTCTGGGTGCGGTCAACCGGCCCCAGCCCGCCCTGCCTAAACACCCCGGCCCCTTCCGCCGGAAATAAGTCGACAGATTTCGATTGACATTTTTTGCTTTGTCTGGTATAATCCCTAACAAAGTTAGTAATTGACCAATGATACGGAAGTGATTCATCTTGAACCCGGAGTATGAAGAACTGGCCACCGAGCTTCTCCGCCTGAATATCGGCATGCTGCAGGAGCCAGCCAAACAAAAGATCTCAAAAATGACCCGGGGCGAGGTTTTCGTCCTGAACTACCTTATGACCCACCAGAATCAGGCCCACCCCGCGGAGATCAGCCGGAGCATGGTGGTCTCCACCGCCCGCATCGCCGCCCTGCTGAGTCGTCTGGAGGAAAAGCAGTACATCTCCCGGGCCAGCGATCCCTCGGACAACCGCCAGGTTATCGTCACTCTGCTGCCCCAGGGGCTGGCCCTCATTCAGCGCATCCGCAGCGAGGTCATTGCCGCCGTGGTCCGCATGCTGGAACGGCTGGGTCCCGAAGACGCCCGGGAGTACATCCGCATCCAGAAAAAGATCCTCTCTGGCATCACCGTTCCGTAACGATAATAGCCTACTGCCCCTGGGCAGTAGCTTTTTATCCCTCAAAAAGCTAACTTTGTTAACAATTTCGACATATTTTTTAAGAGGTGAACCCCATGTCAAATCAGAACCAAACCCCATCCCTGCACGCCATCCTCCCCTACGGCACAGGGGTACACTTTCCCAACCGAGCCATACAAAAGATTTTTCAAAAAATGTCTTCCTCGGAATATGTCCTTATGTGGCTGCTCTTCAAGCACGCCCAGGACACCGGCAGCGAGAAGATCTACTTAAAGGACCTGGCCCGGAATCTGAACCTGCCCATGGGGCAGGTGTCCAAGATCGCCCGGGATCTCCAGCGGAAGGGTTTCGTCCTATGGACCCACGACGGAGACGGCCAGGAGGGCACCTACCTCCAGCTCACCGACAACTCCCGGGACTCCGCCCTGGCCCAGCAGGCGCTGCTCACCGACTTCAACCAACGGGTCATGAAGGCCTTTGGGGAAGACGAGTTCATCCAGCTCTTGGGTCAGATCACCCGGCTGGAGGCCATTATGGACCAGGAAGCCGAGAAAGCAGGTGGCGCCTATGAAGCCCCAAGTGCTTGAGGAGTACGCCGCCCGTCAGGCGGCCCTGTGCATCCAGAACGACACCATTCCCGACGCCCTCTTCCGAGAGTACGGCGTAAACCGGGGGCTTCGGGACGAGAACGGCGTAGGCGTCCTCACGGGCCTGACCAAAATCTCCAACATTGTCTCCTTCCGCCATGACCAGGGCCAGAGAATCCCCTGTGAAGGAGAGCTCTGGTACCGGAGCTGCAATGTGAAGGATCTGGTGGGCTCCCTGGGTCCCCAGGAGTTCGGCTTCGAGAAGGCCGCCTACCTTCTCCTCTTCGGCCAGCTTCCCTCTGCGGAGGCCCTGGAAGAGTTCGCCGCCCTGCTTGGGTCCTGCCGGACGCTGCCCACCAACTTTACCCGGGACGTCATCATGAAGGCCCCCTCTCACGATATTATGAACTCCATGACCCGCAGCGTCCTCACCCTGGCAAACTACGACGACCAAGCAGCCCCCGGCTCCCTGGATAACAGCCTGCGCCAGTGCATCCGTCTCATCGCGGAGTTCCCCATGCTGGCGGTCTACGGCTACCACGCCTACAACCACTACGAAAACGACCAGAGCATGTATATCCACCGGCCGGACCCCAGCCTGTCCACGGCGGAGGTCTTCCTCCAGCTCCTGCGGCCGGACAAAGCCTACACCCCCCTGGAGGCCAAGGCCCTGGACACCGCCCTCATCCTCCACATGGAGCACGGCGGCGGCAACAACTCCACCTTCACCACCCGGGTGGTGACCTCCTCGGGGGCGGACACCTACGCCACCACCGCCGCCGCCCTCTCCTCCCTGAAGGGCCCCCGCCACGGCGGGGCCAACCTGAAGGTTATGGAGATGATGCGGGATCTGAAAACCCAGGTCCCCGACTGGAGCAGCCGGTCCGCCGTGGAGGGATACCTGCGCAAGCTCCTGAACAAGGAGGCCTTTGACCGCAGCGGCCTGATCTACGGCATGGGCCACGCGGTCTACTCCATCTCCGACCCCCGGGAGCAGGTGCTGAAAGCCTTCGTCCGGGATCTGGCCCTGGACAAGGGCCGGGAGAAGGACCTGGCCCTCTACGAAACCATCGAGGAACTGGCTCCCCGGCTCATTGCCGAGAGCCGTCCCATCTACAAGGGCGTCAGCCCCAACGTGGACTTCTACAGCGGATTCCTCTACGAAATGCTGGACATCCCTCTGGAGCTCTACACCCCCCTCTTTGCCGTGGCCCGCATCGTGGGCTGGAGCGCCCACCGCCTGGAAGAGCTGGTGGGGGCCGGCAAGATCATTCGTCCCGCCTACATGAGTATCCTTCGCTGATGGATCCCATTTCTTTCTGACTCCTCCACATCCTTCTCTCCGGCCGCCGGAGACGGAAAAATGCCGCCCATTGCCGGGCGGCATTTTTCTTATGCTTTTTCCGGGGACGCGGTGAGGAAGCTGTGCTTCATCCACCGGCCGCTGCGGTAGTAGAGGAAGAGCAGGATGCTGCACACCACCCAGCCCACAGGGTAGCCCAGGGCCACGGGCAGCAGGGTCCCGAAGACCCGGTAGGTCACAAAGAGGTAGATCTGCCGGAAGGCCACAAAGGACACCAGCATGATGATCGTGGGCCTGGTGGCGTCCCCCGCACCCCGCAGGACCCCGGCGTAGATCTGGTTGAAGTTGCCGATGAGGTAGAATGGGGAGATCACCCGGATGAAGTACGCGCCGTAGGCCAGCATGGCCTCATCCTGGTTGAAGAGGGCGCAGAGAGGTCGGGCGAAAACCATCAGAGGGAGGATGATGACCAGGGTGGACACCGTGGCCATGATCATGGCCCACCGGCCGCCGGCCTTGGCCCGCTCCCAGTTGCCCGCCCCCACGTTCTGGCCCACAAAGGTGGTGGCCGCCACCGACAGGGTGAGCATGGGCAGCAGGGCAAAGGCGTCGATCTTGTTGTAGGCCGCCCAGCCGGCCATACAGGATGAGTCGAACCGGTTCACGTAGGACTGGACGAAGACGTTGGAGAAGGAGGTCACCGCCAGCTGGAAGGCCGACGGGACGCCCACGATGAAAATGTTCCGCAAAATCCCTTTGTCCAGGCTCATGCCCCGCCAGGCGATGCGGTAACAGCCGTCGGTCCGGGTGAGGACCACCAGGACCAGCAGGGCCGAGACCCCCTGGCTCGCCACCGTAGCGATGGCCGCCCCGGCGATGCCCCACCGGAACGCCGCCACAAACAGCAGGTCCAGGGCGGTATTCAGGCAGGCGGAGAAGATGAGGAAGTACAGGGGCCGCCGGGAGTCCCCTACCGCCCGGAGGATGCCCGAGCCCAGGTTATAGAGCATCAACCCCGACACCCCGGCAAAGTAGATGCGCAGGTAGGTGGCCGCCTCGTTGTATACATCCGCCGGGGTGGACATCAGATCCAGCATGAAGGGAACCATCGCAATCCCCACCACCGTGAACAACAGGCACATGGCCAGCACCAGGATGAGGCTGGTCTGGACGGCCTTGCCCACTCGTTCCTCCTCCTGGGCGCCGTAGAGCTGGGAGATCACCACGCCGATGCCGGCGGAGAGGCCCAGGAACAGGCCGATAAGGGTGTTGATGATGTTGTTCACCGACCCCACAGCTGCCAGGGCGGCCTTGCCCACAAAATTGCCCACCACGATGCTGTCCACAGTGTTATAGCACTGCTGGAAGAAGTTCCCCGCCAGCAGAGGGAGGGAGAACAGGAGGAGCTGCTGAAAAATGCTGCCCTCAGTCATGCGTATATCCCGTTGTTTCCCCAGAACCGCCATGGCTGATCCTCCTCACGTCCGCAAATCGTTTCATTCCTTCTATTCTACACCTTCTGTCAACCATACGCTACAATTTTTCTCTTTCCCTGCTTTTCTTTTTCTGCTATAATATACAGATTACAGAATCCGACACCCACACGAGGTGAAACAATATGAAACGACTTGTCATCGGCATCCTGGCCCACGTGGACGCGGGCAAGACCACCCTGTCCGAAGCCCTGCTCTACGCCGCTGGTACCATCCAGAAGCTGGGCCGGGTGGACCACCGGGATTCCTATCTGGACACCCACGCCCTGGAGCGGGCCAGGGGCATCACCATCTTCTCCAAGCAGGCTGTCTTTGAGACCCCCGACCTGTCCGTGACCCTCCTGGACACCCCGGGCCACGTGGACTTCTCCGCCGAGATGGAGCGCACCCTCCAGGTCCTGGACTACGCCATCCTGGTCATCAGCGGCACCGACGGGGTCCAGGCCCACACCGAGACCCTCTGGCGGCTCCTCCGCCGGAATCAGATCCCCACCTTCGTCTTCGTCACCAAGATGGACCTGCCCACGGCGGGCCATGAGGATCTCATGGCCGACCTGCGAAAGCATCTGGACGAGGGCTGCGTGGACTTCACCCACCAGGGGGACGACTGGGAGGAGACCATCGCCCTCCGGGAGGAGTCCCTCCTGGACAAGTACCTGGAGGAAGGTTCCCTGTCCACCCGGGATATTTCCGGCCTCATCCGCATCGGCAGGCTCTTCCCGGTCTTCTTCGGGGCCGCCCTGAAGATGGCGGGGGTGGAGGAATTCCTCCAGGGCCTTGCCGACTACACGGAAGAGCCTGTCTACCCCGCCGACTTCGGCGCCCGGGTCTTCAAAATCGCCCGGGACCCCCAGGGAGGGCGGCTGACCTACCTGAAAGTCACTGGGGGCAGTCTCAAGGTTCGGACTCCCCTCCCCTATTACCCCCTCCACGGAGAGGAACCCCTGGAGGAAAAGGTCACCCAGCTCCGGCTGTACTCCGGGGCCAAGTTCGAGACCGCCCAGGCCGGCCAAGTCTGCGCCGTGCTGGGCCTGAGCCAGACCTATCCCGGCCAGGGTCTGGGGGCCGAGTCCCCCGCCGCGCCGCCCCTGCTGGAGCCCGTCCTCACCTACCGCCTGGTTCTCCCCCCTGACTGCGACCCCCAGGTGATGCTCCCCAAACTCCGGCTTCTGGAGGAGGAGGACCCCCAGCTCCGCATCGTCTGGGACCAGCGGTTACGGGAGATTCACGCCCGGCTCATGGGCCAGGTTCAGATCGAGATCCTGAAAAGCCTCATCGCGGAGCGGTTCGACGTGGACGTGGAGGTGGACGCCGGGCGCATCCTGTACAAAGAGACCATCGCCGAGCCTGTGGAGGGGGTGGGCCACTTCGAGCCCCTCCGCCACTACGCCGAGGCCCACTTCCTCCTGGAACCCCTGGAGCAGGGGGCCGGGCTGGTCTTCGATACCCGGTGCAGCGAGGATCTGCTGGACCGGAACTGGCAGCGGCTCATCCTCACCCACCTGGAGGAAAAGACCCATCTCGGGGTTCTCACCGGCTCCCCCATCACCGATATGCGCATCACCCTGATGTCCGGCCGGGCCCACCTGAAGCACACCGAGGGGGGCGACTTCCGCCAGGCCACCTATCGCGGCGTCCGCCAGGGGCTCATGGGGGCCAAGAGCGTCCTGCTGGAGCCCTGGTATGAGTTCAAACTGGACCTGCCCGCCGAGCAGCTGGGCCGGGCCATCAGCGACCTGCAGGCCATGTCCGCCGCCTTCTCCGCCCCGGAGAGCGACGGGGAGCGGGCGGTGATCACCGGCACGGCCCCCGTGTCCGCCATGAAGGACTACCCCCTGGAGGTGGCCTCCTACACCCGGGGACGGGGCCGGTTCTCCTGCTCCTTCCACGGCTACGCCCCCTGCCACAACGAGAAACAGGTGGTGGCCGAGATCGGCTACCAGCCGGAACGGGACCTGGACAACACCCCCGACTCGGTCTTCTGCGCCCACGGCGCGGGCTTTCCGGTGAAGTGGGACAAGGTCCCCGAATACATGCACCTGGAGAGCTGTCTCCGCCCGGAACAGAAGGACGACGCCCCCCAGGTCCCCCGGGTCTACACCCGGAACCTGGACATTGACGAGAAGGAACTGGAGGCCATCTTCGAGCGGGAGTTCGGCCCCATCAAGCGGCGGGAGTACCAGTTCCTGAACCAGAAGCCCGTGGCCGCTCCCCTGCGGACCATCGCCCCGCCCAAGCAGCAATACCTGATCGTGGACGGCTACAACATGATCTTCGCCTGGGAGGAGCTGAAGGACATCGCCCGGGACAACTTGGACGCCGCTCGCCAGCGGCTC
>JAEDLP010000002.1 GCA_016295225.1 Oscillospiraceae bacterium | reverse complement strand
AAAAATTAGATTCATCCGGATACCCATACATATCCGCGAACCAAAGGAGGAACTGAGATGAAGAAGATGATCGCCCTGTGCATGGCAGCCCTGATGAGCCTGGCTCTGCTGGCCGGCTGCACTTCCGCTGACCCCGACCACCCCTATGGCCAGGAGCCCGCGCCCGCCAACGGAACCACCGCCGTGGTGACCACCCAGCAGGTCTGAGCCAATCATCAAAACAGAGGAACCGCCCCGACTGCGTGCGCAGCCAGGGCGGTTTTTGCTGTGTGGGGGCTGTTGGGATTGTGGGTCGTACCGGAAAGACGCAGACGGGGCGGGATAGCATCCCTCCGCCCCTCTGGGGCACCTCCCCTCCCAGGGGAGGCTCTTGTGCTGTGCCAAAGAAAACTCCCCCGGAGAGCCGGGGGAGTGAGAACGCTTATGAAAACGGCCCGTGGGCCGGGTATGAGCAATCAAGCCTGGTCGACGATGATGCCGTAGCCGCCGTCGTTGCGCTTGTAAACCACGGAGTAGGCGCCGCCCTCGTCCTCGTTGCGGAAGGCGAAGAAGGAGTGGTTCACCAGGTTCATCTGCAGGATGGCCTCCTCCACGGTCATGGGGTTGAAGAAGAAGCGCTTGGTGCGGACCACCTGGATGGTGTCTTCCTCTTCGTCCTCATCGGGAACAAAGTACTCCTCGGCGGGAGCGGACTCGAAAGCTTCCTTGCGCAGACGCTTCTCCAGACGGGACTTGTTCTTGCGCAGCTGGCGCTCGATGGAGGCAACGGCGGCATCAATGGAGACAAACATATCAGAGGTGCTCTCTGCCACGCGGATGACGGTGGAACCGGAACGGATGGTGACCTCCAGGATGTTCCGGCCCTTCTCCACACTGAAGATGACGGAGACATCAGGTTCGGTTTTAAAGTAACGGTCCAGCTTGCCGATCTTCTTCTCAGCGTAAGCATGCACACGGTTGGGGATGTTCACTTTCTTGTCGGTAAAGGTGAATTTCATATATGTCAGCTCCTTTCGTGGGGTGTAAGGGGGGAGAAAAGGGATTCTCCTTCTTCCTTACAAGTACAGTATACCATATATCCCTATAAAAGTCACGTTGTTTTTGGTAAAAAGATAAAACGGATTTTCCGAAGAGGGGCCTTAAGAACGCCGGCAGGTTTCGACAAAAGCCACCTCTTGACGAATGGGAAAATTTGGGATACTATATTCGTGGCGGCAGGTGTTGTCCGTCAGATGACATCGTTCATTCCATTCTCCTGCTTTGCGCTTCTGGGTAACAGAGGCGCAATTTTTTTATTCGGGGGTGGGTGGGAAGGGTTTGGCAGAAAAAGAAAACACCCCGACGGAGGTCGGGGTGCTGGCGTCAAATCAGCGGTGGCCGCTGCGGCGGGAGCTGCGCTTCTCGGTCATGCGCAGGTCGGAGAGCTTGCTGTCGGACTGCTGCATGAACTGCTTCAGACGGGCCTCGAAATCAGCGGGGCCTGCGGTCTGCTGGGCGGCGGTGGGACGGGAGTCCCGGGGATGGCCGCCGTTGTTGTTACTATTGTTATAGTGATTGGAACGGGGGGGCCGTTCGCCGCTGTTGTGGAAGCCCCGGCTGCCGCCCCGGAAATCAGACCGGCCGCCCTGACGCTCGCCGCGGGGCGCGTTCTGGGGACGGGGAGGAGGGGGAGCGGCCTTCTTGATAGACAGGTTGATGCGGCCTGCCTCGTCGATCCCCACCACCTTGACCTTGACCTCCTGGCCTTCTGTCAGAAAGTCCTTCACGTCGGCCACGTAAGAATGGGCGATCTCAGAGATGTGACAGAGACCGGACCGGCCGCCGGGCAGGGACACGAATGCGCCGAATTTGGTGATGCTCTTGATGTTTCCTTCCAGGATTGCGCCTACACTGATTTCCATATGTACTGAAAATCCTCCTCGTTGTATTTCAAAAAAGAGGGTGCCCTCTTAATCTGTGATATAAAAGACCCGGTCGTTGGGGGAGACTAAGCCGAGCCGCTCCCGGGCGATATCCTCCACAAAATCGGGGTTATCGCGGTTTTCGATGGCGTTGGACAGCTCGGTGTTGCTCTGGATCTGATCGTTGACCTGTTGGGTCAGGCGTTCGACCGTAGCCCGGGCGTCGGCGATATGCTGACGGACGCTGATCAGCTGGAAGACCATGAAAATCAACGCCAGAAGAAGGACGATCCTCCCAAGAAGACCAACCTTTTTCAACTGGAACACTGTGGTACGCCTCCGTTTCTTGTCCCCTGGGGCAAGCTTCTTTGCCAGGGGTTTTGTACATGAGATGATATATTTTACTCCACAATGCCGAAAAAGAAAAGCGTTTTTTCACAGTTTTTTTGACAAAACGGAACTCTTTTATCAACGGAGCCGTGAGGACGAGAAACAGCTTCCGAAAAGGGGCGGTCACCAGCCGGAACAAACGGCGGACCAGACGGAGAAGGGCGTCCAGCCCGCGGCGGACCCAGGGACTGAGCAGCAGGAAGTACCAGGCCGCCCCCAGGAAGAGGGAGACGGCGATGTACAGCCGCACCCGGCCGTCCCCCAGGAGCATGGAGGACAGAAAAAGGGTCAGGCAGGCCCCCAGCCAGAAGGCCAGATCCAGCAGCTCCCGGAGGACCCGGCGGGAGACGGCCCGGCGGACCAGACGGAGCAGGTCATAGCTCACCCCAAGCCCCAGGCCCACCCCCAGGCAGGCCAGGAACACCTGGGCCTGGGCCAGCGGATTGATGTTCATCCCCGGAAGAGACGGCCCAGGAAGGAACCCTGGCGGTCGTCCTCCTCCTCATAGGTGAGGGAGTCCACCGAGCCCTCCACCAGCAGGTCGCCGCCGTCCAGGCTGAGCTTCTCAATGTGCAGGTCGCTCCCACGGACGATGAGGCTGCCGCACTGGGTGGTCATAATGATGGTGGACTCGTCAAAACTCTCCACGCCGTCCACCCCCGAGACGGTGAGGCGGCTGCGGTGATCCAGGGTGATCTGGTGGGCCGAGGCACCGGATTTTTCGTCGAAGGGCATGTGATCCCGTCCTTTCCCATGGTGTGGTTACCACCAGTCTATGCGGGGGTGGGACGGGGTATGACGGGGGAGGGGCGTCAGGCGAAGGAGGGGGCCAGGTCGGGGGCTGTGGGTTCCGGTTCCGGGGCCGGAGCGGCCTGCTGGAGAAGGGACTCCAGCAGGGCTACGTACTGGGTGAACTGCTCCCGGCCAAAGGGGAGGAGGGTGTAGGTAGTGTTGGGCCGCTTGCCCACAAATTCTTTCTTGCTCTGGAGATAGCCCTCGGCCTCCAGCAGCTCCAGCTGCTTGCCCAGGTTGCCGGGGGTGGCCCCGGTCAAGTCCTGGAGAGCGCGGAAGTTCTGGGGGCCGGCCAGCAGGGCGGCGATCACCGCCAGCCGCAGGCGGGACTGAAAGGCGGAGGGGATTTGGGAGAGTTCCATGGGGTCACGCTCCTTCCGGGAGTTTTTTCAGACGGTGGGCGGTGAGCAGCAGGGCGATAGGGGGCAGGAAATTCCGGCTCAGGGACAGGATCACCGAAAAGGCCACCATGACGGTACCGCTGTCGGGGGTAAAGAGACACAGGGCCAGATACCCCAGGAGGAGGGCCAGGATGGCCAGCCCCAGCCAGCGCAGGGGGGCATCCTCCAGGATGACGCTTGTGACCAGCAGGGGGAGCAGGGGGAACAGGAGGGGAGCCGCCCACTGGTAGACCCAGCAGGCCAGGACGGCAAAGTCAAAGAGACTGGCCTCGCCGGTGTAGAAAACGCCACTGTGCATGGACATGGACAGTTCCGTCAGGGCGCTGAACACCAGGGTCAGCAGCAGAAAGGCCTGCCAGATGGACAGAACCATGCGGGGGAGCCTGGGCAGGGCCTTGGTGGTTTTTTCCCGCTGCCAGACCAGGGACAGGACCAGCCAGAGGAGGAGCAGACAGCCCCGGAAGAAGTTTGTCAGAAAGGGCCGGGCAGCCCCGAAGGGCTGGAAGGAATAGAGACCGGGAAACAGGTAGGACAGAAGATCAATCCCACCGGTGGAGAAGAGCAGAAGGGACAGGACCAGCCAGACCGCCCCCGCCCGGAGGAAGGAGGGGGCCAGGGGCCGGAAGGAAGGGGCGGTGCGCTCCAGGATAGACCGGATGACACTGAGGTCGTCCATGGCGCTGTTCAGGTTGGTGGGTCTGAGGGACATGACTTCATCTCCTTTCAAGAATACTCTATAAAATAGAGTATATGATGAGAGGGGATTTGTCAAGGGGGAAGTGAGGAAAGACGAGTATGTAAGGGCGGCCGGGGCCGCCCGGGGGGACGGGTCAGCCGCCCAGGTTGGCGTCGTAGACGCTGCTCTTGGAGCTGGAGGAGGAGCCGTTCTGGCTGCCGGACTTGTTCTTCTGGCCCTGGGAGCCAGACTTGCCGGACTTATATTCCTTCTTCTGATTCTGATTCATGTTCTGATTCATAGTTCCTATCTCCTTTTTGAACTGAGACCGAAGGGGTCATCCCTACTATGTCCCGCTCCCCGGTCCCTTATCCGTCCCTTGACGAAAAAATTCTTCCATGCCATAATAAACTTGGAAAAACAGCAGATTTGTTCAAATTTATCTGCTATCCTAACCATACCTCCAATTTTCCAACAGAAAGCAGGTGCTCTGATGGCAAGAAAAGTTCTGATCGTAGAGGACGAAAGCAACATCGCCGAGCTGGTGAACCTCTACTTAAAAAAAGAAGGCTATGAGACCATGGTGGCCGGCGACGGCGGCAAGGCCCTGGAGCTCTACCGCCTCTTCCAGCCCAACCTGGTGCTCCTGGACATCATGCTCCCGGTGATGGACGGCTGGGCGGTCTGCGCCAAGATCCGGGAGACCGACGCCACCCCCATCATCATGCTTACCGCCAAGGGTGAGACCATCGACAAGGTGGCCGGCCTGGAGATGGGGGCCGACGACTACATCGTCAAGCCCTTCGAAATGAAGGAGCTGCTGGCCCGGGTCCACGCCGTCCTCCGCCGCCTGGGGGACGAGGAGGTCAAGGCCCGCCGCCTCACCTTCGACGGCCTGGTCATCAACCTGGACTCCTACGAGCTGGAGGTCCGGGGCAAGCGCATCGACACGCCCCCCAAGGAGCTGGAACTCCTGTTTCACCTGGCCTCCTCCCCCAACCGGGTCTTTACCCGGAACCAGCTCCTGGACGAGGTCTGGGGCTTCGACTACTTCGGCGACTCCCGCACCGTGGACGTCCACATCAAGCGCCTGCGGGAAAAGCTGGAAGGGGTCAGCGATCAGTGGTCCTTAAAGACCGTCTGGGGCGTGGGCTACAAGTTCGAGCTCCACGGAGCCTGAGAGGAGGCCGCGCCCCATGACCAACAAAGCCGGTCCCTCCAGGCAGAACACGCCCCCGCCCGCCGGCCAGAGAAAGACCAGCATGTACACCCGGCAGATGGTAGTTATGATCGGCCTCATCGCCCTGTGCCTGTCCATGCTGGGGGCGGGATTCATGGCCCTCACCTACCGCTATCACCAGGAGGAGAGCCGGGAAACCCTGGAGCGCAACGTGGCTACCATCTCCCGGTATGCCAACTCGGCCTTCAGCGACGGCATGACCCTCTCCTCCAGCCAGTTCCAGTCCTACATCACCTCGGTGGCCATGATCTCCAACTCCACCATCCTCCTGTGCGACCCCCAGGGACAGATCCTCTATGCCGCCGGCACCAACCTGCCCAAAGATAACTCCCTGCTGGGGGCCTATGTGCCCTCCTGGGCGGTGAACGAGCTGATGACCGACATGACCTACAGCGGCACCACCACCTTCAACAACCTCCTGGCCACCGAGAGCTTCGTCACCGGCGTGCCCATCGTGACCTACACGGTGGACCCCATCACCGGGGAAAACATCACCAGCGGCAAGGCCATCGGCATCCTCTTCCTGGCGGCCGACGCCTCCTCCCTGCTGAACTTCATGCAGGACATCTTCCAGCTCTTCCTCATCACCGCCGTGGCCGTGATGCTCCTCTCCCTGGTGATCTGCTCGGTGGCCGTCCAGCGGATCACCGAACCCCTGAAGGGCATGAGCCGGGCCGCCCACAAGTTCGCCCACGGCGAGGTGGACACCCGGTTCACCGAGTACGCCCACCGCACCGACGAGATCGGCGAGCTGGCCGTCGCCTTCAACGCCATGGCCGACTCCCTGGCCCAGGCGGAGAAGAAGCGCAGCGAGTTCGTGGCCAACGTGTCCCACGAGCTGAAAACCCCCATGACCACCATCGCGGGCTTCGCCGAGGGCATCCTGGACGGAACCATCCCCCCGGAGAAGGAGAAGGAGTCCCTCCAGGTCATCTCCTCGGAGACCCGCCGCCTGTCCCGGCTGGTCCGGCGGATGCTGGAGCTCTCCCGGCTCCAGTCCTCCGAGCGGGTGGCCGCCCAGGAGCAGTTCGACGTGGCCGAGGTCCTGCTTCAAGTGCTGGTGAGCCTGGAGGGCAAGATCACCGACAAGGACCTGGACGTCCAGGTGGACCTGCCCGACGGCCCCGTTATGGTCTGGGGCGACCCGGACGCGGTGACCCAGGTGTGCTACAACCTCCTGGACAACGCCGCCAAGTTCGCCGTCCCCAAGGGGAAGCTGGCCCTGGGCATCACCACCAAGGGGGGCAAGGCCTATATCTCCGTGGGCAACGAGGGGGAGACTATCCCCCCCGACCAGCTGGCCCACATCTTCGACCGCTTCCACAAGGCCGACGGCTCCCGCTCCGCCCACAAGGAGGGGGTGGGCCTGGGCCTGTACATCGTCAAGACCCTGCTGAATACCTACAAGGAAGATATCTCCGTCACCAGTGAGGATGGCTTCACCCAGTTCACCTTCACCCTGTCGGAGGTGTGAAACCACCCGTGAGGGCCCGGCGTTTTGCCGGGTCCTTTTTTTGTCCCCGGAATTTTCCACAAAATGTTCCACAGAGGGCGGAAAAAGGGACCGAGAGAAGGGGGCATGCGTTTTTCGGGCGGGCTTCCTTTTTTACACAGGGGGGTGCTAAAAATCAGACTGGGGGGCCTCAAAAATCGGACCCAAATAAACTGAGAGAATAAACAGAGAAATAAACTGAGATCTTCCTGAGCACGCGCGCGCGAGGGGAAAGGGTTTGAGAGGCTGAGCCGGGAGAGAAAAGGCGGAACAGCACCTCTCCCGGAGGGAGAGGGAAGGCAGCGGCAGGGGAGGATTCCAACACCCCAGGCACAAGGTGGGAAGAGAAGGGGAGCGGAGGGGAAAACCGGGGACCGGAACGAGAAAAGCGAAAAACTTTTTCCCGAAACGTGTACGTTCGCGTACACGTTTTGGCCGTTTTGGCCCTATTAGTGAAAGGAGGTTTGCCATGAAGCGAATCAGACGAGTGAATCGGAAGGCCGTCCTGAAGACCATGATGGAGCTGGCCGCCGGAGACGCCAACGACGCGGTGAAGCTGGCCTATCTCGGCCAGGAGGATCAGACCCTCATCGACAAGCTGGATCTGGTCTGTCTCACCGAGTTCAAGCGCAGCGCCAACGGCGCCGTGGAGGTGAAGCTGGCCGACCGGGCCGCCGTCCTGGTGAAGCTGCTGGAGCAGCTCAAGGAGGAGGAGAACGGCGGCCCCGCCGCCTTCCTCCAGGCCCTGGACCAGGTGGGAACGCAGCGATGATCACTGCCCTGTCCCCCAAGCAGCGGCTGGTCCTCACCTGGTGGACCGGCGGCTCCCCCCACCGGGATCAGGACGCCATCATCTGCGACGGGGCCGTCCGCAGCGGCAAGACCCTGGCCCTGGGCCTCTCCTTCTGCCTGTGGGCCATGTGCCGGTTCCAGAGACAGCAGTTCGCCCTCTGCGGAAAAACCACCGAGTCCGTCCGCCGCAACCTCCTGTCCGGGGTCCTCCCCCTGCTGGAGGAGCTGGGCTTCACCTGGGAGGAGAAGGTCTCCCGCAACTGGTTAAAGCTCCGGCTGGGCCGGCGGGAGAACACCTTCTACCTCTTCGGCGGCAAGGACGAGGCCAGCGCCTCCCTCATCCAGGGGGTCACCCTGGCCGGGGTCCTCCTGGACGAGGTAGCCCTCATGCCCCGCTCCTTTGTAGAGCAGGCCTGCGCCCGGTGCTCGGTCACCGGGGCCAGGTTCTGGTTCTCCTGCAACCCGGAAGGGCCGGGCCACTGGTTCTATCGGGAGTGGATCTGCAAGGCCGAGGAGCACAAGGCCCTCCACCTGCGGTTCACCATGGAGGACAACCCCAGCCTGGACGACGCCACCAAGGAGCGGTACGCCCGGACCTTTCAGGGGGCCTTTTACCGCCGGTTCGTCCTGGGAGAGTGGTCGGCGGCTGAGGGACTCGTCTACGACTTCTTCGACGCGTCCTATG
The DNA here is from genome assembly GCA_016295225.1 of Oscillospiraceae bacterium. Lineage (GTDB taxonomy): Bacteria > Bacillota > Clostridia > Oscillospirales > Oscillospiraceae > Evtepia. The sequence goes on along the minus strand of JAEDLP010000002.1, from coordinate 46,681 downwards.
TGAAGCCTGTGCCGGAGGGAGAGGCCCATCGGTGGATGATCTCCTGCGACTACGGCACGGTCAACCCCACCTCCCTGGGGCTGTGGGGAAAGTTCGGCGGCGTCTGGTACCGGGTGAAGGAGTACTACTACGACTCCCGGGAGGCCAGGCGGCAGCAGACCGACCAGGAGTACGCCCAACGGCTCCGGGAGCTGGCCGGAGAGCGGGAGATCGAGGCCGTGGTGGCCGACCCCTCGGCGGCCTCCTTCCTGGCGGCCCTCCAGCGGGAGGGCTGGAACGTCCGAAAGGCCAAAAACGAAGTGGTCTCCGGCATCCGCCTCACTGCCGACGCCTTGAAAAACGGAAAGATCGTCATCTGCGACCCCTGCCAGGACGCCATCCGGGAGTTCGGCTCCTACTGCTGGGACCTGAAGGCCGGGGACAAGGACACCGTGAAGAAGCAGTTCGACCACGCCATGGACGACATCCGCTACTTCGTGGCCACGGTGGTGGAGCCGGAGGAACGGGGAAGTACCTTCTGGGCGGGGTGCGTGGAGCGGGGGAAGCCTCCCCTGTGAGGGGAGGTGCCCGGAGGGCGGAGGGGTGCTGCCCCGATGGAATTACATCGTGTCGGTACGACGCAGACACGAAAGGATAGCACCCCTCAGTCAGCCTTCGGCTGCCAGCTCCCCTCACAGGGGAGCCATTTGAGAACGAAGGAGGAAACAAGCATTGTCATTGTTCAAACGAGAGAAGAGGGAGGAGGGGAAGCCCGTCCCGGCCCAGGTTCAGATGAGGGAGGGGAGCCAACACCCCTTCCGGCTCATCGACGGCTACCTCCCCCTCCACAGACCGGAGTTCGGCCTGTACCGGTCCATCCGGGAGGCCATCCCCGTGGTGGACGCCGCCATCTTAAAACTCATCCGTCTGGCCGGTGGGCTGATGGTGGTCTGCGGGGACAAGGGGGCCGAGGCCCAACTGAACGAGTTCCTGCGGACCGTCCCCGTGGGGTGGAACCAGCGGGGCATCCAGGCCTTTCTGGACGGCTATCTGGACTGCCTGCTCACCTGCGGCCGGGCGGTGGGGGAGATCGTCCCCAGCCGGGACGGACGGGAGATCGCCGCCGTCCTCTGCGGGAACGTATCCCACATCCAGGTGAAGGAGAAGGGGTCCCCCCTGGAGATCCTGCTGGCCATTCGGAAGGAGAACGGAGAGACCCAGGTGCTGCCCCGGCAGGACCTCCTCCTCTTCACCCCCTACAATCCCAGCCCGGAGAACCCCTATGGGGTCTCCCTCCTCCACAGCATGCCCTTCCTGTCGGGCATCCTGTTGAAAATCTACCAGACCCTGGGGTCCAACTGGGAGCGGGCAGGGAACGTCCGGTTCGCCGTGGTCTACAAGCCCGAGGAGGGCCTGGACGGGGGGCGGCTCCAGGAGCGCAGCAGGGTTCTGGCCGAGACCTGGTCCCAGGCCATGCAGGCCACCAAGGCCGGGTCGGTACGGGACTTCGTGGCGGCGGGGGATGTGGAGATCAAGGTCATCGGGGCCGAGTGCGACATCCCCGAGTGTCAGGCCCCCGTGCGGCTGCTCATCGAGCAGCTCATCGCCCAGACGGGCATCCCGCCCTTCCTGCTGGGGCTGAACTGGTCCTCCACCGAGCGGATGAGCAGCCAGCAGGCCGACATCATGACCAGTGAGCTCACCGCCCTGCGGCGGAGCCTGGAGCCGATGGTGGAAAAAATCTGCCGGATGTGGCTGCGGATGCACGGGTACGATTGTCCCTTCACCGTGGAGTGGGAGGAGATCAACCTCCAGGATCAGGTGGAGGAGGCCAAGGCGGCCCTCTACCGCCAGCAGGCCGCTCAACTGGAAAAAACCAACAAGGAGGAAGGAAATGAGAACCGTAACCAAGGAAGCACAGACCCAGAACCCCGGGATGACTGACCCCGTGGAGAACGAACTGGCCGCCATCCACCGGCTGAGCCGGAGAGCCCTCACCGTCGAGGAGGTCTACACCTTCGCCGTGCGCCTCTGCGACAACCAGACCGACCGGGATCTGGAGTATTTCGACCGCCGGGCCCTGGAGTCCCTGGCCCGGCTCTTCGTGGGCAAGACCGGGATCTTTGACCACAGCTGGAGCGCCAAGGATCAGACCGCCCGGATCTACCGCACGGAGATCGTGGAGGAGCCGGGGGTGGTCACCGAGGCCGGAGAGCCCGGCTGTTACCTCAAGGGCTACGCCTACATGCTCCGCACCCCGGAGAACGAGGGCCTCATCGCCGAGATCGAGGGGGGCATTAAGAAGGAGGTCAGCGTCAGCTGCGCCGTGTCCCGGTGTGTCTGCTCCATCTGCGGCAACGACGTCAACGACCACGCCCTGTGCGGCCATGAGAAGGGCCGGATCTACGAGGGCAAGCGGTGCATCGCCCGGCTGGAGGACCCCACCGACGCCTATGAGTGGTCCTTCGTGGCCGTCCCCGCCCAGCCCCTGGCCGGGGTGGTGAAGGCCTACGGCTCCGGCAAATCCCTGCGGCAGATGCTGGCCGGTCTGGACCGGGAGGGCCCCTGGCGGGAGGAGCTGCGCCAGCTGGAAAAGGACGCGGCCATCGGCCGGAAGTACATCGAAGGCCTCCGGAAGGAGACCGTCCGGCTGGGGCTTATGGCCGAGGACGGCCTGGGCGGGGAGACCCTCCGGGCCATTGCAGACAAGCTGGAAGGGGAGGAGCTGGAGGCGTTGAGGGCCTGCTACGAGAAGCGGCTGGAGAAGCAGGCCGGACTGCCGGTGCAGCTCCGGTACGGCAGGGAGGAAGGAACGGCCGAAGACCGGGACCTGGCCTTTACCATTTGACCGCGGCAGCGCCTCGTCCACGTGACGACCAGCGCATCCTGCGATAGCACCCCTCAGTCACGGCTTCGCCGTGCCAGCTCCCCTCTCAGGGGAGCCGTATAACAGACAACATCAAAAAAGGAGGAAATGACATGAGCGTAGCATTCAACGGCATTGAGAATCTGGTGGTGACCTTCCAGGCCGGCACCGTGGCAGTGGGCAGCCCCGCCGCCATGAGCGCAAACAACACCGTCCACAACGCCAGCGGCGGTGTTGTCCCCGTGGGCATCGTGCGCAACCAGCGAAACGACCACGCCGCCGTCCAGGTGAAGGGATACGCAGAGCTGGAATACAGCGGCTCCACCGCACCCAGCCTGGGCTGGAACAGCCTGGTGGCCGACGGCTCCGGCGGCCTGCGGGTGGCCTCCACCGGCGAGACCGGCCGGGCCTGCCTGGTGGTCAGCCTGAACACCGCCAACAAAACCATGGGCCTGTTCCTGTAAGACAGGCGGAAAGGAAGTGTGAAACATGGCATATCAGTTTGAAAACGTAAAGCTGGACAAGGGGATGTACAGCGAGGCTGGCAGCTCCTTCACCAAGGTCCTGGAGAAGTGCGACCCCTCCGAGCAGTACAAGGGGACCCCCCTGGAGCACCTGGACGCCTTCCAGCGGCAGCTCAAGCGCTTTGACATCAAGGTCAAGGGCATGGACTCCGATGTGGTCTCCAAGTTCTTCGCCACCTGGGAGTCCGCCGTCCTCTTCCCTGAGTACGTGGCCCGGGCCGTCCGCCAGGGCATGGAGGAGGGGAACATCCTCCCCGACCTCACCGCCGCCGAGACCCGCATCACCGGCATGGACTACCGCTCCATCGCCTCCGACCCCGGCGACGACGCCAAGTCCCTGAAAATGGTGGCCGAGGGCGCACGCATCCCCGAGACCACCATCTCCGCCCAGGAGAACCTGGTGAAGCTCCACAAGCGGGGCCGTATGCTGGTGGCCTCCTACGAGGCCATCCAGTTCCAGCGGCTGGACCTCTTCTCCGTGACCCTCCGTCAGATCGGCGCCTACATCGGCCGCATGCACACCGCCGACGCCATCGACGTAATCCTCAACGGCGACGGCAACAGCAACGCCGCCCCCGTCTTCACCATCGGCTCCAACCCCATCTCCGGCTCCGCCGGGACCCTCAGCTACGGCGCCCTGGTGGACTTCTGGAGCCAGTTCGACCCCTACACCATGAACACCCTCCTGGTGGGCGATGCTATGGCCGGCCTGCTGAAGCTCCCCGAGCTCCAGGACGCGGCGGCGGGTCTCAACTTCCAGGGCACCGGCAAGATGGTAACTCCCATGGGGGCCAACCTGCTGCGTTCTTCCGCAGTACCCTCCGGCACCATCATCGGCCTGGACAAGAACTACGCTCTGGAGATGATCCGCGGCTCCGACGTGCTGGTGGAGTACGACAAGCTCATCGACCGCCAGCTGGAGCGGGCCGCCATTACCTCTATCTCCGGCTTTGCTAAGATCTTCCAGGACGCGTCCAAGGTTCTGAAGATCAATTAAGGGGCCTGGCCCTCCTCCCCGCCCAGGGGAGGCTTGGAAACATGAGAGGAGGAGATTCGTTGATCACGACCGAAGATATCATGGAGATCGCCCTGTGCTTCACCGACCGGACCCTGACGGAAGGGGAGACAGCCGTCCTCATCACCCTCTGCGGGGAGGCCAACCGGCTCTGGGAGAGCCGTCTGCGGGACGAGCTGGACCCGGAGGATTTCAGGGGTATGTACTGCCTGGCCTGCGCCTACACCGCCCTGGGGAACTTCAACGACGGCCGGCAGGCCGGGGAGCCCTCCCCGGTATCCTTTCGACTGGGGGAGTTCTCCGTCAACCGGGGCTCCGGAACCACGGTGGTCCGCCGGAGTCTCCAGGCCCAGGCGGAGGCCCTTATGGCCCCCTTCACCACCGACGGGGACTTCGCCTTTCTGGAGGTGGTGGGATGATCTGTGAGGAATCCTTCCGCGCGGTTGTGCGGGAGATCGGCCAGCAGGTGGAGGTCTGGCGGGACGGGGTCCTGCTGGGGACGGGCTACGCCTACCTGGAGCCGGTCTTTGACCGGGAGGACCAGTTTCAGCCCACCGACCTGGGCCTGCGCCGGAGGGAGACCCAGATCTGCTACGGCCAGGCCGCCCTCCCCCTGGACCCGGCCCCCGGAGAGACCCTGGTGAAAGCGGGGGGAGACACCTACCGGGTGATCTCCTCCCATGCAGTAAAGGAGGGGCCCTATCGGATCTTCTGGCGGGTCTGTCTGGAATGGAGAGAGGAGGACGAGGCATGACAACCCTGGCCCTCCTGCGGGAGACCATGACGGAATTTTTACAGAACCAGGGCATCCGCGCCCTGTCCGCCTGGCCCAAGGCGGAACGGACAGTCCGGACCGAACCCCTGGCGGTGGTCCGGGTGAAGGAGGTGGAGGCCAGCCCGGCAGGGTTCCACCGGTATCTGGGCGAGGTCTATGACGAAACCGCCCGGGTCTGGACGGAGACCTACGGCTGCGCCATGACCGCCACCTTCGGCTTGGCCCTCTACAGCCCCGAAGCCAAGGGGGAGGAGGGCTGCCGGGACCTGCTGGACCAGGTGGCGGAGGCCTTCCAGCGGGGTGGCCCGGCGGGCCTCACCGTGGAGAAGTGGTCCATGGGCGAGATTGCCTTCCACCGGGACAGCGGTATGTTCCGGGGAGAGGTGGCCGCCCAGTGCCGGGCCGTCCTCACCGAGAAGACCGACGGCGACGGGGTCTTCCTGGCATTTGAAGTGAAAGGTGGAATGGAACTATGGTAACGACCCATGAACGGCCGGGTGTCTACTCGGTCTACGAAGCCTCGGCGGTGGTGTCCTCTGCTGCCCGAAAGGGGGTGGCGGCCATCGCCGCCCGCAGCGGCGGAGGAACCCCCGGAGAACTCTACGACCTGGGGAGTCTCGCCCAGGCCGCCGAGGCCTTTGGCAAGGAGGACAAGCTCACGGAGCTGGTCCGGCTGCTGATGGTCAACGGCGCCGCCCGGGTGCTGGCCGTCCCCCTGGCCAGCGACAGCGGCTATGAAGCTGCCTTCGCCCTGGTGAACAGTCAGGAGGGGGTGAAGGTGGTCCTCTGCGACAGTGAGGATCTCACTATCCAGCAGGCACTCCGGGACAGCGTGGAGGAGGCCGCCGACAACCGCCGGGAGCGCATCGCGGTGGTGTGCGGCGGCTCCGGCGAGACGGTGTCTCAGCTGACCGCCCGGGCCGGGAGCCTCAACAGCCAGCGGGTGGCCCTGGCGGCTCCCCCCTCTACGGCGGAGGAGAACGCCGTCGCCCAGGTGGCTGCGGCGGTGGCCGGGGCCATCTGCGCCGACAGCGACCCGGCCCTCCCCCTGGGCGGGGCCGTCCTGCGGGGCCTGCCCGGCCTGGCTGTCCAGTACGGCGAGAGCGACATCGACGCCCTCATCCAGGGCGGGGTGATCCCCCTGGAGTCCGCCGGGGGCCGCATCTCCGTGATCCGGGGGGTGACCACCCGCACCAAGACCGCCGGGGTGGCCGATACCACCTGGCGGGAGCTGACCACCATCCGCATCGTGGACGATGTGATCCCCAGCATCCGGGAGGCTCTGGCCGCCCGGTTCACCCGGTCCAAGAACACCCGGCAGGTCCGGGGGGCCATCCGCTCCCAGGTGATCCTGGAGCTGGAGCGGAAGAAGGCGGCGGAGATCATCACCGACTACGGAGAGGTCACGGCGGAGCCCTTGGCCGACAACCCCACGGTGTGTCTGGTGACCTTCGCCTTCTCCCTGGTCCACGGGCTGAACCAGATCTGGATCAGCGCACAGATCACGGTGTGATTTTTCCCATCCCTCTTTTCTCTGGAGAAAAGAGGGGAAAAGAGCACCAGGGTTTCACCCTGGACCCGTGGGAGGCTGTCAGATCCTGCCGGGCTGTGGAGCGGTTCGGCCTGGCCTGCGGCCCCCGCGGCCTGACGCTGGTCCGTGCGCGCCACCGGCTCGGCGCGCAGGGGGACCGGGTGTGGACCCTGGAGGAAAATCGCAGGTTGTGAGCGAAAGTCTCACAGAGTTCGCTGCCCGCAGGCAGCGAAGAAAGTTTAATCCTGTTTTCCGGCGGCGTGTACGTCGGGAAACAGACTGCTCAGGCCGCAAGTGCAGGGGATGTGCCCCTGCGCGCGGCGGACTGCAAGCCCCACGTGTCAAAACCCAGGCGAAGCCGGTTTTGACACGCGAATAAAAGGAGGAATGTCAATGGCAGTGAAAGCCATCCCCACCAGCAGCGACATCTATTTGGAGATCAACGGCCGCAAGGTGGCCGTGGTTCAGAGCTACACCGCCCAGACCACCAAGTCCAGCACCGCCGTGGAGGCCTTTGGGGAGTCCGAGCCTGTGGCCGCCATCCCCGGCCAGTACCAGCATCTGGTGGAGCTCACCCGCATCTACGCCACCGACGAGGCCCTGGCCGACGGCATCGACTTCTACGGCCTGGAGGACTTCAGCCTGGTCATCTGCAAGCCCGACCGCCGGGTCATCTACAGCGGCTGCCAGTGGAGCAAGATCGGGGAGACCGGCAACCTGGGGACCTCGGTGCTGGAGAAGATCACCCTGGTGGCCGCCCGGCGCATGGAGACCAGCCTGTGAGAGACTACGACTGGCTGACCCTGGCCGGAGGGGCCGACCACCTGGCCCTGGAGGACGGGACCGCCCTGGTCCTCCTTACCAGCCGGCAGGTGCTGGAGGCAAAAGGGGAAGCCCTGGACCTGGCCCGGGCGGGGCGGGACCCCGCCCTCTGCGCCAACGCCTGTCTGGTGGCCCGGGCGCTGACCCGGGCGGGCAGGCCGGTCTACCCCAGCGGCCGAGCGGTATTGGAGGCCCTCCCCCCGGCGGCCATCGAAGACCTGGCCCGGACCTGGGCGGACTTTGACCGCCGGGAGAACCCCGGCCTGGGGACTGACCCGGCCCGGGTGGAGAAACTGAAAAACGCCCTGGAACAGCTTCCCCAGGAGCGGCTCAAGTGGAGGGTCCTCCGGGCCTTCCGGGCGCTGCCCACCGAGGAGCGGGTGAAGGCCATGACCGGGCGGGACTACCTCTGGTGCGCCCTGCACCTGCTGCTGGACCAGGAGGAGGAGGCCGCCCGGCTCTGTCCCGCCTGCCGGGCCGGGGCCGAGGAGGCCCGCTGCCCGGTGTGCGGCCGGGCGGTGGGGGAAGTGACCCGGGGGGAGAACCCCGGGTTTGACCTGGAACGGTTTGAACGGCTGAAGAAGGGAGGGGTTCTGTGATCGACTACTTATCCCCTCTGCTGGAGGAGGAACCCAACCTGGACTGGCAGGAGCCGATCCGGGTTCCGGCGGCAGACCGGGGAGAACCCGGACTGCCTGAAACTGTGGGTTCGGGAAAGGCCGGGATGGAAGCTTTGGATTACGCTGCTGCTCAAACCGGCGTGGAGAATTTGGAAGGGGAGACCGTTTTGAACCCCAAACTCTCCTGGGCGGAGCCTTTGGAGGGGCGGACGGTGAGCTCGGCGGTTCTGGCCCAGCGGCTGCGCCGGACCGGCCGGGTCTCCCGGCTGGCCCGGGGCGGCGGGTCCACGGTGACGGTGACCCTCTCCGACCGGAGTCCGCCCGCCCCGGCCCTGGATCTGCTGGCCCTGGACCGGGCGGTTCAGCGGGACGCCCGCCGGTACGACGGCGGCTTTACATTATATTAATATGGAGGAAGGAGGGGGAAACATGGAACTGACCCCCATGCAGTACAAGGGCTATGTCTGGCCCCACAACCCCCGGACCTACACCATCCGCTACCAGCGGAAGGTAGCCGTCCACAAGATCCCCTTCGGCCGCTACGCCATGCAGGACCTGGGACTCACCCGCCGGGTGATGACCGGGGAAGGGGAGTTCTACGGACCGGGGGCCTATGACGAGTTCAAAAAGCTGGCCTCGGTCTTCTACCAGAGCGGCCCCGGGGCCCTGGTCCACCCGGTGTGGCAGAGCGCCAAGGCCTACTTTGTGGAGCTGGCCCTGGCCCAGGAGCCCCGGAAGGACTATGTGAAGTACACCTTCACCTTCTGGGAGGACTTTGAGGGCTACCGCCAGAGCCTCACCGCCAAAACGGCCGAAAAACCCGCCGCCGGGACCGGGACCACCGCGCCTCCGGCGGTCTCCGCCGGACGGTATCACACGGTGGTTGCGGGGGAGACCCTGTGGGCCATCGCCCAGACCTACGGACTGACCTTGGGTGGGCTGATGGCCCTGAATCCCCAGATCAAGAACCCCAACGTCATCCGTCCGGGCCAGCAGGTGAGAGTGGGGTGAGGGTATGACGGAATGGACCATGACCACCTATGACGGCCGGGCTTTCGTCCTGCCCACCCCCCTGGCCTGGCGGCTGGAGTACGGCCTGGGATCCCCCTGCGACAGTTTTTGGGTGAAGGTCCTGTGGACCGCCGGGCAGGAGGATCTCCTGGCCGACGGCACCCGGATGACCGTCACCCGAACGGGGGAGACCGTCTTCACCGGGGTGGTGGACGAGTGCCGCTGCCAGTGGTCGGAGGAGGGAGCCACGGCGGAGATCACCGGACGGGGTATGCAGGCCCTGCTCCTGGACAACCAGGCCGAGGCCGCCGACTACGGCCTGGCCACCCTGGGGGAGATTCTGCGGAACTACGTGACCCCCTATGGCATTTCCCTGGCGGGGTCCGTGACCCTCCCCGGGGCGGCGGGATTCTCGGTGTCCTCGGGGCAGAGCTGCTGGGGGGTGGTTTACGACTTCGCCCGGTATCACGCCGGGGTCACCCCCCGGTTCGACCGGCAGGGCCGTCTGGTCCTCTCCCCCTGGGCCGACGGGACCCCCATCCCTCTGGACGGGGACGCCCCCGTCACCGAGACCGCGTGGCGGGTCAAGCGGTACGGGGTTCTGTCTCAGGTCACCGTGAAGGATGTGTCCGGCTGGAACCGGCAGGTCATTGAGAACACCGGGTTCAAAGCCCGGGGAGGCCGGTGCAGCCGGGTGATCCTTCTGCCGCGAAAGACGGGGTATCAGGCCCGACGGTACAACGGCCAGTTCCAGTTGAACCGGTCGGCCGCCGAGCTCACCCAGGTGGAGGTGACGGTGACCATCCCCTTCGCCGCCTGGCCGGGGGATCTGGTGAAACTCACCCGGGCCGGGTGGAGCAAAAACGGCGTCTACCGGGTGCGGGAGAGCCGGGTGGAGATGGACCAGCGGGGCTGCGCCACCACCCTGACCCTCTGCGCCCCCGACGCGGTACTGTGAGAAAGGAGGGATCGCCATGTGGATGGCGAATCGAAACCAGCCCACCCTGGGGGAGCCTGCTGCCGAGCTGGGCCAGGTGACCCTGGAACGGGAGACCGGGGTGGCCCTGGCGGGAGAGCGGCGGGGCCTGCCGGTGTGCGCCCCCGGGGGCTACCGGTGGACCCCCGCCCGGGGAGACACGGTGCTGGTCATCAAGACCGGACCCGAGGAGGCCCCCTGTGTGGCCGGGCAGGTCCAGGAGCCGGGGGAACCCGGGGAGGTCTATATCTCCGTGGCCGCCGGGGCGGGGATTCGGCTGAAGGCCGACGGCTCCGTCCAGATCAACGGTAAGGTGACGGTCAACGGGAAGGAGGTGTGACCATGGCTGTGAGCAAGCTGCGGGCGGGGGACTACTGTCCCGACGGCGCCGGAGCCTTTCAGGAGGCCACGGGAGCCGAGGAACTGCTGGAGCGGGTCTTATTTAAACTCCAGACCCGACGGGGGTCCTTCCCCCTGCTGCCCGATCTGGGGAGCAGGCTGTATCAGCTTCCCCGGGAGAAGCCCTCGGCCCGCCAGGCCCTGGGGGCCAGCTACGCTGCCGAGGCCCTGGCCGACGAGGAGGTGGCGGTGACCGGGGCGGCGTGGGAGGAGGCGACCCGTACCCTCACCGTCTACCTCACCTGGCAGGGGGAGGATCTCTCCGCCCAGGTGGAGGTGTGAGGATAGCACCCATCAGTCACGGCTCCGCCGTGCCAGCTCCCCTCCCAGGGGAGCCTTATAAGAGAAAGGAGCGATCACCACGAAAACCATTGACGACATTTATCAGGAGATGCTGGAGGTCTTTGCCCGGGAGACCGGCATGCTGCCCGAGGGAACCGGGGAACTGGCGGTGCGGCTCTACGCCCTGGCCGCCCAGGTCTACGGACTCTACCAGGAGGCGGAGTGGACCCGCCGCCAGTGCTTCCCTCAGACGGCCACCGGGGAGGAGCTGGACAAGCACGCATTCCTCCGGGGCCTGACCCGGAACGAGGCCGTCCGGGCCGCCGGGACCCTGCGCTTTTCCGTGGGGACGGCCGCCCAGACCGACCTGCCCATCCCCCAGGGGACGGTGTGCATGACGGCGGGGCTGGTGACCTTTGAGACCACCCGGGAGGCCGTCCTCCCGGCGGGGAATCTCTCTGTGGACGTCCCTGCCCAGGCGGTCCGGCCGGGGTCTGGAGGCAACACCCCCGCCGGCACCATCCGCACCATGGCCGTGGCTCCCACGGGGGTGGACGCCTGCACCAACCCCGCCGCCTTCACCGGCGGCCGGGAGACCGAGGAGGACGAGGACCTGCGGGCCAGAATTCTGGCCAGCTACCAGCGGCTGCCCAACGGTACCAACGCCGCCTACTATGAGCAGGAGGCCACCGCCCTGGAGGGGGTAGCGGCCGCCAATGTTCTGCCCAAGAACCGGGGCCTGGGTACGGTGGATATCTACATCGCCGCCGACGGCGGCCTGCCCTCCCAGGAGCTGCTGGAGGAGGTCCAGGACGCCCTGGAGTCCAAACGGGAGATCGCTGTGGATCTCCGGGTTCTGTCTCCCGAGGCCGTGACGGTGAACGTGCTGGTCTCCGTGAAGGCCAGGGAGAGCCATCTGATCCAGTCCGTCCGGGAGGCCGTGTCCGCCGCCATCCAGACCTGGTTCGACGGTGGCCTTCTGGGAAAAGACCTCCTTCTGGCCGACCTGCGCCAGCTTATCTATGAGACCGAAGGGGTGGCAAACTACCGCGTCGATTCCCCTGCCAACGATGTGACGGTCTCCCCCGGCCAGCTCCCCGTGCTGGGGGTTCTCTCTGTGGAGGAACTGACATGAGCTATGGACAAATTTTGCGGGACCTGCTGGAACCCCTGGGGGTCTATCGGTGGGAGGGTTCCTTCCAGTGGGGAGAGCTTCAGAGCGCCGGGGCCGCCCTGGACGGGGTGGCCGGCCACCTGGCCAGCACCCAGCGGGAAATGAGCCTGGCCACCGCCCAGGACGAGGGGCTGACCACCTTCCAGACTCTGCTGAACTGCCGCACCGGTTCCCGGGATACCGAGGATCTCCGGCTGGCGCTGGCCGCTCTGCTGCGGATCAGCGGGGACAGCTTTACCCCCGCCGCCATGAACGACACCCTCCGGGGCTGCGGTATCCCCGCCCAGGTGTCCGAGACAGGAGACCCCCTGCGGCTGCGGGTGACCTTCCCGGACATCGGCGGCAGGCCGGCGGACTTCGACGAGCTTCGGCGGATCATCGAGGGCGTCCTGCCCTGCCATGTGCTGGTGGAGTACCAATTTACGGTCTTGACCTGGGACGGGCTGGAGGCACGCTTTGATCACTGGGATCAGGTGGAAAGGGAAGAAACTACCTGGGAAAGCCTTGAAAAACAGACCCTTTGAGCAGGAAAGTCAAACAAACCACCACAAGCAGTTGTGGCTCGAAAAATTCTCCCCCTAAATTTTGTGCAATAATTTTGAACGCTTTGTCTTGACGTAGCGAGGGACGGATGCTATCATGTGTTTGTTGCAAAATTCGAGACACACCATATTGTATATCAAACGATCACAACCACAAGATAGTGGTTCAAACAATACTAAAATTCCAAGGGAGGAGGAATGACGCATGGTTCTGCAGATCCGTAAGCGCGACGGCCGCCTGGTTCCGTTCCATGAAAACAAGATCGCCGAGGCCATCAACAAGGCCTTTGAGGCCACCTACAAGCCCGGTTATGACGAGACCGCGGCCCGCCTGGCCCACGAAGTGGCGTCCATTCTGGAGGTGGAGGGCGGCCAATGCCCCGACGTGGAGCACATCCAGGACATCGTGGAGCGGGTCCTCATGGACAACGGCTACGTCCAGACCGCCAAGGCCTACATCCTGTACCGCTCCGAGCGCAGCCGCGCCCGGGAGATGAACACCCGCCTGATGAAGATCTACGAGGACATCACCTTCTCCTCCGCCAAGGACAGCGACATCAAGCGGGAAAACGCCAACATCGACGGCGACACCGCCATGGGCACCATGCTGAAGTACGGCAGCGAGGGGTCCAAGCAGTTCTATCAGATGTTCGTCATGAAGCCCGAGCACGCCGCTGCCCACCAGAGCGGTGACATCCACATCCACGACATGGACTTTGCCCCCATGGGGACCACCACCTGCACCCAGATCGACCTGATCAAGCTCTTCGACGGGGGCTTCTCCACCGGCCACGGCACCCTCCGGGAGCCCAACGACATCTCCTCCTATACCGCCCTGGCCTGCATCGCCGTTCAGTCCAACCAGAACGACCAGCACGGTGGCCAGTCCATCGTGAACTTCGACTACAGCATGGCCATCGGCGTTCGGAAGACCTTTAAGCGGATTTACCGCCAGAATCTGGCCCGGGCCCTGATGCTCCTGGCCGGACAGGAGGACCCCGAGTCCGCCGTCAAGGAGAACATCCAGAAGCTGGAGACCGAGACCGGCCTCTACCCCAAGCTGGAGGACTGCGAGGCCTACTTCCAGGCCGAGCTGCCCTTCCTCACCGAGAACTACGGCCTGGAGGAGACCATGGCCCGCAAGTGCCAGGACTTCGCCCACTACCGGGCCGTGAAGGAGACCGACCGGGCCACCTATCAGGCCATGGAGGCCCTCATCCACAACCTGAACACCATGCACTCCCGGGCCGGAGCCCAGACCCCCTTCTCCTCCATCAACTACGGCATGGACACCAGCCCCGAGGGCCGCATGGTCATGAAGAACATCATGCTCACCACCGAGGCCGGCCTGGGCAACGGCGAGACCCCCATCTTCCCCATCCAGATCTTCCGGGTGAAGGAGGGCGTCAACTACAACCCCGGCGAGCCCAACTATGACCTCTTCCAGCTGGCCATCCGGTGCTCCGCCAAGCGGCTCTTCCCCAACTTCTCCTTCGTGGACGCCCCCTTCAACCTGCAGTACTACAAGCCCGGCCATCCCGAGACCGAGATCGCCTACATGGGCTGCCGCACCCGGGTCATCGGCAACATCCACGACCCCGAGCGGGAGATCTGCAACGGCCGGGGCAACCTGTCCTTCACCACCATCAACCTGCCCCGCCTGGGCATCAAGGCCAAGGGCGACCTGAATGTCTTCTTCGAGAGCCTGGACCACATGCTGGATCTGGCGGTGGAGCAGCTGCTGGAGCGCTTTGAGTTCCAGTGCCGCAAGAAGGTCAAGAACGCCCCCTTCCTCATGGGCCAGGGGGTGTGGATCGACTCCGACAACCTGGACTGGGACGACGAGGTCCGGGAGGTCCTGAAGCACGGCACCCTGTCCGTGGGCTTCATCGGCCTGGCCGAGACCCTGAAGGTCCTCATCGGCGAGCACCACGGCGAGAGCGAGAAGGCCCGCATCCTGGGCCAGGAGATCATCGGCCACATGCGGGCCCGGATGGACGAGGAGAGCAAGAAGCGTCAGCTGAACTTCTCCCTGCTGGCCACCCCCGCCGAGGGCCTCTCCGGCCGCTTCGTGAAGATCGACAAGGAGAAGTACGGCGTCATCGAAGGGGTCACCGACCGGGACTACTACACCAACTCCTTCCACGTGCCTGTGTACTACCCCATCTCCGCCTATGACAAGATCGCCATCGAGGCCCCCTACCACGCCCTCACCAACGCCGGCCACATCAGCTACATCGAGATGGACGGCGACCCCACCGAGAACCTGGAGGCCTTCGAGAAGGTCATCCGCTGCATGAAGGAGAAGGGCATCGGCTACGGCTCCGTGAACCACCCCGTGGACCGGGACCCTGTCTGCGGATTCTCCGGCATCATCGGCGACCAGTGCCCCGGCTGCGGCCGGCGGGAGCGGGACGACGTCCCCTTTGAGCGCATCCGCCGGATCACCGGCTACCTGGTGGGTACCCTGGACCGCTTCAACAACGCCAAGCGGGCCGAGGAGCACGACCGGGTCAAACACGGCGTCTGAGGGAAACCTCCCTGTTCCGTGATAAAAGCCCTGCATGAAAGGAAATTTGCAAGAAGGAAGTCTGGAATATCCGGGCTTCCTTTTGCTTTGCAGTGTTTGTGTCAGGTTATGTTGTTTCCGTGAAAGAGGACTTGCCTAAAAGTCAAAATTACCAGAAAAATAGTACAATTTTTGTCTATCTGGAAACGAAATAGTCTTGTAAATTGACCGAGACGGTACTATAATTTAAGGGAAAATGTTTGTCGAAGATGTGAGGAAATGAACGACTGACGAGAATAAGATGCATACCATATCCATCCTCACAAGTTAAAGGAGTGAAAATAATGACCGAGTTTAAGTCAGGTGTCGATCTCTCTCTGATGGAAGGCGTACTCCGCCAGTATCAGGAGGATTCCACCAGTCTGATCATGATCCTGCAGCAGGCTCAGGCCATTTACGGCTATCTGCCCCAGGAAGTGATTTACCACGTGGCGGAGCGCACCGGCAACAGCCCCGCAAAGGTCATGGGCGTGGCTACCTTCTACAGCTATTTCCGCCTGAAGCCCATGGGCACCTATCAGATCATGCTGTGCGAAGGCACGGCCTGCCACGTGAACGGCGCGGAGCGCATCCGCACCGCCATCACCCAGGAGCTGGGCATTCAGAACGGGGAGACCACCGAGGATGGCATGTTCACCCTCAATGAAGTGGCCTGCCTGGGCTGCTGTTCCCTGGCTCCCGTCATGATGATCAACGGCGACACCTACGGCAACTTGACCCCTGAAAAGACCATCAACATCCTCCGGGAGCTCCGGAAGCGGGAGGCCGGCGACGGCATCCGCATCCTGGTGGGCCAGGGCAGCTGCGGCGTGTCCGCAGGCGCTGCCCGCGTGGCCAAGGTCCTGGCCGGTCACATGGCCGCCACCGACAGCTTCACCGTGGAGAAGACCGGCTGTATCGGCATGTGCTACCTGGAGCCCATCGTGGACATCTACGAGGGCGATAAGCTCCTCCACCGCCTGGTCCGGGTCACCGAGACCGACGCCCTGGGCATCGTGGAGGCCGTCCGCAGCAAGGACTTCTCCAAGCTGGAGGCCATGTTTATCAGCGATGAGGACGCCCGCTTCCTGAAGAAGCAGAAGCGCGTGGCCCTGAGCCACTGCGGCATCATCGACCCCACCAGCATTGACGACTACATCAACCACGACGGCTATCAGGCTCTGGACAAGGCCCTGCGGATGACCCCCGAAGAGGTCATCGAGGAGATCAAGGTCTCCGGTCTGGCCGGCCGCGGCGGCGCAGGCTTCCCCACCTGGTTCAAGTGGAACGCCGCCCGTCAGGCTGAGGGTGAGAACAAGCACATCATCTGCAACGCCGACGAGGGCGACCCCGGCGCATTCATGGACCGCGCTGTCATCGAGTCCGACCCCCACACCCTCATCGAAGGCATGCTCATCGGCGCCTACGCCATCGGCGCCACGGACATGTATGTCTACATCCGTGCCGAGTACCCCCTGGCCGTGGAGCACCTGGGTCAGGCCATCGAGCAGGCCCGCGCCCGCGGTCTGCTGGGTGAGAACATCCTGGGCACCGGCTTCTCCTGCGATCTCCACATCAAGATCGGCGCAGGCGCCTTCGTCTGCGGCGAGGAGACCGCCCTCATCGAATCCATGGAAGGCAAGCGCGGCATGCCCCGCCTGAAGCCTCCCTTCCCCGCCCAGAGCGGCTACCTGAACGAGCCCTCCAACATCAACAACGTGGAGACCTTCGCCAATGTGGCCTGGATCATCCGCAACGGCGGCGCAGCCTTTGCCGCCATGGGCACCGAGAACTCCAAGGGCACCAAGGTCTTCGCTCTGACCGGTAAGGTTCAGCGGGGCGGCCTGGTGGAGGTCCCCATGGGCAACAGCCTGAAGGACGTTATCTTTGACATCGCCGGCGGCATCAAGAACGACCGGAAGTACAAGGCAGTCCAGATGGGCGGCCCCTCCGGCGGCTGTATCCCCGCTGAACTGGTGGACACCCCCATTGACTACAAGGCCCTTTCCGCCACCGGCGCCATCATGGGCTCCGGCGGCATGGTGGTCATGGACGACACCACCTGTATGGTGAACATCGCCCGGTTCTTCCTGGACTTTACTGCCCGGGAATCCTGCGGTAAGTGCGTCCCCTGCCGCATCGGCACCACCCGTATGAAGGAGATCCTGGACCGCATCTGCGAGGGCAAGGGCCAGGAAGGCGACATCGAGATGCTGGAAGAGCTCTGCGTGTCCATCAAGGACGGCGCCCTCTGCGGCCTGGGTCAGACGGCTCCCAACCCCGTCCTCACTACCATCCGCTACTTCCGCGACGAGTATGAGGCCCACATCCGGGACAAGAAATGCCCCGCCTGCGAGTGCTCCGCCCTGCTGACCATCAAGATCGATCCGGTGAACTGCAAGGGTTGTACCCTCTGCGCCCGGAAGTGCCCCGTGGAGTGCATCAGCGGCGAGCGCAAGGAGCCCCATGTCATCAACCAGGACGCCTGCATCAAGTGCAAGCAGTGCGTGAGTTCCTGTAAGTTCGACGCCATTATCGTGGAGTAAGAAAGGAGGGTGTCATTATGAAGAAGATCAAAGTAACCATCAATGGTCAGGTCTGCACCGGCACCCCCGGTCAGACGCTGCTCCAGATCGCCGAAGCCAACGGCATCCAGATCCCCAACCTCTGCCACAACAGCGAGCTGAAGCACTACGGCGGCTGCTCCCTGTGCGTGGTGGAGGCCGAGAACAGCCCCAAGCTGCTGCGGGCCTGCGCCACCATCGCCACCGACGGCATGGTCATCAACACCGAGTCCGAGCGGGTGGTCCGCACCCGGAAGACCAGCATTGAGCTGCTCATGAGCGACCACGACGGCGACTGCCGCGGTCCCTGCGTGCTGAAATGTCCCGCCAGCGTCAACGCCCAGGGCTACATCCAGGCCATCGCTCGCGGCGACGACAAGGAGGCTGTGCGCATCCTGAAGGAGCGCCTGCCCATCCCCGCCTCCATTGGCCGTGTCTGCCCCCATCCCTGCGAGGGCGGCTGCCGCCGTCAGATGGTGGAGGAGTCCATCTCCATCTCTTACCTGAAGTATTTCGCCGCGGACAACGTCATCAAGGCCGGCGGCTATCTGCCCGCCAAGGCTGCCTCCACCGGCAAGCGGGTGGGCATCATCGGCGGCGGCCCCGGCGGCCTCACCGCAGCCTACTACCTGTCCCTGAAGGGCCACCGTGTCACCATCGTGGACGCCATGCCCCAGATGGGCGGCATGCTGCGCTACGGTATCCCCGAGTACCGCCTGCCCAAGTCCGTCCTGGACGAGGAGATCGCTGAGATCGCCTCCCTGGGCGTGGAAATGAAGAACAACTACCGCATCGGCGTGGACGCCTCCTTCGAGGAGTTCAAGTCCAAGTATGACGCCGTGGTTCTGGCCATCGGCGCCTGGTCCAGCATGCCTGTGGGCTGCCCCGGCGAGGAGCTGGAGGGCGTCATGGGCGGCATTGACTTCCTGCAGAGAGTGGCCCTGGGCCAGAAGCCCGAGATCGGCGACAAGGTGGCCGTGGTGGGCGGCGGCAACACCGCCATGGACGCCTGCCGCACCGCCGTCCGTCTGGGCGCCAAGGAGGTCTACGTGGTCTACCGCCGCACCGAGAAGGAAATGCCCGCCGAGCAGATCGAGATCGACGAGGCCCGGGAAGAGGGCGTGGTCTTCAAGTTCCTGACCAACCCCGCCGAGATCGTGGGCGAGAACGGCAAGGTCAAGGAGATCAAGCTCCAGGTCATGGAGCTGGGTGAGCCTGACGAGTCCGGTCGCCGCCGTCCCGTCCCCGTGGAGGGCAAGTTCGAGATCCTGCCCGTCTCCTGCGTCATCGCCGCCATCGGCCAGAAGGCCAACGTGGCCGGTTTCGAGGGCGTGGAGCTCAACCGCAAGGGCATCATCGCCGCCGACGAGACCAGCTACCGCACCTCCATGGAGGGGGTCTTCGCTGTGGGCGACGCCACCAACAACGGCGCGTCCATCGCCATCGAGGCCATCGGCGAGGCCCGCCGCTGCTCCAAGGTGGTGGATCTGTACCTGAACGGCGTGGAAGTGCCTTACCGCAAGACCTACCTGTCCGTGAAGAAGGTGACCCCCGAGTACTTCGAGGGCTACATCAAGCTGCCCCGGGCCAAGATGCCCACCCGGGACCCCGAGGAGCGCAAGCACGACTTCCAGGAGATCAACCTGGGCTTCTCCGAGGCCCAGGCCCGTGCCGAGGCCTCCCGCTGCCTGGACTGCGGCTGCCACGACTTCGAGGAGTGCAAGCTCATCCGCTGCGCCAACCTGTACGAGCTGCAGCCCCAGCGCATTGAGCGCCTCCGGGGCGACGGCAAGGTCCACCCCTCCTACAAGGAGAAGCGGCTGGTGGCCATCGAGCGGGACCAGGGCAAGTGCATCCTCTGCGGCCAGTGCGTCCGGATCTGCGACGAAGTGGTGGGCAAGGGCATCATCGACCTGGTGGGCCGCGGCTTCGAGACCGCCATCAAGCCCGAGTTCCTCAAGAGCGACGCCATCAAGGGCTGCGTGGACTGCCTGAAGTGCGCCCAGGCCTGCCCCACCGGCGCCCTGCGCATCCGGGAAAACGAGCTGGAAGACTGAGCCAAAATCCAGAATCCTCTGTTAAAGCCAAAAGAGAAAGCGCCCGAATTCATTCGGGCGCTTTCTCGCGTTAGATATGGAAACGCCGGAACGGGTTGTACCGTTCCGGCGTTTGACGTTATTCGGACAGGAGCATGCGGTCGTTCTCGATGTTGAACTTCTCCAGCAGGTCCCGGACGGTGAGGTTTTTCTTCTCCTCGCCCTTGATGTCCACCACCACCCGACCGGCGTCCATCATAATCAGACGGTTGCCGTACTGGATGGCGTTCTTCATGTTGTGGGTGACCATGAGTGTGGTGAGCTTATCCCGGGCCACGATCTCCTCGGTGAGCTGGAGAACCTTGTCGGCGGTCTTAGGGTCCAGGGCGGCGGTGTGCTCGTCCAGCAGCAGCAGGTCGGGCTTTTTTAGGGTGGCCATCAGCAGGGTCAGGGCCTGACGCTGGCCGCCGGACAGCAGACCCACCTTACTGGTCATGCGGTCCTCCAGGCCTAAGCCCAGGGTGGCCAGCTGCTCCCGGTAGAGGGCCCGCTCCTGGGCGTGGATGCCCCGGCCCAGGCCCCGGGTCTTGCCCCGGCGGTTGGCCAGGGCCAGGTTCTCCTCAATGCCCATGGTGGCGGCGGTGCCCATCATGGGGTCCTGGAACACACGGCCCAGGTACTTGGCCCGCTTGTACTCCGGCAGGTTGGTGATGTTTACCCCGTTCAGGGTGATGGTGCCGGCGTCGGCGGGGAAGACACCGGAGATCAGGTTCAGCATGGTGGACTTGCCCGCGCCGTTGCCGCCGATGATGGTGACGAAGTCGCCGTCTTCCAGGGTGAGGTTCAGGCCGTTGATAGCCCGCTTCTCGTTGACGGTGCCGGCGTTGAAGGTCTTATAGAGTCCCTTGAGTTCCAGCATTACTTCTCCTCCTTTCCGGCGGGGGCCGCCTTGACGGGGCGGCGGAAATACTTGCCCTTCCAGTAGGGGACGGCCAGGAAGATGGCCACCACCACGGCGGACAGCAGCTTCAGCAGGTTGGCGTCCAGGCCCAGCTGGATGACGATCTGAATGACCACGTAGTAGATGATGGAGCCGAAGACCACCGCCAGCAGCTTCAGGGCGAAGTTGCGGAAGATGCGGCTGAAGACCGCCTCGCCGATGATGACGGCGGCCAGGCCGATGACGATGGCGCCGCGGCCCATGCTCACGTCGGCGAAGCCCTGATACTGGCTCAGGAGGGCGCCGGAGAAGGCAACCAGGCCGTTGGAGAGCATCAGGCCCAGGACCTTGTTCAGATCGGTGTTGATGCCCTGGGCGCGGCTCATGTTGGGGTTGGCGCCGGTGGCCCGGATGGAGCAGCCCAGCTCGGTGCCGAAGAACCAGTACAGCACCACGATGAGGGCCACGATGAGGATGGAGACCATGATGAGGGGGTTGCCCAGGATGGCCTGCTTCACCCAGCGCAGGGAGATGAGCAGGTCATACTTGTCCACGTTGATGGCCTGGTTGGCCTTGCCCATGATTTTTAAGTTGATGGAGTAGAGGGAAAGCTGGGTCAGAATACCGGCCAGGATGGCGGGGATGCCCATGAAGGTGTGGAACAGGCCGGTCATGAGGCCGGTGAGCAGTCCGGCCACGGTGGCGATGAGCATGGACAGCCACACGTTGCAGCCGGCCAGCATCATCATGATGCACACGGCGCCGCCGGTGCACAGGGAGCCGTCCACGGTCAGGTCGGCCACGTCCAGCACCCGGAAGGTGATGTACACGCCGATGGCCATGATGCCCCAGATCAGCCCCTGGGCCACCGCGCCGGGCAGGGCGCCGGGGATGGTCAGGAGCTTTGCAAGCAGAGTTTCAAACACGATAAGTCCTCCCAAATGATTTCTTTCTTATGCGATGGGCTCATAGCCCTCGGGAACGGTGAGGCCCAGGGCCTGACAGATCTCGGGGTTATAGACCCTGGCGGATTCCAGGTGGGCGATGGGCATTTCGGAGATGTCCGCCTGGCCGGTGAGGATCTGGGCGGCCATCTCGCCGGTGAGGTAGCCCAGGTCATAGTAGTTCACGGGGATGGTGGCCACGCCGCAGCCGGCACAGATGCCGCCGTCGCCCCCCATGACGGGGACCTTGGCCGCCCGGCAGACGTTGTCGATGATACCGGTGTTGGCGGCCACGGTGTTGTCGGTGGGGACGTAGAGCACATCGCTCTTCTCCGCGGCGGTGGTGCACACGGCAGACAGGTCGTTGGAGTCAGCGAAGGGGTAGAGGGTGCAGGTGAGGCCCAGCTTCTCCAGCTCAGCCTTCACCACGTCCACCTGATACTGGGAGTTGGCCTCGGCGGAGCAGAAGAGCAGGCCCACGGTTTCCGCCTCGGGGAACCACTCCGGGATCATGGCGGCCTGCTGGTCCAGGGGGGACAGGTCGGAGGTGCCGGAGATGTTGCCCCCCACGGTGCCGTCAAAGCCCTCGATGTCCAGGGCCACGCCGTACTCGGTGACGGAGGTGCAGAGGATGGGGATCTCTCCGGTGCCGGCCACGGCGGCCTGGAGGGCGGGGGTAGCGTTGGCCAGGATGAGATCCACGTCGTTGGAGACAAAGCTGTTCACGATGACGGAGCAGGTGTTGGAGTCCCCCTGGGCGTTCTGGAGGTCAAAGGACACGGTCCCCTCCCCCAAGATGTCGTTCAGGGCGTCCTGAAAGCCGTCGGTGGCGGCGTCCAGGGCCTCGTGCTCCACCAGCTGGCAGATGCCCACGGTGTAGGTGCCGGCGGAGCCGCCGGTCTCCTCCCGGGCAGAGCCGCAGGCAGTCAGGCCCAGGCACAGAATGGCGGCCAGCAGGGCGGTCAATAACTTTTTCTTCATGGTAATAACCTTCTTTTTTAAATCAAAATCGCGGAGATTTGATGCCTTTCATCTTATCACGGAAATCCTATGCGGTCAAGGAATGCCTTATAAAAACATAAGATTTTGTTTATGCGGGTCTTGCGGGTGGAACCGCTGCCGCCCCTGGCTCCCCTTGCAGGGGAGGCTTTGGCGATAGAGAAACCCTTACGGGTGTGTCCACGTCCTCACAGAATCCCCAGCTGTCTGGCCTGGGCGGTGAGGTCGGCCCGGCAGTCGGGATGGGCCAGGTCGATGAGGGCCTTGGCCCGGTCCCGGACAGTCAGATGCTTCAAATTCACCATGCCGTACTCCGTGACCACGTACTGGACGTCGGCCCGGGGGGTGGTGACGATGGTGGCCGGGGGGAAGTAGGGGAGGATGCGGCTCTTGGGGGAGCCGTCGGGGTTCTTGCCCAGGGTGGACTTGAAGGCGAAGAAGGACTTGCCCCCCTTGGCCATCTGGGCCCCCCGGACGTAGTCCAGCTGGCCGCCCACCCCGCTGAACTGCCGGGTCCCCATGCCCTCGGCGGCCACCTGGCCGAAGAGGTCGATGGACATGGCGGTGTTGATGGAGATCATGTTGTCGTTCCGGGCGATGTTTCTGGGGTCGTTCACCACGGGGAAGGGGCCGAAGTACATGTTCTCGTTGTGGTCCAGGTACTGGTACAGCTCCCTGGAGCCGAAGGCGAAGCCCACCACCGACTTGTGGGGGATGAACTTGGGCCGGCTGTTGTTGATGACCCCGGCCTTCATCAGGGCCATGATGGAGTCGGTCATCAGCTCCGTGTGGCAGCCCAGGTCGTTCTTGCCGGTGAGGCCGAAGCCCACGGCGGTGGCCACCTCCCCGATGCCCAGCTGGATGCAGCCCCCGTCGGGGATCTCGTCCAGGAGGAACCGGGACATGGCCAGCACGTCGGGGTCGTCCTCCTCCACGGGGCCGCCGGGGGTGGTCTCCTTCTCCACGTCGGCGAAGACCACGTAGTCGGCGTCGGACACGTGGATGAGGGTGCGTTCCCCGGTGACATAGGGGGAGAAGCGGTTGATGTGGAGGACGATGGTCTTGGCCTCCTCCTGGATGAAGGGGTGCATGCAGCAGCCCGAGGCCCCGTGGCTCATGTAGCCGTTCTCGTCGGGGCTGGACACGTCCAGGAAGGCGATGTCCGGGTGGAAGGTGTGGTAGCACCACTGGTCCACCTGGCCCAGATGGACGGAGGTGTAGTCCAGGTTGTCCGCCTTCAAAGCACGGCGGTCCTCATAGCCCACGAAGTAGGTGCAGAAGTGGAAGGCCTTGGGATTGGCGCAGTCCAGCAGGGACATGGGGGGGAAGATGTTGGACAGGCCGATGGTCACGTTTTCCAGCTCCTCCGACCGGGCGGCCAGCGCGTCGGCGATGGCCCGGGCATAGCTGGTGCAGCAGCCGATGTACACGTTCTGGCCGCTCTGGACCAGGGCGGCCGCCTGGGCGGCGGTGCGTTCCTTTTCGGCAAATTCTCGTTTCAGTGATTCCTTCATGACGGGCCTCCGGTCACAGGGTCAGGGTGACGGTGTCCAGGAGGGCCTGGAGGTCGTTGATGAACTGGGAAGTGTGCCAGCCGTCGGCGGCGGCGTGGGCGATGTTCAGGGCCAGGGGCATGGTGACCCTGCCGTTCTCCTCCACGGCCTTGCCGTAGGTGATCACCGGGAAGAGGTTGGGCTGGCCACCTCCGGCCACGTGGGAGGAGTAGGCGGTGAAGTCCAGCCAGGGGACGCAGGAGATGCAGTAGAAGTTCCCCGGCTGGCCGGGCTTGGCCTTGATGCCGTGATTCTGACCATAGGCCGCCTGGTCGGCCTGGAAGGCCCGGTAGAAGGCGGCGAAATCCTCGTTGTGTTCCGTCCAGCAGTCGGAGAAGGTGTGGTCGTCCTCGTGGAAGACGGTGTAGTTGGGGTGAACCACGTCGTGGACGCCGGGGTTGCCCTCCTTGTCCACCCCCATGCGGAAGGCCGGGTGGGACAGGATGGTGTGGGAAACGCACCAGATGAAGCTGGGGTAGAATTTCAGGCCCCGGTGGGCCAGCATGGCCCGGAAGCGGGTCACGTCCAGGCGGACGGAGACGGTGTAGCCCACGGGCAGGATGTTCCGGTAGTAGTTAAAGTGATCCCGGCGGGGCCAGGTGTTTGGATCAATGGGGGTGAACATGGGAATACCTCCTGGAAGTTATTTCGTTGGGGCGGTTTCGGGTTCCCCGGGGGCAGGAGCGGGTTCCGCCCTGCGGGCGCGGATGGCCTCGGGGACGATGCCCAGCAGGCTGCCGGTGAGGAACAGGACGATGCCCAGGGCGATGGGCGGGGTGATGGCCTCGCCCAAGATCACCAGGGCGATGATGGGGGCCAGGATGGGCTTGAAGAAGAAGACCAGGCTGCCGTGGATGGCGCTGGTCTTCTCAATGGCCAGCATGTGGAAGACATAGCCCGCGGCGCAGTTGACAATGCCGATAAAGAGGAAGTAGGGCAGGGTGGTCCCGGTGATGCCCTGGAGGAAGGGGACGTCACAGAAGACGTCCAGATGGACCGCCTGATAGAAGGCGGCTCCGGGTTCGGTGTGGCCCAGGAGGAGGAGGAGAGCCAGCTCCAGAGAGCCGAAGAGGAAGGAGCAGCAGGTGACCACGATGCTGCCCACCCGGGCGGTCTTCCGCTTGCCCAGGACGGAGTAGAGGGCGAAGAGCAGGGCGGAGAGGATGGTCAGGAAAATGCTGAGCAGGCTGATCTCCCCGCCGCCGAAGGGGTTGATGATGGCCAGGATGCCCAGGATCTCAAAGACCAGAGCAAGGACGTTGTTCCAGCGGATGGCCTCGTGGAGAATCAGGGCGGCCAGCATGGTGACGAAGATGGGGTTGCCCGAGAAGATGACCGCCACGATGTTGGCCTGGCCGCAGGTGATGGCCAGCTGATACAGGACCATGCCCAGGGGGATGTTCAGCAGGCCGGTGAGGGCGAAGTAGCCCAGATCCTGTTTGGTGAGGCGGACCCCCTTCTTTTTCAGGGTAAAGACCGCCACGGGGATCAGGCAGAGACCGCCCACCAGGAACCGCTCCATGGTGATCTGCATGGGGTGGAAGGCTCCCGACACGGCGGGGAGCTTGAGCATGACCTCCATGGTGGAGAAAATCAGGGTAGCCAGGGCGATGAACAGACAGCCCAGGGCGAAATCACGTTTCATGTCGATGTGCCTCCCGAAAAGGTTTTCAGATGCGCAGACGCTAACCACACTATTATATTCTTTTTGCGGGGAAATGCAAGAAGGAGGGGGAATCTGTGGGGACAGAAAAAATTTCCCGTCGCCTCTTGACTGTAAAGCGTTAAAGTGATAATATGGGGAGCAACAAATCCAACCAGGATTTGTACCAAAGAATTGACAGATTGAAAGAAGGTTATTTCAATGAAAAAGAAGTTATTGGCCGCACTGCTGGCCGGTGTGATGTGTCTGGGCCTGGCCGCCTGCGGCGGCGGTGACACCGCTCCCGCAGAAGAACCCGCCGAGGGCGGGGACGAGACCGCCGCCACCTACACCGTGGGTATCTGCCAGCTGGTGGAGCACGTGGCGCTGGACGCCGCTACCCAGGGCTTCCAGGACGCACTGGTGGACATCCTGGGCGAGGACGCCGTCACCTTTGACGTGCAGAACGCCCAGAACGACTCCAACACCTGCTCCACCATCATCAACGGCTTTGTGTCCAAGCAGGTGGACCTGATCCTGGCCAACGCCACCCCCGCGCTGCAGGCTGCCGCCGCCGGCACCAACGAGATCCCCATCCTGGGCACCTCCATCACCGAGTACGGCGTGGCCCTGGAGCTGGCCGACTTTAACGGCACCGTGGGCGGCAACATCTCCGGCACCTCCGACCTGGCTCCCCTGGACCAGCAGGCCGCCATGCTCCAGGAGTGGTTCCCCGACGCCCAGAACGTGGGCCTGCTGTACTGCTCCGCTGAGGCCAACTCCCAGTATCAGATCGACGTGGTCAAGGCCGCTCTGGAAGACATGGGCTACACCTGCACCGTCTATGCTTTCTCCGACTCCAACGACCTGTCCGCCGTCTGCACCACCGCCGCCAACGAGAGCGACGTGATCTATGTCCCCACCGATAACACCGTGGCCGCCAACACCGGCATCATCGACAATATCTGCCGTCCCGCCAAGGTCCCCGTCATCGCCGGCGAGGAGGGCATCTGCTCCGGCTGCGGCGTGGCCACCCTGTCCATCAGCTACTATGACCTGGGCTACACCACCGGCGAAATGGCAGCCAAGATCCTGAAGGGCGAGGCTGACATTGCCGAGATGCCCATCGAGTACACCGACGTGACCAAGAAGTACAACGAGGCCATCTGCGCCGAGCTGGGCCTGACTCCCCCCGAGGGCTACGTGGCCATCGAGACCGCCGAATAATTCAAAAACAGGACAAAAAAACCAGCGGGAATTTCCCGCTGGTTTTTTGTGCACAGATTGAGGTGGGTTGTATACCCAACGCCAAAGGCTCCCCTCACAGGGGAGGCATTTACGTGGGTTGACAGCACCCGTGTTCCCCCGTTTAGGTCCTCACCACAGCTTCCAGTCCGCCACCGCGCACTGGCCGGCCTCGTTGTCCCCGGCGGCTACCACGGTGCCGTCGGCCTTGAGGGCCACGGTGTGCCGCTCTCCGGCGGCCACGGCGGTGATCTCTGTCCACTGGTCCACGTCGCACTGGCCGTACTGGATATCCCCGGAGGCCAGGACGGAGCCGTCGGTCTTGAGCCCCACCGTGTGGAAGGGGCTGACGGCCACGGCGGCGATGTCGGTCCAGTCAGTGACCCCCGGCGCCACGAAGCCGTCGGCCTCCACCACCCGGCCGTCCCGGCGG
This sequence comes from Oscillospiraceae bacterium, assembly GCA_016295225.1. Taxonomy (GTDB): domain Bacteria; phylum Bacillota; class Clostridia; order Oscillospirales; family Oscillospiraceae; genus Evtepia. The sequence goes on along the minus strand of JAEDLP010000002.1, from coordinate 19,261 downwards.
ACGCCGATGGTGTGGATGTGCCCGGCGGCAATGGAGGCGATGTTGGACCAGTTCCCCACGGCGCAGGAGCCGAACAGTCCATCGCCGGCGGCCACCACGGCGCCGTCCTGGGTGAGTCCCAAGGTGTGCTCCATGCCGGCGGCGATGGCCACGATGCCCCGCCACGCCCCCAGGTCGCACTTGCCGCTGGAGTCCCGGCCGGCGGCCACCACCGTGCCGTCGGTGCGGAGACCCACGGTGTGCTTGTCGCCGGCGGCCACGGCCACGATATCCGTCCAGTCCTCCACGTCACATTGGCCGAAGGAGCCGTCCCCGGCGGTCACTACGGTGCCGTCGGCCCGGACGCCCACGGTGTGGTACTTCCCGGCGGCCACGGCCACAATATCCGTCCAGTCGGAGACCTCGCACTGGCCGAACTGGTTGTCGCCGGTGGCCAGCAGGGTGCCGTCGGTGCGCAGGGCCACAGTGTGGAGCCGCCCGGCGCAGACGCTCCCCTTGACGGTCTTGGGGGCGGAGACCAGCTCGGTCAGGGGCAGCTTCACGCCGCAGAGGTCGCAGAACTTGGCCTGGTCCCGCAGAACCTCCCCGCAGCTGGGACAGATTTTTTCCACTTTGGTCCCGCACATGTCGCAGAAGCGGGCGCCCTGACGCAGTTCTACGCCGCAGGCTTTGCAATAGGCCATGGTGATTCCTCCTGTCTGATTGCTGTTTTTTCTTTTTATTCTATTTATTATACTGGAGGTCCGCCGGGAAAACAACCCCGAAAGGCCGGAGGATCGTCCTTCGAATTTCGAAGGCTTCCGCGCCCTTTCCTCTTTTTCCGGATTTTACACCGGGACCGCCGGAATATCTCTGTGGGAATGGGCAAACATAAGCCCGGAACGACGAAGCCGTCGTTTTCCTTCGGTCCCCGGAACGGAGGGCTGATGACATGACATGAAATTTTTTATCTCAATCACAAAGGAGAACAACGATATGGCAAGCAATAAGTCTTCTTCCGGCAGTAACAAGATCCTGGTCCCCGAGGCCCGCGCCGCTATGGATCAGTTCAAGATGGAAGCCGCCAACGAAGTGGGCGTCAACCTGAAGAAGGGCTACAACGGCTCTCTGACCACCCGTGAGGCCGGTTCTATCGGCGGCCAGATGGTCAAGAAGATGATCCAGTCCTACGAGAACAAGCTGAGCAGCTCCGGTTCCAGCGAGGAGTAATTCGGAATCCTGTCATAGGGTGTCCAACCTGACGGAAAAATAGTCAAAAAAGGAAGGGGCCGCGTCTGCGGCTCCTTCCTTTTCTAATCTGGGCAAATCACACTTCCTTGATGACAGGGAGGATCTTGGGGTTGCGCTTGGTCTTCTTGTAGAGATACCGGGTCATCTCGCCCTTCATGGCGGACTTGATGGTGGCCCAGTCGCTGATATTCCGCATCTGGCAGTCCTCCAGGGCCTCCAGAGCCACGTCCCGCAGCTCCTCCATGAGGCTCTCGGATTCCTTGACGTACACGAAGCCACGGGTGATGATATCGGGACCGGAGATCAACTCGCCGTTCTCGCTGGACAGGGAGACCACCACCACGATCATGCCGTCCTGGGCCAGGTGGCGGCGGTCCCGCAGGACCACGCTGCCCACGTCGCCCACGCCGTAGCCGTCCACGAAGACCCGGCCCGAGGGGACGGTTCCCGCCAGCTGGGCGGAGTTGGGGGTGAGCTCAATGATGCGGCCCACGTCGCCGATGAGGATGTTGCTCTCAGGGGTTCCCATCTCGGCGGCCACCCGGGCGTGGGTTTTCAGCTGCCGCTGCTCGCCGTGGACGGGGAGGAAGAACTTGGGCCGCACCAGAGCATGGACGATCTTCAGCTCATCCTGGCAGGCGTGGCCGGACACGTGCAGGGGGCCGGCGAACTCGTTGACCACCTCGGCGTTCTTCCGATAGAGTTCGTTGACGATGTTGTTTACCGCCGTCTCGTTGCCGGGGATGGCCGAGGCCGACAGGATAACCCGGTCGCCGGGCTGGATCTCCACCTGCTTGTGGGTGGAGAAAGCGATGCGGAACAGGGCGGACATGGCCTCGCCCTGGCTGCCGGTGGTGATGATACAGATCTTGTCCTTGGGCAGGGACTTGATGTGGTTGATGTCCACCAGGACCCCCTCGGGGATCTCGGTGTAGCCCAGCTCCACGGCCACCCGGATGGAATTTTCCATGCTGCGGCCGGTGATGGCCACCTTGCGGCCGTAGCGGGCGGCCACCTGGATGATCTGCTGGATGCGGTCCACGTTGGAGGCGAAGGTGGTGACGATGATGCGCTCGCTGCAGCTCTTGAAGAGGCCGTCGAAGCTGGCGCCCACTGCCCGCTCCGACCGGGTGTGGCCGGGGCGCTCCACGTTGGTGGAGTCGGCCAGCATGGCCAGCACGCCCTCCTTGCCCAGCTCACCCAGACGGGTCAGATCCATGATTTTGCCCTTGATGGGGGTGGGGTCGATCTTGAAGTCGCCGGTGTGGATCACCGTGCCCACAGGACACTTGATGGCGAAGCTCACCGCGTCGGCAATGGAGTGGTTGGCGTGGATGAACTCCACGGAGAACTTGCCGGCCTGGATGATATCCCCTGCCTCGCAGGTGACCAGCTTGGCCACGTCCATGAGCTTGTGCTCCTCCAGCTTCAGCTTCACCAGCCCCAGGGTCATGGGGGTGGCGTAAATGGGCGCGTTGAACGAGCGCAGCACGTAGGGCAGCGCGCCGATGTGGTCCTCGTGGCCGTGGGTGAGGAAAATGCCCCGGATCTTATCCTGGTGCTTGATGAGGTAGCTCACGTCGGGGATGACCACGTCGATGCCGTACATGTCCACGTCGGGGAATCCCATGCCTACATCGACCACGATGATGTCGCCGCCGTACTCGTAGACGGTGAGATTCTTGCCGATCTCGTTCAGGCCGCCCAGAGGGATGATTTTCAGTTTTTCTGCCATGGTTACTCCTTTTCACAAAGTTCCAGGGCCGGACCTGCCGTAAAATCCGCAAGAATGGTATTACAAATCAGAGGGAGCCAAGGCCCGCCCAACCGCCCTGTCCCGCGGTGGGTCTGCCTGGGGTCCCTCAGCCGAAACGGTTTCGCTGCAGGTCTGTGCCCGTGGGTATCTGTTTTTTCACAAATAGGGGCGCGCCATGAGAGGGCCGCCCAAAAATTATCTTTTATAGTATAGCACCAATTGCCGAAAAAGTATACATATTTTTCCCACCCTATGGGCTTTTGGGGCCGAATGTGGTAAGCTGGGGAAAAAGCTGAGAAAGGCGGGAACCCATGAACATTCAGATCTTTGGCAAACCCAAGTGCTTCGACACCAAAAAGGCCGAGCGCTATTTTAAGGAACGGCGGGTCAAGTATCAGTATATTGACCTGAAGAAATACGGCATCAGCAAGGGGGAGCTGACCTCCGTCCTCCGGTCCGTGAAGCTGGAGGACCTCATCGACGAGAAGCACCCCGACGCACCCCTCCTCCGGTACTTGGCTCACAACGAGGCCAAGATCGAAAAACTCCTGGAGGACCCCACCCTGTTGAAAACCCCCATCGTCCGCAACGGCAAGCAGGCCACCGTGGGCAACCAGCCCGAGGTCTGGAAGGGCTGGGAGTAATATGAAACATTGAAAATGGAACATGGAAAAGGAATCGGGACAGGAACCCTCCTGCCTCAGAAGCTGCTGACCCATTTTTTGTACTCTGCCCGGCAATCTCCCTCTTGCAAAAATAGAACAAATGTTCTATAATGGTGGCAACGAAACAAAGGAGGGACCACCATATGGGAAAGCATACCGACCAGCGAGACCGCACCTTGATGCTCGCTCGCATCCTGCAGGAGGAAACCGACGATAAGCATCCGCTGCCCCTGGCCGCTCTGGTCACCCGGCTGGCCCGTCACGGGGTCACCGCCGAGCGCAAGAGCATTTACCGGGACATGGCCGCCCTGCGGAAGCATGGGCTGGATGTGACCTTCCGGGCGGGAGCCGAGGGGGGCTGGTACATCGGCCGCCGCACCTTCTCTCACAGTGAACTGCGCACCATCATCGACGCCATTTCCGTCTACCGCTGGATGCCAGAGGATCAGAAGGACGCCCTGCTGGACAAGCTGGCCGCCATGGCGCCCTTGCCCCAGCGGAAGAGCCTGCGCCGGCCTGTGTCGGTCCGCCGCCGGGCTGCCGCCCACCCGGATGAGGTTCGGGTGGCCATCGACCGCATCCACGCCGCCATTCAGGGCCGGAAGGCCATGAGCTTTGTCCCCGTGGGCTATGACAAGGGCAAGGGGAGAACGGCCGTGGGCTCCCGCCGGGTCATCACCCCCAAGGGGCTGCTGTGGTTCGGGGAGAACTACCACCTGCTGGCCTGGGACCACCGGGACCGCACCCTGCGGCTCTACCGGCCCGACCGCATGAGCGACGTGCTGAGCACCGGTATGCCCGCCCAGGGACCCGAGGCCGACGCCAGCCTGTGGGACGCCGCCCCCTTTGGCCTGGACCCCGCCCGGAGAGAGCGGGTCCGCCTGCGCTGCTGCCAGGCCATCGCCGGGGAGGTCCTGGACCAGTTCGGGTCCGATGTCGTCCTGGTCCCCGAGGGGGAGAACTTCACCGTCACTGCCGACGTGGTGGTGGGCCCCCGGTTCTGGGGCTGGATCGCCGCCCACGGAGACCGGGCCGCCGTCATCGCGCCCCCCTGGGCCGCCAAGCTCTGGCAGGAGCGGTACCAGACCGGAGAATCCATTCCGAACCACCGCCCCAAAGCGGTATGAAAAAACGCCTCCCGTCGGGAGGCGTTTTTTGTTGATGTCCCATTGGAAGCCCTCCCGGAAAAAATCACCCCCGGAACCGTGTACGGTTCCGTACACGAAACCCCCGGATTTTCCATATTAGTAGAGATACCCTGAAACCGTATGGACCTTCGTACGGCGGGGAAAGAAAGGAGAATGCCTATGGCAAGCACCAACAAAACCACCCATCTGCGCCTGAACCAGTGGATCGGCACCGACCCGGTTCTGCGCACCGACTTCAACTTCGACAACAGCCGGATCGACGCGGCGGTGAACGCCCGGGCCCTGGTCCGGCTCACCGGGACCACCCTTGCCGCCGGGGCGGCGTCCATCTCCCTGGACCTGCTGGACTACGACCTGACCCAGTACGCCGAGCTTCAGCTCTACCTGAGCCCGTTGACCTCCGGGGCGGCTGCCGCCACCCTGCAGGTCAACGAGACCACCCCTGTGGAGCTGGCCGCCATGGCAGCCGACGGCAGCCGGGGCCTGGTGATCCACCTGTGCCTCCTCCCCGGGGGGATCGGCGGCTGGTGGTTCGCCCCCGGGGCCACCGGGACTGCCAGCGGGTCCTTCCGAATCTCCGGGGTGACAGCGGGGGATATGGCTTCCCTGACCCTGGCCTGCGCCGGCTCCGCTATCTTCCAGAAGGGAACCAGCTGCAGTCTCTACGGGGTCAAGAAGTGAAAATCGCTGCAAAAAAAGCGCCCGATTTGTTCGGACGCTTTTGCTTTTGCGGTTCAGCGGGCGGTCAGGGTGATGGCTTGGCCGTCGAACCCGTAGAGCAGGGAATCCCCGCTGATGTGGGTCACGGTGAGAGCACTGCCGCTGTTTTCCAGGGAGAAGACCCCCCAGAAGGGGCTTTGATCCATGGTGGAGGTCATCTCAAAGAGCACCGCCCCCACCGGGTACTGGGTGCTGGTCTCGATGACGTAGAAGGTCCCCTCCAGGATGTCCATCCACTCCGAGTTGGGGTAGCCCACCCGGTAGGTCATGGTTCCGTCCGATTGGAAGTCCAGCTGGCAGAGGACCTCTCTGCCCTCCTGGGTCACGGTGGCCGTCCAGGAACCCAGGAAGTCCGTGTCGGTGTTGCCCTTGGGGGCGTCGGGGTAGAGGCTGAAATCATAGATGGAGGAGTCCGCGGGCAGGGCCACGGAGCCGTCGCACAGGCTCAGTCCGGGGGCGTAGGAGACCGGGCTGCCGCCGGGGGCGGTGACGGTCACCAGCAGATTGGGGATGATGTCGCTGACGTTGCACACCAGGATGACCGGCTGGCCGTCCCCCCGGTAGATCGTCTCCTGGGGGATGGGCTGACCGTCCTCCCCGCAGACGCAGGTCTGGACGGTGAGGGTGGCGTCCTCATCCCGGGGAACCACGCAGTAGACCTCGGTCCCCTCATAGGTCACCACCTGGTCGCCGGTGATGTCCGTCAGGAAGGGGTAGGTCTCCGGGTAATCGGTCTCCGCCAGCAGGTCCTCCGGGGAGCAGCCCTGGGAGAGATCGCCCAGAAAGGCGATGGCCCAGGGGGAATCCTTCTCTGCCAGGGTGGTCCGCAGGTCGGTGAGAGAGGGATCGGCGGTGGTGGGGGCGGGCGTTTCCACCGCCGGGGTCTCGGGTTCAGGGGACTCTGCCGGTTCGGGGGTCTGGCCGCAGGCGGTCAGGCCCAGCAGCAGGGCCAGGGAAAGGCCGAAAGCGGCCCATCGTTTCCATATCATAGAGGATACCTCCTTTGAGAATGGGATTCCATATCAGGGGGTCAGTTCCAGACTGGCCGCCATGGCCTGGATTTCGTCGTTCCAGACGGCCTCCCGGCTGTCGCCGGAGAAGGACAGGCAGGCGGCGTACATGGGGGCGGTCTTGTCGCCCAGATCCCGGCCGAAGTTCACCACCACCGCGCTGTGCCAGCCCTTGGCGTCCTCGTAGACCACCGCCTGGGCGGGGTACCCGGCTGCGGTCAGGGAGAGACTCTCGAAGGAGAGAACCTCCTGGCTGTCGGCCTTGGCCGAAAAGCCGGAGAGCCATTGATCCACGGCGTCCCGGCTGTCCAGCCGGGTGATCCAGCCCTTGGTTCCCTCCTGGCCCACCAGGTCGGTGAGGCCGTCAGACGAGGGCTGGAAGAGATCGGTGGGATACGTAATCCGGTAGAAATCACCGTAGCAGGAGAGGTAGGCATAGCCCACGGGCGGCAGGTCGGACTCCTCGTCTTCGGTCTCGGCGGGAGCCTCCGGGGCGGTCTCCTTGGGGGCCTCCGCGCCGTCCCGAAGGAAGACGCACTGGGTCCCCATGAGATCCAGGGTCAGCACGCCGTTTTCCAGGGTGCCGGTCCCTACGGTTTCCCCGGTTATGGTCAGGGTAAAGATCGAGCCATTCAGGCTCCATTGGCCCTCGTCGGGCTCGTCCACGAGGAAAATGACGGCATTCCCCTGGGGGTTCAGCTGAATCCACTGGCCCTCCGCCCCGATGTCCATGTCGTCCATCTTCACAGAGGTGCAGGTGTAGGTACCCAGATTGGGGTCGTTGGAGGCCGCGGTCACAGGGGTCTCCGTGGGTTCCGAGGGTTCCGCGCTGCCGCCGCAGGCGCACAGGGTCAGAGCCAGAACCAAGGTCAGGACAGAGAGAAAGGGTTTCTTGCACATAGGAATGCCTCTTTTCTGAGGGAATGGATTTACGCTTCGGCGGCTTCCTGCTCAAAGACGCAGGTCGTGCCCAGGAACTCCAGGGTCAGCACGCCGTTTTCCAGGGTGCCGGTTCCCACTTCCTGGCCGTCGATGGTCATGGTGAGGACGTTCTCCTCCAGGGTGTACTCGGCGCTGTGGGTTTCGCCGCTCATGTAGACAGAGGCCTTTCCGTCGTCCTTCAGTTCCAGCCATTCGCCGCTGCTGCCCAGGTCGATATCGTTCATGACGATAGAGGTGCAGTTGTACTTGCCCAGAGCAGAGTCAGCCCCGCCGCCGCAGGCGCACAGGGACAGGGCCATCAGCAGGGCCAGGAACAGAGCAGATAATCGTTTCATGGTGATGTCTCCTTTGGTTGGTTGTTGTAGAGCTAAATGGAATGCTTACTTTATCTTTCATTATACCGTCTAAACGGGTCTGTCGCAAGTCGGGAAGTCCTGGCGGGTCAACTATTTACAAAAAGTTTTCCTTCTGGCAGTTCGCTGACCAGGGTGGAGCCCAGCACCAGAACCGCGCCGACGGCTCCCAGCAGCCCCATGGGCTCCCCCAGGAAGAAGGCGGACAGCAGGATGGCCACCACCGGGTCGATGTAGCTGAAGAGGGCGGCGGTCTGGGCGGGCAGGTGGGCCAGGGAGGCGAAGTAGAGGGTGTAGCATACGCCGGTGTGAACCACGCCCACCACCACCAGCAGGAAAATGGCCAGGGGGGTGGGGGAGAGGGCGCTGTAGTCCTCGGTGACCAGGGTGTAGGGCAGCAGGACCACAGCGGCGGCGGCCAGCTGAACCATGGTCTTGTCAAAGGCCCCGACGCCGGAAATCTTTTTGTTCATCAGGACCACACTGGCGTAGAGAATGGCCGCGCCGAAGCCGAAGAGAATGCCCTTGGCCTCCGACAGAGAGGGGAGCCCCGTCTGGGGCAGGCCGGAGACCAGGACCATTCCCCCCAGGGCTGCCAGCACGCAGAGGATTTTTCGCCGGGTAAGCCCTTCCCCCAGCAGGAGGGGGGAGAGGAGGGTGACGAAGATGGGGGCGAAGTAGTAGCACAGGGTGGCGGTGGCCACGGTGGTGTAGTGGTAGGCTTCGAAGAGGAGAATCCAGTTGAAGCCGATGGCCGCCCCGGACAGGCACAGGAGCAGGAGATTTTTGCGGATGGCGCCCCTATCGGGGCGGGTCCGCTTCAGACCCAGGGCCAGCAGCAGGAAGGCTGCGCCGATGATCCCCCGAACCAGGGCAATGATGCTGGAGGGCAGGTGGATATAGCGCACAAAGATGCCGATGGTGCCGAAGACCGTCATGGCGGCGATGATCTGAGCCCGGGCCATGGACAGGGAAGAGAGGTTTGATTTCATGGGTGACGATCTCCCAACATAATAATAGTGGTAGGAAAATGATACGGGACGCCGGGGAAAAAGTCAATGACCGATAAAACTTCATGCGTGAGCAGTGCATAGAAAAAAGACCTCCGGCCGAAGCCGGAGGTCTTTGGAATCAAGCAAGTAAGCTTAGATTAGTTAGCACCCTTGGGGTTCATGGGATCGGTACGATCCTCGATCCAGTACTTGCCGATGGGATCCTGAGAAGCGTCCTTGTTGACGTTGTGGGCGATCATCAGGGTCTGGTTGCGGTTCTCAACCTGCAGAGCGTTGTCGAAGCCAGCAGCGTCGACGTTAGCGCGCATAGCTTCTCTGGTCAGGCGGACAGCCATGGGATCCTTAGCAGCGATGACGCGAGCCAGTTCCAGACCAGCGGGAACCAGAGCAGCACGATCCTCGACGACCTTGGACACCAGGCCCAGGTTCCAAGCCTCTTCAGCGTTGATGAAGTTGCCGGTCAGCATCATCTCGAATGCACGGCCGGTGCCGATCAGGCGGGGCAGGAAGTAGGAGGAGGACATGTCGCAGCCGCCGATGCCGACGTTAGCATAGAAGCAGGAGAAACGAGCGGTCTGGGTGCAGATACGGATATCGGAGCACATAGCCAGGGAGAAGCCGCCGCCAGCGGAAACGTTGTCGATCAGGGTGATCCAGGGCTGAGGAGTCTTGGAGATGTACCACTCCAGCTCGCCCAGCTTGATCTGATAGTGATAGAAGCCGGGGACGGTCTGCTCGTACTCGTCCAGGCCCTGCTTAACGTCCAGGCCAGCGCAGAAGCCCTTGCCCTCGTCGCCGCCGTACAGCAGGACGACACGGATGTTGTAGTACTCGTCAACCAGCCACTGAGCCAGGTTGGTCAGGTCGCTGACCAGACCGTGGGACAGAGCGTTGTAAGCCTTGGGACGGTTCAGGGTGACCTTCAGGATCTGGGGCTCGACCATCTCGAGCAGCAGGTTCTCATAAGTAGGCAGTGCTCTGGGTGCGGGATACACGGGTTTCATAGTAAAATCCTCCATTTATAAAGTACTATTTGGCCTTTAAAAGGGGCCAGGGGACCTATTTGCTTACGTCAGCCGCCCCCGAGGAGGCGGCTGACGGAAGTTGCATTGAGGGATTGGAATTAGTTGGTGTTGCCGTTAGCAGCGACGTACATACCGTGGATCAGGTACTGGATATCGCCGGAACCCTCGATGTTGGGAGCGATAGCAGCGTCACGGACGAAGCGCTCTGCACGGTACTCGTCGCAGACGCCGTAAGCGCCCATAGCGTTGACAGCCATGGTAGCAACCTTGGTAGCGGTCTCAGCAGCGTAGCCCTTTGCCTGAGCGGTACGAGCCTGGACAGCACGCATGGTAGCGATGTCGTCGTTAGCGAAGTGGTTGTGGTCGCAGTAATCAGCAGCTTCCAGGCACAGCAGCTCAGCAGTGTGAGCATAGGTCAGCATGGTGGACAGACGCAGCTGAGTGGTGGGGAACTTGGTGATGGACTTGCCGCGGTGCAGCTTCTCCTGGCAGTAAGCCAGAGCCAGGTCAGCAGCGCCCAGAGCGGTACCGACGAAGACTGCGGTGAAGCCCAGCTTGCCGTAAGCGGTGGTGCCCAGCAGCTGAGTGAAGCCGTCGCCGTGATTGCCCAGGATCTGGTCCTCGGTCACGACCACGTCATCCAGGAAGATATCCCAGACTTCGGAGCCCTTGAAGCCGATCTTCTCCCAGGGAGAGGAGATGGAGTAGCCCTTGCAGAACTTGTCGATGACGACGCCGGTGACGATGTCCTTGCCCTCTTCGGTAGCTTCCAGAGCGAACAGGACGCAGGGGCCGTCATAACCAGCGTTGGAGATGAAGCGCTTCACGCCGTTCAGCAGGTAGGTGCCGTCAGCCTGCTTGGTCAGGCGGGTCTTCAGCATCTTGGGGTCGGAACCGGTCTCGGGCTCGGTGAATGCGAAGGAGACGGTCTTCTCACCGCGGCAGCAGGGAGCCAGATACTTCAGCTTCTGCTCGTGGGAAGCATACAGGTCCAGAGCTTCCAGACCCAGGATGTAAACGTCCAGAGCCTTACCAGCGGTGGGGGAGATACGGGAGATCTCCTTAATCACGATAGCCTGCTCCACGTGGCCCATGCCCAGGCCGTCATACTCCTCGGGGAAGGAGATGCCGACGAAGCCGCACTCGACCATCTGCTCGTGGATATCGTGCAGCAGCTGAACGTGCTTTTCGCCGTTGGAAACTTCCACCATCTCGCCCTTTTCGATGTCGTCGAGGCGGGGCAGCAGAACGGTCTGTGCGAAATCGGCTGCGAGGTCGTGAATCATCTGCTGGTCTTCATTCAGTTTGAATTCCATGATAGTATTCCTCCTGTGATTTGTTTTCTAAGTAAGGCATATTAACATATTGCCAGGGGCATGAGAAGAATGCCCGCGGCAACAACTCCTTACGGGGCAACTTCTACAGCTGTATTATAACATAAAGAAAACAGAGGGCGCATGCCGCACATTGATTATTTTTGGGATAAAAGGTAATGAATTAGCACTAATACAAAGGGAGCCACCCATGGAAGATGTATTCAAAATCCATAAAAACGCTTCCGGCAAACTGCACAAAATCGACAAAAATGGAGGGGTTGCCAAACCGGACCCCTGAGAGCCAGCCCCACGGGGGTGCGGCCCATTCCCCTACCATTTCCGTTGAAAATACCATGGAATGGGAAAAGGAGAGGGAAAAAATTGTGAAAAAGTCAAAATTGCCCTTGACGAAAGCGGCTTCATCCTGTAAGATAAGGCGGACACTTGAAAATGGCAGGCTATGCGGCTTCGCCCCTGCCAGATTCCCAGAATAAAAGGCGTTTCCCGGTTGATCCGGCAAAGCTGATTAATAATAGTTCCCAAAGGAATTGAATTACTAACGTATTGTAAGGAGAGTTAATCATGGAAGTTAAGATTGTTGGCGTGTACGGCGCAGGCAGCATGGGCAGAGGGATCGCCCAGGTCGCTCTGGAAGGCGGTTATGACGTGGTTCTGTACAACCACAGAACCCCCACCCTGGAGAAGGGCGTTGCCGGCATCAAGAAGAACTTCGACAAGAAGATCGCAAAGGGTAAGATCACCCAGGAGCAGGCAGACGCATGGCTGGCCAAGCTGACCGCCACCACCACCCTGGAAGATCTGGCAAACGTGGACATCGTCTTCGAGGCCATGGTCGAGAACATGGAGCTGAAGAAGGACGCTTTCGCAAAGATGGCTCCCGTCATCAAGCCCGAGGCTATCTTCGTCTCCAACACTTCCTCCCTGTCCATCACCGAGCTGGCCGCTGCTTCCCAGCGTCCCGACAAGTTCCTGGGCATGCACTTCTTCAGCCCCGTGCCCGCTATGAAGCTGGTGGAGATCATCAACGCATACGACACCTCCGAGGACACCATCGAGACCGGTAAGGCCTGCGCCAAGGGCTTCGGCAAGGAGTTCGTCACCGTCACCGATGTTCCCATGTTCATCGCAAACCGCGTCATGTGCCCCATGATGAACGAGGCCGCCATCCTGGCCGGCGAGAACGTCTGCTCCTACGAGGACATCGACAAGGCCTGCGAGCTGGGCTACAACCTGCCCATGGGTCCCCTGAAGCTGGCTGACGCCATCGGCATCGACGTCATGATCAATGTCATGGAGTCCCTGTATCAGGAGACTGCCGACTCCAAGTATCGTCCCGCTCACCTGTACAAGGTTCTGTACCGTGCAGGCCGTCTGGGCCGCAAGTCCGGCAAGGGCTTCTACGACTACACCAAGTAAGTCCAACCCCATACATGACACAGACCCCGCTGTCTCACCGAGACAGCGGGTTTTTTGCGTCCGGGGGCGTGGATGGTGCAGCCCGCCCCCAATTCTTCATTGGTCGCCCTTGCGTTATCAAATAGGAATATGGTATGATAAACTACTGCGATATTGTTTATGATAAAAGGAGGGTGCGGCCATGCGTATTGCCAACACCGTCAACGACTCCATTGTGGACGGCCCCGGTCTGCGGTTTACCGTCTTCACCCAGGGCTGCCCCCATCACTGTCCCGGCTGCCACAACCCGGACACCCATGACCCCCAGGGGGGGACGGAGGTTCCGGTGGAGGACCTGGCGGCCATGATGGGCAAGAACCCACTGATCCAGGGCCTGACCCTCTCCGGGGGCGAGCCCTTCGCCCAGGCGGCGGACTGCGCCCGGCTGGCCAAAGCCGCCCATGCCGTGGGCTGGACGGTGTGGACCTACACGGGTTACCTCTTTGAGACCATTCTGGCCAAGGATGACCCCGCCTGGCGGGCACTGCTGGAGGAGACCGACGTGCTGGTGGACGGCCCCTTCCTGGAGAAGGAGAAGTCCTACGAACTCCGCTTCCGGGGCAGCCGGAACCAGCGCCTCATCCGGGTGAAGGAGAGTCTGGCCCAGGGGAAGGCAGTCCTCTGGACCCAGTCCGACCCCCTGGCCAAGTTCACCATTCCTGAATCGTAAGGAGTTTTCCCTATGACAGTCGATCGAATGAAACAGTATTTCCGGAACCGGGAGCTGGGCCTCCAGTGCACGGTGAGCGAATATGCCGTCCTGCTGCCTCTGGTGGAGCATCAGGGAAAGCTCTGCCTGCTCTACGAGACCCGGGCGGAGACCCTGGTGGGCCACCAGCCCGGAGAGGTCTGCTTCCCCGGCGGCCGCCGGGAGAAGGGGGAGAAGCCCGTGGACACCGCCCTCCGGGAGACCTGGGAGGAGCTGGGCATCCCCGCCGGGGATATCGAGGTCATCGCCCCTCTGGATGTGGTCCAGGACATCAGCGACCGGGTGATCTACCCCTTCCTGGCCGCCATTACCCCGGAGGGGGCGGAGAAACTCCAGGCCAGCGAGGCCGAGGTGAAGAACACCTTCTTCGTCCCCCTGGACTACCTGCTGGACTACGAGGAGGAGGTCTACCGCTACCCCGTCCGCTTTGAGGCCGACGACAGCTTCCCCTTCGAGCGCATGGGCTTCCCCAAGGACTACCCCTGGCGGAGCGGCTGGATGGACGTACCCATCTATGAGTACGAGGGCCACTTCATCTGGGGGCTCACCGGCCGCATGACCCGGTGGCTGCTGGATCACCTGCGGGCTATGGCGGAGACCTGGGAGGAGGAAGCGCCATGACTTCGGTGGAATACCTGGGCAGCTACCGGCTGACCCAGTCGGAGGCCTGCTTCAAACTGGGGCGGGACAGCGTCCTGCTCTCGAAATTCTGCACCCTGAAGCCCAACTGGAAGGTCTGCGACCTGGGGACGGGGATCGGGTCCCTCCTCCTGCTGGTGTCCCAGCGGGAGGAACGGCTGGACCGCACGGGGATCGAGATCGACCCTGTGGCCGCCGGTCTGGCCCGGCAGAACCTGGCGGACAACGGCCTGTCCGGCCGGATCATCACCGGGGACCTGCGGGATAAGTCTCTGGTTCCCGGGGACCAGTTCCATCTGGTGATCTCTAACCCGCCCTACTTCCGGGCCGGGTCGGGGAAATCCGGGGGAACCGCCCGGATGGACGACACCTGCTCCGTGGAGGACCTGTGCCGGCGGGCGGGACAGCTCACCCGCACCGGGGGCCGGTTCGCCCTGGTCTACCGGCCCGAGCGGCTGGCCGAGCTCTTCGCCGCCCTGCAGGCCGCCCGGCTGGAGCCCAAGCGCATGCAGCTGCTGGCCTACGACCGGGAGAAGCCCCCCTACGCCGTCCTGGTGGAGGCCGTGAAGGACGGCGGCCCGGGCCTGGATATCTTACCTGTACAGTATCAGGAACCGTAACGGGCTGCACAGCCCGCACATAGAGATTTCAGCAAAAAGAGAAGGAGAACACTGCCATGGCAGGAACGCTGTATCTGGTCGCCACTCCCATCGGGAATCTGGGCGACATTTCCCTCCGGGCGGAGGAGACCCTGCGGGAGGTGGACTTTATTGCCGCCGAGGACACCCGGGTGACGGTGAAGCTCTTGAACCACCTGGACATCAAAAAACCCATGGTGAGTTACTACCGCCACAACGCCGACACCCGGGGGGACGAGTTGGTTGCCCGCCTGCTGGCCGGGGAGAGCTGCGCCCTGGTCACCGACGCGGGAACCCCCGCCATCAGCGACCCCGGCGAGGAACTGGTGGCTCAGTGCGCCGCCCAGGACATCCCCGTGGTTCCCATCCCGGGGGCCTGCGCCTTTGTGAACGCCCTGGCGGTCTCCGGCCTGCCCACCACCCGGTTCACCTTCGAGGGCTTTCTGCCCATGAACAAGAAGAACCGCCGGGCCCACCTGGAGAGCCTGCTGGGGGAGGAGCGCACCATGGTCTTCCATGAGGCCCCCCACAAGCTCCTGTCCACCCTCACCGACTTTCAGGAGGCCTTCGGCCCGGACCGCCGGATCAGCCTCTGCCGGGAGCTGACCAAGCTCCACGAGGAGGTGGTCCGCACCACCTTGGGTCAGGCGGTGGAGCGCTACAGAGCCAATCCCCCTAAGGGGGAGTTCGTTCTGGTCATCGAGGGAGCCCCTCCCGCCCGGGAGGAGGAGGCCACGCTGGAGGACGGCCTGGCCATGGTGGCCAGACTCCAGGCCCAAGGGGCCTCCACCCGGGACGCGGTGAAACAGGCGGCCGCCGCCTGCAAACTCTCCCGCAAGGCCCTCTACGATCTGGCCGTTTCCCAGAAGAAGGAAGAAGAATAAAGGAAAGATTCCTTTTTTGATAAAAAATGACAAATACCGCGAGTATAATGTTATAATTTGTCGAAAACCATCGACGCAAAGAACGCAACAGAGGCGCGTTCCCGGGAAGGGAATGCGCCTCTGTTTTGTGTGCGGGACGGTAGGTGTGACTTATTTGTGCAGCAGTTCTTTCAGGCAGTGAGAACAGATGTTCTTCCCCTTGAAGACGGAGATCTCCTTGGCGCTGTCACAGAAAATGCAGGCGGGCTGATATTTTTTCAGCATGATCGAGGACCCGTCCACATAAATCTCCAAGGAATCCTTTTCGGCGATGTTTAATGTGCGTCTGAGTTCAATCGGGAGGACGATTCGCCCCAGTTCGTCGACCCGGCGGACAATTCCAGTGGATTTCATTTGTGAAGCACTTCCTTTCCCGGCTTGGCCATTTTGCTCTCTATCTTTGCCATGGGGTCCGGTCCCAGCCGGACGGTATGACATAAACAGCCAAAATACACAAAAAAATTCATGGAAACAACTTGATTATAACAAATTGTATTCAGAAGTCAATCGAAAAATGTCGCTTCTCCCCAAAAACAGGAAAAAGACGAAAGGTATCTTTTCCAATTTCTTAACATACCTTTTGAAAGAATCTTTCAAGGGAGAACAGGAGGACGGCCCATGGCAATGACGGTGATTTGGACAGGGATGACAGCCCTCTCCCTGGTGTGTGCGCTGGCCCTGGGCAACGAGAGCCTTCTGGCCTCGGCGGCCTTGGAAGGGGCGGCCAACGCCATCCAACTGGGTCTGAACATGGCGGGGGTTCTCTGCCTGTGGATGGGGGTCATGGAGGTCATGCAGCGGGCGGGTTTGGCGGAAAAGCTGGCCAGGGCTCTGCGGCCGGTCCTCCGGCGGCTCTTCCCGGACTTTTCAGAGGACCGGGGGGTCATGGACACCATCGCCGCCAACGTGTCGGCCAACCTGCTGGGGCTGGGCAACGCCGCCACTCCCCTGGGCCTGGAGGCCGCCCGGCGCATGAGCCGCCGGACCCCCGGGGTGGCCGGGGACAGTCTGTGCATGCTGGTGGTGTGCAACACCGCCTCCATCCAGCTCATCCCCACCACCGTGGCCGCCGTCCGCATGGCCGCCGGGTGTCAGACCCCCTTTGACATTTTGCCGGCGGTGTGGATCACCTCCATCCTGTCGGTGCTGACGGGGATCACGGCGGCCAGGATCTGCTCGAAAATTTGGAAGGACTGAGGGGAGGGAAGACAGATGAGCACAGCCCTGGACCTGCTGGTCCCCGCCATCATCGCCGGGGTGTCCTGCTACGGCATGGCGAAAAAGGTGGACGTGTACGACGCGCTCCTCCAAGGGGCCGCCAAGGGCCTGGAGATTTTGTGGCGCATCCTGCCCGCCCTGGTGACCCTCCTGACGGTGGTGGCCATGCTCCGGGCCTCCGGGGCCTTGGAAGCGGCCGCCAAAGCCCTGTCCCCTGTGCTGGGGATGCTGGGCATCCCACCGGAGACCATGGGCCTCATGCTGGTGCGGCCCATCAGCGGCAGCGCCGCCCTGGGGGTGGGCTCGGAGCTCATCACCACCTACGGCCCGGACTCCGCCATCGGCCGCACCGCCGCGGTGATGCTGGGCTCCACGGAGACCACGTTTTATACCATCGCCGTCTACTTCGGCGCAGCGGGCATCAAGAAGACCAGGTACGCCGTCCCCGCCGCTCTGTGCGCCGACCTGGCCGGGTTCTTTTTTGCGGCCCTGACCGTGCGGCTTCTCCTGGGCTGACGTTGAGAACCGGCGGGATTTGTGGTACACTGCCTATTATAATAGAGATGAGATATCCCTGATCCGCTTGAAAGGAGGTCTGTTATGGCCGAGCTCACCCTGCACACCCCGCTGACCGCCCTCAAGGGGGTGGGGCCCGCCAAGGAAAAGGCCCTGGCCAAGCTGGGCCTTGCCGCCGTGGCCGACCTGCTGGCCTACTTTCCCCGGGACTATGAGGACCGTACCCTCCGGGAGAACATCCAAACCCTTCCCCTGGAGGAGCCGGTGTGCTTCGCTGCCATGGTGGCTGCTCCCTTCCACACCACCTTCCTCCGCAAGGGCATGGATCTGACCAAGGGCCGGGTGGTGGACGACGCCGCCCAGGTGGACGTGACCTTCTTCAACCAGCCCTACGTCCGCAGCATCCTGACGCCGGGGGAGACCTATTACTTCTACGGCAAGCTCACCGGGACGGGCCGCCGGCGGCAGATGGTCAACCCCTACTTCGAGCGGGCCGGCCAGAACACCTTCACCGGGGGCATCATGCCCGTGTACCCCCTGACGGCGGGGATCACCGCGAAATTTATGGGGAACCTCCAGAGAACCGCCGCCCAGTGCGTGCCCCAGATTCAGGAGACCCTGTCCGACGAACTCCGGGCGGCCTACGACCTGGCCCCGGCGGACGTCTCCTACCGGGCCATCCACTTTCCTCAGTCCTGGGAGGAGTTGGAAAAGGCCCGGCGGCGGCTGATGTTTGAGGAGCTCTTCTGCCTGAACCTGGGGCTGACCCTTCTCCGGGGCCGACGCAGCCAGCAGGCGGCGATCCCTTTTGAAAAACAAGACCTGGAGGCCTTTACCGCCAGCCTGCCCTTCCCCCTCACCGCCGCCCAGCTCCGCTCCGCCCGGGAGGCGGCGGCGGACTTGAAACAGTCCGTCCCCATGAACCGTCTCCTGCAAGGGGATGTGGGTTCGGGCAAGACGGTGGTGGCCGCCGCCTGCGCCTTTCTGGCCTGGGAAAACGGCTGTCAGTCCGCCCTCATGGCCCCCACGGAGCTGCTGGCCCAGCAGCATTTGAAGACCATGGAGGCCTTGCTGGGGCAGACGGGCATACGGGTGGCCCTCCTCACCGGCTCCATGACCGCCGCCCGGAAGCGCAAGTGCCGGGAGGCGTTGGAATCCGGGGAGATCGACCTCATCGTGGGGACCCACGCCCTTCTCAGCGAAGGGGTGGAATTCCGCCGCCTGGGCCTGGTCATCACCGACGAGCAGCACCGGTTCGGCGTGGACCAGCGGGCGGCCCTCTCCGCCAAGAGCGGCGGGACCCAGCGGCCCCACGTGCTGGTCATGTCGGCCACCCCCATCCCCCGGACCCTGGCCCTGATGATCTACGGGGACCTGGACCTGTCGGTCATCGACCAGCTGCCCCCCGGTCGCACCCCCGTGGACACCATGCTCATCGGGGAGGACAAGCGCCAGCGGCTGTATGGCTTCGTCCGCAAGCAGGTGGGCCTGGGGCGGCAGGTGTACATCGTCTGCCCGGCGGTGGACCAGGAGGATACCGAGGGCATGAAGGCCGCCGAACAGTTCGGCCAGTCCCTCCAGCGGCAGGTATTCCCGGATTTAAAGGTGGCCATCGTCCACGGCAGGATGAAGGCCAGGGACAAGCAGGCGGTCATGGAGGACTTCGCCGCCGGCCGGACCGACGTGCTGGTTTCCACCACGGTGATCGAGGTGGGGGTGGACGTGCCCAACGCCTCCCTGATGATTATCGAGAACGCCGACCGGTTCGGCCTCAGCCAGCTCCACCAGCTCCGGGGCCGGGTGGGCCGTGGAAAGCATCAATCCTACTGCGTCCTGATCACCGCCACCCGCAATCCCGACTCCATGGCCCGCCTGCGGACCCTGGCCTCCACCACCGACGGCTTCAGGATCGCCGAGGAGGATCTGAAGCTCCGGGGCCCCGGCGACTTCTTCGGCAGCCGCCA
>JAEDLP010000147.1 GCA_016295225.1 Oscillospiraceae bacterium | reverse complement strand
TCACACCTCCACCAGCAGCGCCAGCGTACCTGCCACGATGAGCGCCAGGCCCGCCGCCCCCCGCCTGGTGAGCTTTTCGTGGAACACCAGCCAGGAGAAGGCCACAGTGACGAGGATGCTCAGCTTGTCGATGGGGACCACCACGCTGGCCAGACCGTCCTGGAGGGCCTTGTAATAGCACAGCCAGGAGGCTCCGGTGGCCAGGCCGGACAGGCAGAGGAAGCCCAGCTCTCCCCGGGGAATCTCCCCCAGGGTGTGCTGCTTGCCGGTGACGAAAACCACCACCCAGGCCATGACCAGAACCACCATGGTCCGAACCGCCGTGCCCAGGTTAGACTCCACCCCCTCGATGCCCACCTTGCCCAGGATGGCCGTGAGGGAGGCAAACACTGCGGACAGCAGGGCATAGACCAGCCAGGCCCGGCCGGTCTTGTCCCGCTCCGGTTCCTTTTTCTGGATCATCAGGAGGGTTCCCACCCCGATGGCCAGGATGGCCGCCCCCTTCAGCCAGGTGATCCCCTCCCCCAGAAAGATCAGGGCCAGCAGGATGGTGAGCACCGTGCTGGACTTATCCACCGGCGTCACCTTATTCACATCCCCCAGCTGCAGCGCCCGGAAATAACACAGCCAGGAGGCCCCGGTGGCCAGACCTGACAGGATGAGAAAGGCCCAGGTACGACCCGGCACCTGGGAGATCGTATTCTGGGACCCCACCACGAAAACCATGAGCCAGGAGAAGACCAGCACCACGCAGGTGCGGATGGCTGTGGCCACGTTGGAATCCGTCTTTTGTATGCCGCACTTGGCCAGGATGGAGGTCAGCCCCGCAAAAAGCGCCGAGGCAAAGGCCAACAAGACCCACATGCCCATTCCTTCTTTCCCGTTGATTTCTGCCTCCATTTTATCACCCAGTCCCTCCTCTGTCACCCTTTTCGTTGCAACCAGGCGGCTCTGATGGTATAATGCTGTCGTAAAATCCCTTGCTTTCCCGGCCCATGAACAGAACCGGCCCAGGCAAGCGGGTTCATCCCGACTGAATACCCCTACGATTGGAGGACACCCCAAATGAGAAAACTGACCGCCGCCCTGCTGGCCTGCGTGATGCTTCTGAGCCTGCTGGCCCCCGCGTCTCTGGCCGCCGGGCCTACCACCGAGGCGATCGTCGACGCCGCCCTGGAGTTCCTGTACGCCCACGAGGGCAACTACGGCTCCATCAACAAGAACGACAACGGCGCCCTGTCCGTGGGCAAGATCCAGTGGCACGCCGATCGGGCCCTGAGCCTGGTGCGCTCCGTGGTGAACAGCAACCCCGATAACGCCAAAGCCATCCTGGGCGACGAGCTGTACGAAGAAGTCCTCACCGCCCAGAGCTGGGCTGACCGGGTGGTGGACGACGAGGAGGCCGCCGCCCTGTCCGCCCTCCTGACCACCGCCGAGGGCAAGGCCGCCCAGGACAGTCTGGCCACCGGCGACATCACCGGTTACATCAAACGGGCCAAAAACCTGGGCCTCACCGACGCCGCCGCCCTGGTGTACTTCGCCGACCTGGAGAACCAGGGGGGCTCCGGCATGTCCCGCCGGGTGGCCTCCGCCGCCGCCGAGACCGTGGGTTCCTTCGCCGCCGTCACCCTCTCCGACCTGCACCGGGCCGCCCTGGCCGACAGCGTGGCGGGCAAGTACCCCGTCCGCCGGGGACAGGCCTATGACTACTGCCAGTCCCTGGGCTGGTCCTCCCCTGCTCAGGTCCACTTCCCCAAGGTGGCCACCTACAAGCAGGGCCAGTTCACCGACGTGGCCGCCAACCAGTGGTACACCAAGAACGTGGCCGCCGCCGTGGAGTTCGGCCTGATGAAGGGCGACAGCGACGGAACCTTCCGCCCCAACGGCCAGGTAACCATCGCCGAGGCCATCACCATGGCCGCCCGCATCCACAGCATCTACACCACCGGCTCCCAGAACTTCTCCCAGGCCCCCGGCAGCAAGTGGTATCAGGTCTATCTGGATTACGCCTATCAAAAGGGGATCATCGGCCGCAATTACTACACCTGCAACGTGAACCAGAAGGCCACCCGGGCTCAGTTCGCTGAAATCTTCGCCAACGCCCTGCCCGCAGACGCACTGGCCGCCCGCAACACCGTGGCCGACAACGCCATCCCGGACGTTTCCACCTCCCAGTCTTACGCCGCCGCCGTGTACAAGCTCTACCGGGCGGGTATCCTCACCGGCGGCGAGGACGGCGCCTTCCGCCCCCAGTCCAACATCACCCGGGCCGAGGCCTCGGCTGTCGCGGCACGGATGGCCGACACCGACAACCGGATGAGCATTACGATGAAATGACCGTTTCAAGGGCTCCCCACCCGGAGGGAGCCCTTGCCTTCCCATCGGGCCCTGTGCTACCATAGGGTCAGGTCCCTGTCCAATTCCAGATTTTGAAACGAGGCGTTTCCCATGCATGACGAACTGACCCAAGTCGACATCAACAAAATGAAGGAAGAGCTGGAGCACCGCCGCCTGGTCCTCCGTCCCCAGCTCATCGAGGAGGTAAAGGTGGCCCGGTCCTTCGGCGACCTCAGCGAGAACTTCGAGTACAAGGCCGCCAAGCGAGAGAAAAACCGCAACGACAGCCGCATCCGCTACCTGGAAAACATGATCAAGACCGCCAAGGTCATCGATGCGGCCCCCTCCGGCGAGGGGATCGGCCTCTTTGACAAGGTGACCTTCTGGATCGAGGAGGATGAGGAGGAGGAAACCATCCAGTTGGTGACCACCCTCCGACAGGACGCCCTGAAGGGCCTCATCAGCAAGGAGTCCCCCGTGGGCAAGGCCCTGTGGGGCCACAAGGAAGGGGACCGGGTTCTCATCGAGGCCAGCCCCACCTACAGCTACTATGTTCAGATCCGGTCCGTGGAACACACCGGTGAGGATCCCGACATCCCCATCAGCACCTTCTGAATGGTTTCCTGCAAACAGCCGAGACGGGCTTTCCCGTTTCAGCTGTTTTTTGCAAGTTCCCCACCATCCAAGTGAGATTCCTTTTCTTCTGCAAGTTCTTCTGGTATTTCTCTTAAATTTTTCCA
>JAEDLP010000030.1 GCA_016295225.1 Oscillospiraceae bacterium | reverse complement strand
CCCAGCAGGATGGGAATGATCTTGATCATGCCCTTGCCCCAGATGTTGGCCACCACGATGACGGCAATGGCCAGAAAGGCCAGGGGCCAGCAGGCGGAGGCGTTGGTCACAGCATTCCCCGCCAGGGAAAGCCCGATGAGGATGATCATGGGGCCGGTGACGATGGGGGGGAAGAAGCGCATGACCTTCTCCGCGCCCACCACCTTGAACAGCAGGGCCACAACCAGATAGAGCAGGCCGGCCGCCACGATGCCGCCGGTGGCATAGGGGAGCTTTTCCGCCCCGGTCATGTCGGCGTAGATGCCGGTGTCCAGCTTGCTCACCGCCAGGAAGCCCCCCAGGAAGGCGAAGGAGGAGCCCAGGAAGGCGGGAACCTTCAGCCGGGTGCAGGCATGGAACATCAAGGTCCCTATGCCGGCGAAAAAGAGGGTGGTCTGGACGCTCAGGGGCAGACCGTAGCTGCCGCTGACGATGATGGGCACCAGGACCGTGGCGCCGAACATGGCGAACATGTGCTGAAGACCCAGGACCAGCATTCTGGGTTTGCCAAGGGTTCGGGCGTCATAGACAGCCTGGGACCCCAGGACGATTTTCTCTTTGGCCATAGAACGTGTCTCCTTTTCTCACAAAAAACAAAGCGTATCCTAATCTGACATTGTAGCGGAATCCTGTGGTTTTTACAAGATGGAAGGCGATTTTTCCGAACCGGGTATTTTTTCCGGGTTCCCCGGCGAGCGGTTCCCCGGGCGGAGCCCTTGACACCCCGCGGCGGAACAGGATATACTAACCTCAAACATACCATGCCGTGTTCTCCCCGCCGGCTTCTTTTTTTGTAAAGAATTGCCGGGAAAGCCCCCGCCCCTTCCGGGTATACTGGAAGCAGCCCACGGAAAAAAGGAGGACCCGCCATGGCAGCCCGAAAAAAGAACATCCTGTGGACCCTGTGGGGGATCGCCTTCCTGCTCTCCCTGGCCGCCCTTCTTCTCCCTGCCCGGGAGGAGGTCCAGCCGGTCTCCGCCCGGAAGAACGGGGGCTATGTGGCCCTGACCTTTGACGACGGACCCTGGCCCAACACAACGGAAAAGCTCCTGGACGGCCTGGCGGAGCGGGGGGTCAAAGCCACCTTTTTCCTCATCGGCAGCCAGGTGGAGAACCAGCGGGACACCGTGGAGCGCATGGCCGCCGAGGGACATCAGATCGGCCTCCACACCTGGGATCACGTCCAGCTGGAAGGGTGCAGCCAGGAGAAAATTCACAGCCAGCTGGACCCCTGCCGGGAGACCCTGACCGCCATCGTGGGCCCCACGGACTTCATGGTCCGGCCCCCCTACGGCTTCGTGGACGACAACCTGAAGAAGTGGGTGGACGCCCCCATCATCTGCTGGTCGGTGGACACCGAGGACTGGAAGGACAAAAATCCTGCCCGTATCCTCCAGGTCTGTCTGGACGAGGCGGAGGACGGGGCCATTATCCTCATGCACGATATCTACGATACCTCGGTGGAGGCCGCGCTCCAGACGGTGGACGCCCTCATGGCCCAGGGGTATTATTTTGTCACCGTAGAGGAACTCTTTGCCCTGCGCAGAGAGATTCCAGAACATGGCGTGGTCTATATGGACCTGCCGCCCAACGCCTGAGGCAGCGCTGGCCGAATGCCGGGCGCTGCCCTGCATGACCCCGGAAGGAGGGGGAACTCTATGAAAAAAGTCGTTGCCGTTGCCCTGCTGCTGGCCCTGGTCCTCTTTCTCATTCCCCTGGGCGTCCGCCAGGAGAGAAAGACCCAGGAGAAGAACACCGACCAACCCGACCAGGCCCTGACCCTGCCGGACAGCGGCCGAACCTTAACGATCCTTGTGGACGGTCAGGTCCAGGAAATGGATCTGAACCAGTACTTATGGGGGGTGGTGGCCGCCGAGATGCCCGCCTCCTTTGAGGAGGAAGCCCTGAAGGCCCAGGCGGTGGCCGCCCGGACCTACTCCCTGCACAAGGCCGGAAACGCCGCCAACCATCCAGAGGCCGACCTGTGCACCAACTACGCCTGCTGTCAGGCCTGGATCTCCCGGGAGAAGGCCCAGGCCAACTGGGGGGAGAACGCGGCGGCCTACACGGATAAAATCACCCATGCTGTGGCCGAGACCAACAACCAGGTCATTCTCTACGAGGGACAGCTCATCTCCGCTGTGTTCCACTCCTCCTCCGGCGAGACCACCCAGGACGCCGTGGCGGTGTGGGGGAACAGCGTGCCTTACTTACAGAGCGTGGAGTCCCCCGAGGGGGAGGAGGTCCCCAACTTCCACAGCCAGGTCACCTTCACCGCCCAGGAGTTCAAGGATACATACTTAGCCGCCCAGCCCGACGGGGTGCTGGAGGGGGAACCCGCCGGCTGGTTCGGAGAGATTACCCTGACCAACGGCGGCAGCGTGGGGACCATCGTCATCGGCGGGGTCACCGTCACCGGAGTCCAGGCCCGGCAGATCTTCGGCCTGCGGTCGGCGGCCTTCACCGTGGAGACCACGGCGGACTCTGTCACCTTCCAGGTTACCGGCTTCGGCCACGGGGTGGGCATGAGCCAGTACGGGGCCAACGCCATGGCGGCTGACGGCAGCACCTACACCGAGATCCTGCAGCACTACTACACCGGGGTCACGGTGGAGGAGTACGCGGGATGACCGGGCCTGCCGGAAACGTTTGAGACATACGACGGCTCCTTCTGACGAGGGAGCCGTTCTTTTTGCATAGGGGTTCCGTTCAGGTCAATGCCTCCCCTGAGAGGGGAGGTGCCCCGGAGGGGCGGAGGGGTGGTATCCTGCCGTGCCTGCGTCGTATCGGTACGACGCAATATCCCATCGATAGCACCCCTCAGTCTGCTCCGCAGACAGCTCCCCTCACAGGGGAGCCTAAGGGGGAAGGGTTCCGTTTTCTTTCGAAAATTTTTGCTTTTTGCAAAATTTCTTTCCCGATCAGTGGTATAATACCATGGTAATCCATTTGCAACCCAAAGGAGGGAGCCCATGCTTCAAACCTACGACACCGCCATCCTGGGCTGCGGCGAGGCCGGCGTCTTCGCCGGGTATGAGCTGGTCCGCCGGAACCCCGGCATGAAGGTCCTCATCGTGGACCAGGGCCAGGACATCTACCACCGCAGCTGCCCCATCGTCCACGGCCGGGTGAAGGAGTGCGCCCAGTGCAGGGTCTGCCACACCATGTGCGGCTTCGGCGGCGCGGGGGCTTTCTCCGACGGGAAATACAACTTCACCACCGCCTTCGGCGGCTGGCTCACCGACTTCATGCCCCAGGAGGAGGTCATGGAGCTCATCGACTACGTGGACGAGATCAACACCGCCCACGGGGCCACCAGGGAGGTCTTCTCCACCGACACCCCCGCCGCCCGGGCGTTGCGCAAGAAGGCCCTGGAGTACGACCTCCATCTCCTCCAGGCCCGGGTGAAGCACCTGGGTACCGAGAACAACCTGCGCATCCTCACCAACCTCTACGAGTCCCTCCGGGACAAGATCACCTTTCGGTTCAACACCGCCGTCACCACCATCCGGCAGGCCCAGGGCGGGTATCTCCTGGAAACCGCCGGCGGGGATCGGTTCCTCTCCAAGTACCTCATCGCCGCCCCGGGCCGCTCCGGGGCCGAGTGGTTCGCTGGACAGTGCCGGGCCCTGGGCCTGCCCCTGCTGAACAACCAGATCGACGTCGGCGTCCGGGTGGAGCTCCCCGCCCTGGTCTTCGAGCACATCACCGACGTGGTCTATGAATCTAAGCTCCACTACCGCACCAAGGCCTACGGGGATCAGGTCCGCACCTTCTGCATGAACCCCTACGGCCATGTGGTGGCGGAGAACGTGGAGGGAATTATCACCGTCAACGGCCACAGCTACGCCGACCCCAAGCTCCGCAGCGAGAACACCAACTTCGCCCTGCTGGTGTCCAACCGGTTCACGGAGCCCTTCGACGAGCCCTACCGCTACGGCAAGCACATCGCCGCCCTGTCCAACATGCTGGCCGGGGGCGTTCTGGTCCAGCGGTTCGGGGATCTGGTCCGGGGGGTTCGCACCAACCCCCACCGGATGAGCAAGTCCACCACCCGGCCCACCCTGACAGCGGCCGTCCCCGGGGACCTGTCCCTCTCCCTCCCCAAGCGGCAGCTGGACGACATCATCGAGATGATCTACGCCCTGGATCGGCTGGCCCCCGGCACCGCCAACTACGACACCCTCCTCTACGGGGCCGAGGTGAAGTTCTACTCCGCCCGTCTCCAGCTCTCCGGCGACCTGGAGACCCCCCTGGAGAACTTCTTCGCCGTGGGAGACGGGGCGGGCATCACCCGGGGGCTGGCCCAGGCCGGAGCCTCCGGCGTCCGGGCCGCCCGGGCCATCACCCGCCGGGCGCAGCACGAGGACTGACAACGGCAACGTTTTGTATCTGCCCCGCAACGTTTCGTCGATTTTACAACAGATTTCCCCCTTTGTGCGTTCTGCCATGTTCCAAATCGGGGATGATTCCGTGGAAAGTGGGGAAATCTGTTCTGCATCAAACCATGCAAAGTGAACATTTTCAAAGGTTTTACACATTTTCCACCGACTTTTCCACAGTGGGGAAAACCCATGTGGATATGACGAAAGCTTCTGTCAAGGCCAATTTTCCCGGTGGATTTGCCAAAATTTGACCACCCCGGAAGGAGGAACCCCCATGTCAGACCTGATTGCCGCCGTGGCCACCGCCCCCGGAGCGGGCGGCGTTGGCATCCTGCGCCTGTCGGGACCCGGTGCGGCCCGGACCGCCGCCCAGGTGTTTCGGCCCGCAGGCAAGATTTCCCTCATGGAAGCCCCGGACCGGAAGCTCCTGTACGGCTCCATTCTGGACAAGGAGGGCCGCGTCATCGACACCGGCCTGGCCTTCGTCAGCCGCGGCCCCCACAGCTACACCGGTGAGGACACCGCCGAGATCCAGGGCCACGGCTCCCCCATGGTCCTGTCCCTGGCCCTGGAGGCCCTCTTCGCCCACGGCGCCCGCCAGGCCCTGGCCGGAGAGTTCACCAAGCGGGCCTTTCTCAACGGCAAGCTGGATCTCACCCAGGCCGAGGCCGTCATCGACCTCATCCACGCGGAGACCCCCGCCGCCGCCCGGCAGGCCGCCGGACGGCTGGAGGGTACCCTCTCCCGAACCATCGCCGCCATCTACGACGGTCTGGTGGACCTGTCCGCCCACTTCCACGCGGTGCTGGACTACCCCGACGAGGACATCGACCCCTTCCGGGAGGAGACCATCCGCACGGCGCTGGACGAGGCTCTGGTGGGGACCGACGCCCTGCTGGCTACATACGACCGGGGCCGCCAGCTCACGACCGGGGTCCCCACCGCCATCCTGGGCCGGCCCAACGTGGGCAAGTCCTCCCTGCTCAACGCCCTGGTGGGCTATGACCGGGCCATCGTCACCCAGATCCCCGGCACCACCCGGGACACCATCGAGGCCAAGGCCAGTGTGGGCGGGGTCCTGCTGAACCTCACCGACACGGCGGGTCTCCGGGAGACCGGGGACGAGGCTGAGCGGCTGGGGGTGGCCCGGAGCCGGGCCGCCGCCCAGGAGGCCCGGCTGGTCCTGCTGGTGCTGGACGGCGGCGCGGCCCTCACCCCGGAGGACCGGGAGGCCATCGCCCTGGCAAAAGAGGCCCCCGCCTGCATCTGCATCGTGAACAAGTCCGATCTGGATCAAGTGCTGGATCTGGAGGCCCTCGGGCGGGACTTCCCCAACCTGTGCCTGGTGAGCGCCAAAAACCAGTCCGGCCTGGAGACCCTGGGGCCCATGGTGGCCCGGCTCTTTCCCACGGGAGACGGCGGCGAGGGGGAGGCCCTCCTGACCAACGCCCGCCAGATGGAGGCGGTTCAGCGGGCCGGGGAGAACCTCCGGCGGGCCCGGGAGGGGCTGGAGCTGGGCGTGCCCCCGGATCTGCTCCTCTCCGACGTGGAGAACGCCCTGGAAGCCCTGGGGGAAGTCACCGGAACCACCGTCCGGGAGGATATCACCAGCCGTATCTTCCAGCGCTTCTGCGTGGGCAAATAACGGGACGCTGTCCAAGGCTGGCTCGGGAAGGGCCAGCCTTTTCCGTTGCGTATTCCCGCTTTTTCCTGTATAATACTGTCTTAATAAATCAACCGCTGTAAGGAGTCCTTTTATGACCGGACGCCCTTTCCTTTTCAAACTCTGCCCCATCCTGGGGGCCATCCTGCTGGCCCCCCTGGTGGTTCTGTACGTCACCCAGGCCATCTGGCTGGGCAGTCTGGCGGCCCCCCTCCCCTGGATGGCCGGCCACCCGGCGGCGGTAGGCCTCTTCTGGCTCCTCTTTTCCAGCCTGAGCCTCACCCTGTACGGCTTCACCCGCCGGTTCTTCTGGGCCTGTCTGCCAGGGACGGTGGTACTGGTGCTCCTGACCTATGTGAGCCGGATCAAGAGGAACGTCAACGGCTCCCCCCTGCAGCTCAGCGACTTCACCATGGTGGGCGGCCTGGGGGACATCGCCGGGTACGCCTCCTCCCAGCTCCTGCCCTCGGCGGCGGCTGTGGCGGCGGCGGTTCTCGCCCTGCTCCTGCTGGTCCTGCTGGCCCGGAAGGGGAAGGCCCTGAGGATATCCGTTACCACCGGGTTTATCCTGGGGAGCCTGGCCCTGGGGCTTCTGTGCTCCGCCGGCTATCCCGGCTCTCTGCAGAACGCCGCCCTGGCCCTGGACGAGACCTGCCGGAGCCAGCTGGACCGAAACGACCGGATGGGGGTGGCCCTGGGGCTGTACGCCGCCTGGTGCCAGCGTGTTCAGGTGGAACGCCATCAGGCCGACCTGGACACGGCGGAGCTGGCCGACTACTTCCTGGAGGACGCCAACACCCACAAGCCCCCGCTGGCTCTGGACGAAACCCCTGACATCATTTTCATTACCTCGGAGAGCTTCTTTGACGTGACCCGGCTGCCGGGGCTGACCTTTGAGACGGACCCTCTGCCGGTCTTCCACAGCCTGTCCGAGACCTGCACCAACGGCCCCTTCCTGTCCAACACCTGTGGCGGCGGCACGGGCTGGGTGGAAATGGAGCTCTTCACCGGGCTCACTTCCTCCTTCCTGAAGGAAGGGGACACCCTCTCCACCCTGGAGGATCCCGTCTACGAGACCCTGCCCACCACCGTCCGGCTGCTGGCCCAGCTGGGCTACGCCACCACGGCCATCCACGCCCACAACGACGCCCTCTATAACCGGGACGTGATCTACCCCGCCATCGGCTTTCAGGAGACCTTGTTCATCGACGACTTCCTGACCCCGGTGGAGATCAAGGGGGCATATGCCTCCGACGAGACCTTCGCCCGGGAGATCATCGCCCGGTACGAGGCCCGGGACCCCAACGCCCCCTGCTTCCTCTACGGCATGTCCATGGAGAACCATCAGGCCTACCCGGCGGGGAAGTACCCCGAGCCCTCGGGCTATCCCGCCCGGAGCGAGGCCCTCTCCCAGCAGGATCTGGCCATTCTGGACAGTCTGGTCATGGGTCTTCACCACGCGGATCAGTCCCTGGGCATGCTGGTGGACTACTTCTCCCAGGTGGACCGGCCGGTGCTGCTGGTCTTTGTGGGGGACCATCTGCCCTCCCTGAACCTGGACGACGGCGAATCCCTCTACACCCGGCTGGGGGTCTCCCCCACGGAGGACTCCTCCCAATGGGAGGCGGAGACTTTGGCGGAGATGCTCTCCACCGACTACCTGATCTGGACCAACTATGAGACCCAGGCGCTGCCCGACGGCCCGGAGAGCTGCACCTTCCTGGGCCTCCATACGCTGGCCCGGGCAGGGGTTCCCCTGAACAGCTACTTCCGCTGGCTGGAGGAAACCATCGGGAGGGAGATGATCCTGACCCGGAACGGGTTCTTTGCCGACACAGCGGGGAATGGGGCCTATGAAGTCCCGGCCGCCGCCCAGGAAACCCTGGACCGGTACGCCGCCCTGGAATGGGAGCTGGTGTATGGGACAGACAGCCGGTAGCCTCCCCTGCCAGGTACTTTGTTAACAACATGCATTGATATAAAGGAGAACGATTATGGATCAGAACAACAATGCCCATCGCCTGGCTCTGGCTGAGCAGGCGGTGGAGACCCTCAACCGCTACACCCACTTCCACTCCAACTACCAGGTGTCCTTCACCATGGCCGACCCCGACGAAAAGGGACTGCCCCGGATCAACGCCAAATTTGAGCGCTTCGATGGGGTTCCCTTCGCTGAGAGCACCGTCCCCATGGATCAGAAGTATACCCACCTGAAGGATCAGACCGTGGCCATCCGCCTGTTCTTCTTCCCCATGATGAAGGCCGAGTTCGACGAGACCGAGGCCAACCAGTTCGACGTGGTGGACTTCGACTACGCCGCCATCGTGGGCTACGGTAAGGACGCAGAGGGCAGCTACGTGATGAAGGCTCTGTACTTCCCCCCCACTGACGCCCTCCTCGCCGGCCACAAGCCCGACGAGGACGGGGTGTGGCGGAGCATCCGGGTGCCCACCTACCACATGCACAAGCTGAGCATCGACCCCCGCCAGACCTTCTCCCGCCACCTGTATCTGGCCGAGCGGTTCAGCGAGGCCCTGGAGTATCAGTATGACAAGTACGGGTTCTTCTTCAGCAACCCGGAGGGATAACCGCACCAAAACGAATCACTGCCTGGAAATGCAACACCCCCGCCCTGCGTGCCGCAGGGCGGGGGTGTTGTGGTATATCCGGGTTTACCGCTCCATGAACCGGGACAGGAACTCCTTGGTCTCGTCCCGCTGGGGGTTGGTGAAGATCTGGTCGGGGGAGCCCTCCTCCCAGATGACGCCGTCCCGCATGAAGACCACGTGGTTGGACACGTCCCGGGCGAAGGCCATCTCGTGGGTGACCACCAGCATGGTCAGGCCGTCGGCGGCCAGATCCCGCATGACGGACAGAACCTCGCCCACCATTTCCGGGTCCAGGGCGGAGGTGGGCTCGTCAAAGAGCAGAACCTCCGGGTCCATGGCCAGGGCCCGGGCGATGGCCACACGCTGCTTCTGGCCGCCGGAGAGCTGCCGGGGCCGGGCGTTGATATAGGGGGCCATGCCTACCTTGGTCAGGTACTTCATGGCCTTCTCCTCGGCTTCCTTCCGGGGCTTCTTCAGGACCTTGGTCTGGCCCACGATGCAGTTTTCCAGGACGGTCATGTTGTTGAACAGGTTGAAGGACTGGAAGACCATGCCCACCTTGGACCGGTAGGCGGCGGCCCCGCCCTTCCGGGAGAGGATGTTCTCCCCCTGGAAGTGGATCTCCCCGCTGGTGGGGATCTCCAGAAGGTTGATGCACCGCAGCAGGGTGGACTTGCCGGAGCCGGAGGCCCCGATGATGGAGGTCACGTCCCCCTTGCTCACGGTGAAGTCGATATCCTTGAGAACCTCATGCTTGCCAAAGGACTTGGAGAGGTGGTTGACCTGTAAAATCTCTTTCATGGGGTTACTCTCCTCTCTGGTCGTGGTCGCCGGCGGCGTTCTGACGGCGGGTCTCCGCCCGCTGGCCCTGACGCTTGGCCTCGTCCTGCTCAGCCTGACGGCGCAGCTCCTCCCGGAGCATGCTCTTCACGGCCTCGGGGTTGCGCTCGTCAAAGGGAGTGCCCCGGCCGGGATGGTTGTAGTTGCCGGCGGTCATGGTCAGGGCGTCCACCTGGGCTAACTCATAGCTGTTGGAGCCGTCCATCTTCTTCTCCAGCAGCCGCAGGAGGAAGGAGGCCACCAGGGTCATGGTCAGGTAGCCGATCATCTCAATGGCAGCGGAGGGGAAATATTTGTAGGTGGCCCCCACCACGCCCTTATGGGTGGCGAAGAACTCGGTGAAGCCGATGATGAACATCACGGAGGTGTCCTTGATGTTGATGATGAAGTTGTTGCCGATCTGGGGGATGATGTTGCGGATGGCCTGGGGCAGGATCACGTGGACCATGGTTTGGAAGTGGTTCATGCCGATGGCCTTGGCGCCCTCGGTCTGGCCGGGGTCCACGGAGATGATGCCGCCCCGGACAGACTCGGCCATGTAAGCGCCGGTGTTGATGGAGACCACCAGAATGGATACCGCCCACATGTTGGTGAACTGCATGGCGTTGGCGGTGAAGTAAGGCAGGCCGAAGAAGATGAACACGGCCTGGAGGATCATGGGGGTGCCCCGGAAGACCTCCACATAGGCCCGCACGATGACGCGCACGAGCTTGAGGAGGAACCGTTTCACCACATGATCATTCTTGGTATAGGGGATGGTCTGTAAAATACCGCACACAAACCCGATGAGGCAGCCGATGGCGGTGCCGATGACGGCCAGCAGCAGTGTTTTGCCGACGCCGCTCAGATACATTGAGTGGTACTTGTCCCACAGGTTGGACATATCCAGGCCAAGCTGAAGCAGCTTATCCATGGCAGGCGTGCTCCTTTCCGTAATCAATCAAAAATAGGGGATAAGGCGAGAGGGGCTGCGCCCTCTCGCCTTGAAATGGTCTTTGTTTTTTAGACGTCGTTGATCCAATCGGCAAGAGCGGATGGAATCAGCGGTTCCTTATTAGCCCTCGATGGGCTGGATGGCGGTGGCCTGCTCCATGAGGGCGTTGAAGTCGTCGGCGGTCATGGTGGACAGAACGGCGTCCAGAGCGTCCTTCAGGACGGTGTTGCCCTTCATCACGGAGATACCGATGTTGATGTCCTCGTCAGAGACAGCGAAGGTGTCCTCGGTGTCAGAGAAGTCCAGGATGACCATGTCGGGGTAAGCCACCAGAGCGCCCTGGGCGGTGGGCATGTCGGTGCAGATGAAGTCCACGGTGCCGGTCTCCAGCGCCATCAGCATGGCGGGAGCGGACTCAGCGGCGGTCTGGATCTGGATGCCCTCGTTGTCCTTCAACTGGGGCAGGCAGGTGTCATACCAGATGGTGCCGATCTGGCTGGTGCAGGTGCCGGTGAGCTCGCTGATGCCCTGGGCGGAAGCCAGGGCGCTGTCAGCCTTGGTGACGCAGACGATGGAGGCGTACAGGTAGGGACCGGCGAAGTCCACCATCTCGGCGCGCTCAGCGGTCATGGACTGACCGGCGATGACGCAGTCCACGGTGCCGGCCTGGACAGCGGGAACCAGGGAGTCCCAGTCCAGACGGACGATCTCCAGCTCCCAGCCGTTGGCCTCGCAGAGCTTCTTTGCCATCATCACGTCGTAGCCGTTGGCGTACTCGTTGGA
Source organism: Oscillospiraceae bacterium (assembly GCA_016295225.1). Classification (GTDB taxonomy): domain Bacteria; phylum Bacillota; class Clostridia; order Oscillospirales; family Oscillospiraceae; genus Evtepia. The sequence goes on along the minus strand of JAEDLP010000030.1, from coordinate 5,604 downwards.
GTCCTTGATGGGCACAGCGCCGTTGGACTCGTCGGGCTGGGACCAGTTGTAGGGTGCGTAGTTGCACTCCATGGCCACGGTCAGGACGCCGTCCTCCACGCCGCTGGCGATCTCGGTCTGAGCGGTGTCTTCGGTGTTTTCCTCAGCGGGTTCCTCAGAGGCAGCGCCGCCGCAGGCGCACAGGCCCAGGGACAGGACCAGTGCCAGGGTCAGGGCAAGAATCTTCTTCATGGTTGGTTTCCTCTTTTCGTTTTGATTTTTGGGGTGACAACAAAAGAGCCACGAATCCCCAAACGCGGACTCATGGCAAAAGCAGACAGGGGGACAAACCCCATGCACCATGATAGCGCTCCATTTGCGGGAAATGGCAGTCCGGCAGATCTTCTCTGACGGCCCAGGCGTCCGGCGGGCAGGCACCCGGCTGGACCCTTCGGCGGCGACCCCTTTCCCTTCCCGGTTTTCCTGCCGGGGATGGAAGGTACTGATGAACGCCGCGCCTCTATCATTTTTCCTCATTATACGAGGGGAAGGGGGTGTTGTCAAGGCGGGAACGGCCGGAAAGGCGAAATTTTAGAGAAAGCCATGCCTTACCCCTGGCTCCCCCAGAGGGGGAGCCAGGGGACCCATCAGATCTTCCGGCCTGCGGTGTATCCGGCGGCCACGGCGGTCATGACGCTGCCCACCTTGACCCCGTCGCCCACGGGGTAGACCTCCAGGCCGCTGCCCAGCAGGTCGCCGGCCAGGGAGTCCCGGGGGGTGAAGCCCACGGCCAGAACCACCGTGTCTGCTTCCAAAGTCTCCTCCCCGTCGGGGGTGGAGAGGGTCACGCCGGCGTCGGTGACAGCGGACAGGCGGCAGCCGGTTTTCGTGGCCACCTTGCCCTCGGCCAGCAGGTCCCGGAGCATCTGCTCGTTGCTCTCGGGGACGGGGATGCCGGCGGAGAGGATGTCGGGCAGGGCCTCCACCACGGTGACGGTCTTGCCGCCCTGGGCATAGCCCACGGCGGTCTCGCAGCCCACCAGGCCGCCGCCGATGACCACGACCTTCTCGCCCACGTGGGGGTTCCCGGTCAGGGCGGTGACGCAGTCCACCACCTTGGGGCTGTCCACGCCGGGGACCCGGGGGATCACGGGGACGGCCCCCTGGGCCAGAACCACCGCGTCGGGCTTCCGGGCCAGGATGGCGGCGGCGTCCAGCCGGGTGTTCAGCTCCACGGTGACGCCCAGCTTGGTCAGCTGCCGCTGATACCAGCCGTTCAGATCCCGCAGGTCGGCCTTAAAATCGTGGGCCCCGGCGGGGATCAGGGAGCCGCCCAGCCGGTGGGACCCTTCGCAGAGGGTGACGGTGTGTCCCCGGAGGACAGACACACGGGCGGCCTCCATGCCGGCCACGCCGCCGCCCACCACCAGGACGTGCTTCTTTTGCAGGGCAGGGGTCAGGCCGAAGGAGGCCTCCCGGGCGGCTTCGGCGTTCACGGCGCAGCCTGCCCGGCGGCCCAGCTTCAGGGCGCCGATGCAGCCCTGGTTGCAGCCGATGCAGGGGCGGATGTCCTCGGGCCGGCCCATTTCCACCTTCCGGGGGTAGGCCGGGTCGGCCAGGGAGGGACGGCCCAGGACCACCGCGTCGATCTTCCCGGCCCGGACGGCCTCCGCCGCCAGCTCGGGGTCGTTCATGCGGCCGCCGCAGAGGATGGGGATGTTCACGGCCGCCTTGGCCTGGGCGGCCAGGTCGATGATGCGGCCCTTTTCCATGTAGCAGGGCGGAGCGGCGTAGTAGAAGGAGTCGTACTGGCCAAAGTCCACGCTGAGACAGTCGTAGCCGTACTCCTCCAGCTTCTTGCAGATGGTCAGGCCCTCCTCCAGAGTGCGGCCGACCTCCTCCTCGCCGTGGAGGGAGGGCGTGTTGTAATCCTTAATATAAGTTTTCAGGGCCAGACGCATGGAGACCACGAAGTCGGAGCCGCAGGCGGCCTTGACCCCGTCCAGGATCTCCCGGGCGCAGCGCAGGCGGTTCTCCAGCGCCCCGCCGTACTCGTCGGTGCGGTGGTTCATGAAGGTCAGGGCGAACTGGTCCAGCAGGTAGCCCCAGTGCATGGCGTGAACCTCAATGCCCGGAAACCCGCATTTTTTCAGAAAGGCGGCGGTGGCGACCATCTGGTCGATCTTCTGGCGAATCTGGTCACGGGTCAGGGCCGGGGTGGTGACGGAGGGGTCGTGATAGTAGGGGATCTCCGAGGGGCCGTAGCAACCCACGGCGTTGCGCCCGTAGCCCATGGACACCTGGGGGATCATCTTGGCCCCGTAGGCGTCCAGCCGTTCCAGCAGCTCCACGGAGGAGCGCATAAAGGCCTTGGGGGACTTCATGGGCTGCTTGCTGTCCAGGGGGTGGACCGGGTCCACCAGCACGTCGGGGTGGAAGGCCCCGGTGAAGAGGAGGCCAAAGCCCCCCTTGGCCCGCTCCTCAAAGTAGGCCAGGCCGTCGGCGGAAAATTCCCCGAAGGGGCCGTGGAGGGAGGGCAGGGTCAGGGGCCCCACGCAGAAGCGGTTCTTGATGGTGAGGTTCTTTCCCAGCTTCAGGGGCTGGAAGAGGGGGGAATAGGGATAGGACATATGACGTTCTCCTTCTGTGTTGTGGGCACTGGCTCCCCTTACAGGGGAGCCAGTGTGCGGTTTATTGTAACGTTCTCCGATAAAACGCCCAGACGTTCTCCCAGCAGATCCTGTCGATCTCCCGCTGGGTGAAGCCGGCGTGCTCCATGGCCCGGACCAGCTGGTCCATGCCGGCGGCGTCCACCATCTCCAGGGGGCAGGTGATGCCGTCGAAGTCGGAGCCAAGGGCCACCACATCCAGGCCGCCCACGTCCCGCATGTGCTTCATGTGGCGGACGATGTCGGCGGTCTGTGTGATCTCCTGATCGGCCAGGAAGTCGGAATAAAAATTCACGCCTACCACGCCGCCCCGGTCGGCCACGGCCTTGATCTGCTCGTCGGTGAGGTTCCGGCGGTGGGGCCACAGGGTCCGGGCGCTGGAGTGACTGGCGGCGAAGGGCTTTTGGGCCAGGCGGCACACATCCCAAAAGCCCTCGTCGTTCAGGTGGGACACGTCGGGGATCATTCCCAGGGCTTCCATCTCCGCCAAAAACTCCGCCCCCTTCTCCTTCAGGCCCCCGGACTGGCCGTTGGGGAAGCCCAGCTCGTTCTCGTGGTTCCAGGTGAGGGTGAGCATCCGAACCCCCAGCCGGTGGAGGGTGCGGAGGTTTTCCACATCTCCCTTGCACACGCCCCCCTCCTCCACGGTGAGGACGGCGGCGATCTTGCCATCCGCCCGGGCCTGTTCCAGGTCGGCGAAGGTCCGGCAGGGGGTCACCAGATCCCGGTTTTTCTCCACCTCGCTGGTGTACAGCTCCGCCAGGGTGAGAACGGCCCCCCAGGGGTCGGTCTCCTCCGCCAGGTTGACAAAGAGGGCGAAGTTTTGCAGGAGGTAGCCGCTCTTTTGCAGTTTTTCCAGGTTGATGTGCATGGGCTCCGAGTCCCGGAGGTGCATGGTCTTCCCCCGGCGGCGGTTGTGGCGGAGCCAGGCGATGGTATCGCAGTGCAGGTCGGCAAAGGGCATGGGTCGTACTCCTTTCTTACAATAAAACCAGTGTAGCACAGGCGGGGCCGTTGGGCAACTCCTTTGCCCGGCCTTTCCCCCGCCCGGGGCCAAAAAAAAGGATGCAAAAAAGACAGCTGTTTCCAGCTGCCTTTCTTGCAGAAAAAGAGAGTGTTCCCTGGAAGGTGGGAAGGAATCACAATGAAAAAAGAAAATAAAAAAAGATATACGGGCATCTTAACCATGTGCCTGTATATCCTCTGTACCTTGACCTGAAAGCGTTACTTCTACGGCGACCGCCTGGGGCGGTGCTCTCCAGAGTTTCGTCCATAGAAGGTACTGGGGACCTGAAAGATTCTCCCAAGGCTGGCAACCTGGGGATTGCTCCATCGGTTTCTTCCGGGACGGGCCGAAAGAATCTCCCTTCTACTTCATCCGAGCTTGATTCAATTTTACGAAACCAGTATAGCATCCCGGCTCCGTTTTGTCAACCGTTTCCCGGGGGTTTTCCGTATTTTGCCATTTCAGAAAAAAGACGGCCGGGGGCAGGGGGAAAATAGAACAAAAGACAAAAAATTTAGCGGGTTGCCATTCACTTTTCGTTGGTTTTGCGGTATAATCAACTCAATACATAGGTTTCTGGCCGGGGTTGGGAACGCGTCCCCTTCGGCCAGAACGGAATGGAGGTCTTTGCTGTGAACCCGGAAATCCATGGCCTTTGTCTGTCCGGCAAAGGCCTGCTTTTACCGGCCCGTCGGGAGTAAGGCGGGCCCCGTCACAGGACGGATGGAAGGAAAAAAGAAAAAGAAGGAAGGACGCAACGCCATGATGATCTCTACCAAAGGCCGCTACGCCCTGCGCGTGATGCTCGATCTCGCTGACCACAACACGGGCGACTACATTCCTCTCAAGGACATCGCTCGCCGCCAGGAGATCTCTGTGAAGTACCTGGAAAACATTCTTGCCTCCCTGAGCCGTGTGGATCTGGTGGACGCCACCCGGGGCAAAGGCGGCGGCTACCGCCTGTCCAAGCCTCCCTCCGAGTACCCCGCCGGCGAAATCATCCGCCTGGCGGAAGGAAGCCTGGCCTCTGTGGCCTGCCTGAAGGGCGACAGCGTCGGCTGTGAAAAGGCCGAGCACTGCCGAGCCCTCCCTCTGTGGCAGGGCCTGGACAAGGTGATTGTGGAATACCTGAACAGCTACACCCTGGCCGACCTGCAGAACCTGGAAGGCACAGACTGACCCCCGCGTGATCCCTTCCCCGCAAAAAAACACCCCGTCGTGGACGGGGTGTTTTTGCGTGATGGGGGGATTGCGGAGCCTGCCTTATTCTCCAAACAGGGGGGTGGACAGGTAGCGGTCCCCGGTGTCGGGCAGGAGGACCACGATGGTCTTGCCCTCGTTCTCCGGCCGCCGGGCCAGCTGGATGGCGGCCCACACCGCTGCGCCGGAGGAGATGCCTACCAGGACGCCCTCCTCCCGGCCCACGGCCCGGCCGGTCTCAAAGGCGTCGTCGTTGGACACGGGGATGATCTCGTCGTAGATCTTGGTATCCAGCACGTCGGGGACGAAGCCTGCGCCGATACCCTGGATCTTGTGGGCGCCGGCCTTCCCCTGGGAGAGAACGGGGGAGTCGGCGGGCTCTACGGCCACCACCTGCACCTGGGGCTTCTGCTCCTTCAGATACCGGCCGGTGCCGGTGACGGTGCCGCCGGTGCCTACGCCGGCCACGAAGATGTCAACCTGGCCGTCGGTGTCCGCCCAGATCTCCGGTCCGGTGGACCCGTAGTGGGCCTTGGGGTTGGCGGGGTTCACGAACTGGCCGGGGATGAAGCTGCCGGGGATCTCCTTGGCCAGTTCCTCTGCCTTGGCGATGGCCCCCTTCATGCCCTTGGCCCCCTCGGTGAGCACCAGCTCCGCCCCGTAGGCCTTCATCAGCTGGCGGCGCTCCACGGACATGGTCTCGGGCATGACGATGATGGTCCGGTAGCCCCGGGCGGCGGCCACGGAGGC
>JAEDLP010000029.1 GCA_016295225.1 Oscillospiraceae bacterium | reverse complement strand
TACGACCGGGGCGAGGAGTTCGGCTGCGGCAGCCCCGACTGCGCCCCCGGCTGCGACTGCGACCGGTTCATGGAGGTCTGGAACAACGTCTTCACCCAGTTTGACAACGACGGCGAGGGCCACTACACCGAGCTGGCCCAGAAGAACATTGACACCGGCATGGGCCTGGAGCGTCTGGCCGTGGTCTGCCAGAACGTGAACTCCCTCTTTGACGTGGACACCGTCATGAACATCACCAACAAGGTCTCCGAGATCACCGGCGCTCACTACGGAGATAGCAAGGCCAGCGACGTGTCCCTGCGCATCATCACCGACCACATCCGCTCCTCCACCTTCATGATCTGCGACGGTGTTCTGCCCTCCAACGAGGGCCGGGGCTACGTCCTGCGCCGTCTGCTCCGCCGGGCCGCCCGCCACGGCAAGCTCCTGGGGGTCAACGAGCCCTTCCTGTACGAGATCATCGACACCGTCATCGGCGAGAACGAGGGCGAGTACAAGGATCTCCGCCAGAAGCAGGACTATATCACCAAGGTTATCCGCACCGAGGAGGAGAACTTTGCCAAGACCATCGACGGCGGCATGAAGATCTTCTCCGAGATCCTGGCTGCCCACAAGGAGAAGGGGGAGACCGTCTTCTCCGGCAGCGACGCCTTCAAGCTGTACGACACCTACGGCTTCCCCGTGGACCTCACCGAGGAGATGGTCCAGGACGAGGGCATGACCCTGGACCGGGACGGCTTCAACAAGGAGATGGAAGAGCAGAGAGTCCGCGCCCGTAAGGCCCGGGAGGCCCTGGGCGACCTGGGCTGGTCCGGCGTGGAGTTCGGTAAGGAGGTCCCCGCCACCGTCTTCGACGGCTACCAGAACACCGAGATTTCCGGCCTGCAGGTGGTGGCCATCGTGGCCGAGGAGCAGCTGGTGGACGAGATCGTCCCCGGCACCGACGCCATCGTGGTTCTGGACCGCACCCCCTTCTACGCAGAGATGGGCGGCCAGGTGGCCGACCACGGCGTCCTCACCGGCGAGGGCTTTGCCTACACCGTTACCGACGTGCAGAAGAATAAGGGCGGTAAGTATATGCACTACGGCAAGCTGTCCTCCGGCAGCCTGAAGGTGGGGGACACCGTCACCGCCTCCATTGACGTGGAGCGCCGCAAGGCCATCATGCGCGCCCACACCGCCACTCACCTGCTGGACAAGGTCCTGCGCACCGTCCTGGGCGACCACGTCCACCAGGCCGGCTCCCTGGTGGAGCCCGACCGCCTGCGCTTCGACTTCACCCACTTCTCCGCCATGACCGCCGAGGAGCTGGCTCAGGTCAGCGCCATGGTCAACGAGGCCGTTCTGGAGGGCTACGATGTGGTCACCGAGGAGCTGCCCATCGAGGAGGCCAAGAAGAAAGGGGCCATCGCCCTCTTCGGCGAGAAGTACGGCGACGTGGTCCGTGTCGTCGATATGGGCGAGGGCTACTCTGTGGAGTTCTGCGGCGGTACCCACCTGTCCAACACCGCCAAGGTGGGCGTGTTCCACATCACCAGCGAGTTCTCCGTGGCCTCCGGCGTCCGCCGCATCGAGGCTACCACCGGCAAGGTCTCCCTGGAGAACATGAACCGCAACCAGGAGATGCTCTTTGAGGTGGCTGCTTCCCTGAAGACCAAGCCCGGCGAGGTCCGCGAGAAGGCCAAGAGCGTCATGACCGAGATGAAGGAGCTCCACCAGACCATCGAGAAGTTCAAGGCTAAGGAGGCCGCCGGCGAGACCGAGCGCTTCCTCATGGGCGGCCACGAGGTGGGCGGCCTGCGGGTCATCACTGCCACCATCCCCAACGCCGATGCCAACAAGCTCCGCCAGATGGGCGACATGCTCCGGGACAAGCAGCCCAACGGCGTGGCCGTTCTGTCCACCGTCAACGACGGCAAGATCACCTTCCTGGCCGCCTGCGGCAAGGAGGCCGTCAAGGCCGGCATCAAGGCCGGGGAGATCATCAAGTCCGTCACCGCCATCTGCGGCGGCAAGGGCGGCGGCAAGCCCGACAGCGCCATGGGCGGCGGCTCCGACCTGCTGAAGCTGGACGACGCCCTGGCCTCCGTGGACGATTTCGTGGCAGTCAAGCTGGGTCTGTAAGGAGAACGATATGCTGATTGATTTTAACGCCATTCCCGAGACCGTCGTCCCCCACATGCGGGACGGGGAGAAGGAAGTGCATCTGAGAAAGTACCAGGACGAGCTGGGCAAGATCATGCGGGGCAAGCTGATCCCCGGGGCCACCATCGGCCTGCACATCCATGAGACCAGCAGCGAGGTCATTTATATCCTGTCCGGCCAGGGCAAGGTGCTGTACGAAGGGGAGTATGAGCCCCTGGAGCCCGGCGCCTGCCACTATTGCCCCAAGGGCAAGGGCCACAGCCTCATCAACGACGGGGATGAGGACCTGGAATTCCTGGCCATCATTCCTGAACAATAACGGAAGGAGAACTACCATGAGCGACTGCTTATTCTGTAAGATCGCGGCGGGGGAGATCCCCTCCAAGAAGGTCTATGAAGACGAACAGGTTTACGCCTTCTACGACATTGATCCCCAGGCTCCCACCCACTTCCTGGTGATCCCCAAGGCACACATCGTCTCCTGCGGAGAGATCACCCCCGAGAACTCGGCTGTGGTGGCCCACTGCTTTGAGGTGATCTCCAAGGTCACCAAGGAGCTGGGCCTGACCGACTTCCGCGTGGTGTCCAACTGCGGGGAGCAGGCCGGCCAGAGCGTCTTCCACCTGCACTTCCACGTGCTGGGCGGGAGAGATATGACCTGGCCTCCCGGCTAAAGTAAGACTTTGCGGACCCGCAACGCTAAGACTTTGCGGACCCGCTGCGCTGGGCTCCGCAAAGTGATGGCAGCCTGCTGCGCGCGCCCTGCGGGCACACTGGCAGGCTGAGAGGTGTTTTTTCCAAGGCACATGTCCTTGGAGAAAACGGATTGGATTTTATTTCGCCGCCCGGCGGCGAAACTCTGCGAGGCAGGGGGAATTCTCCTCCTGCCTTGCGTTTTGTTTTAGAAAACACCGTATGGAGCGATATTAAGGATAAAATATCACCATTTGGTAACATTTTTGTCGGTGATGCAAATGTATTTCCGACGAATTGAAGAACTGCGCACGGATGCCGACCTGCGGCAAAAAGACGTGGCAGACTATCTGAATATGCACTTAACGGTCTATCGCCGATATGAAAAGGGTGAGCGGGAGATCCCGGTGTGGGCGGTCATCAAACTGGCCGAATACTACAAAACCACCACGGATTACATCCTGGGACTCTCTGACCAGCGATGACTCTATTGCTTTTTACCGCCGGCTTCGCCGCCGCCCTGCTGGCCGGGGTCTATCTGCCCTTCCAGGGTTGGACCCTCTATGCCGGCCTGGGGCTGCTGGCGGTGTGGCTTGGCCTGACCCTGATAAAACGGGCAACAAACCCCCGGCGGGTTCTGCTGGGCATGGGTCTGGCCCTCCTGTGGCTGACCGCCTACGGGGCCGTTTTCCACGCCCCGGCGGAAGCCCTGGAGAACCGGACCGTCCGCCTCCAGGCGGTGGTGGAGGACTGGCCGGAGGCCACCGATTACGGCCTGCGGATTCCCGTCCGGGCCGGGGAAGAGGATGGACGCAAGGTGAAAGCCCTGTTCTACGGGGAGGCTGACCTGGCCGGTCTGCGGCCTGGGGATACCCTCGCCTGCGTGGCCTGCTGCACCCCGGCGAACCGAGTCCGGGGGGAGGAGAGCCTCTACAATACCTCCCGGGGCATCCTTCTCCACATTCAGAGTTACGGGGAAGTGACCGTAACGAGAGCCCAGGGCATTCCGCCCCGGTATGCCCTCACCATCCTGGCCGGGTCCGTCCGGGATCGCATCGACCAGCTCTACCCGGCAGACCAGGCGGCTTTCCTCAAGGCCCTGCTCACCGGAGATAAGTCCGGCCTCAGCGACAGCCTCACCCACAGCTTTAACCGGGTGGGCCTGGGCCATGTGGTGGTGATCTCCGGGCTCCACGTGACCTTCCTGCTGGGCCTGCTATCCTTTTTCATCAAGCCCAAGGGCAAGCTGTCCCTCCTGGTGCTCCTAGCGGCGTTGATTGCCTTCTCGGTGATGACCGGGAACGCCCCCGGCACCGTCCGGGCGGTGGTCCTCAGCGGCGTGATGCTCCTGGGCCAGTACCTGGGCCGGGACAGCCACCCCATGGCCGCCCTGAGCCTGGGCCTGCTGGTTTTGCTGACGGCCAACCCCTACGCCATTGCCAACCCGGGCCTGCAGTTCTCCTTCCTGGCCACGGCGGGGATTTTTCTCTGGAGCCAACCCTGGACGGCCCGGTGGCTCAAGGGGGTCCCGAAGCGATACCGGAAGAGAGCGGCCCCTCTGCTCAGCCTTTTGGCGGTGAGCCTGGGGTCCATGGTGCTGACCGTTCCCCTGTCTGCCCTGTACTTCGGGCGGTTTTCCCTCCTGGCCCCCCTGTCCAACCTGCTCACCGGCTGGGCGGTCTCCCTGGCCTTCGCCGGGGGAATGCTGTCCCTGCCCCTGTCGGTCCTGGTTCCGCCCCTGGGCCACGCTGCCGCCGGGCTGGTGGGGCTTCCCATTCGCTTTGTCCTGTGGTATGCTGAAAAGGCCGGCCGCCTCTCTTTGGCGGCTCTGACCATGGATTCCGGCTATTTTGCCCTGTGGGCGGGGTTCGTGTACCTGATCCTGTGCCTCTACCTTTTTGTCCCCGTCAAGGGCAAGCGGCCCATCGTCCCGGTGTGCGCCTGCGTGGTCACCCTGTGCCTGTCGGCGGTGCTGACCGTCCAGACCGCCCGGCGGTCCGACCTGACGGTGACCGTTCTGGACGTGGGCCAGGGACAGAGCGTGGTGCTGACCTCGGGCAATACCACGGCCCTGGTGGACTGCGGCGGCACCAAGGCCCCGGGGGACACGGCGGCCACCTGTTTGCAGTCTGTGGGGAAGGGGACACTGGACCTGTTGGTCCTCACCCACTTCCACGAGGACCACGCCGGCGGCGTGCCGGAGCTGATGGGCCGGGTCCGGGTGAAGGCCATGGCCCTGCCCGACGTGGACCGGGACAGCCCTCTCCGCCGGGAGATTGAAGCCCTGGCCAAAGACCAGGGGACCGAGGTTCACTATATCACCGAAACCACCCAGGTGGCCTTGGAAAAGGCCGTCCTGACCCTGCACCCGCCCCTGTCGGGGAGCAGGGAGACCAACGAACAGTGCCTGGCCCTGGTGTGCACCAGCGGGGACTGGGACGCCCTCATCACCGGGGACATGCCCCGGGAGGAGGAACAGCGGCTGGCCGCCCGGGGTATTCTGCCCGACGCAGAGCTGCTGGTGGCGGGCCACCACGGCTCCAAGTACTCCACCAGTCAGGAATTGCTGGAGGCCGTCCGCCCGGAGTGGGCGGTGATCTCCGTGGGCTACAACACCTACGGCCACCCTGCCCAGGAGACCCTGGACCGGCTGGCCGCCCTGGATATTACCTGTTACCGCACCGACCAGAGGGGGTCGGTGACCCTATATGCCAACCGTCAGGAGGATGGATGAATGGCAAAGAGACCAGAAAAAAAGAACGACGATGCCTATCGTCAGCTGAAAAAGGACCTGTCTGCCGGGACCATCGGTTCTCTGTATATCTTCCACGGGGAGGAGGCCTATCTGCGGGACTACTACCTGGAGCAGATAAAGGGGAAGCTGATTCCCCCGGGGATGGAGAGTTTTAATTATCACCTGCTGCCGGGGAAGAGCCTCACCGTCCAGAAGCTGGCGGAGACCGTGGACGCCCTGCCCATGATGAGCCCCCGGACCATGCTGGTGGTCAACGACTACGACCTCTTCAAAGCCCCCGAGGGGGAGCGGACCCTGATGGCCCAGCTTTTGGAGGACCTGCCGGACTACTGCTGTCTGGTCTTTGTCTACGACACGGTGGCCTACAAGAGCGACGCCCGAATGAAAAAGCTGGCCGGGGCCATCAAAAGCCGCGGTCAGGTGGTCCAGTTCGCCCGCCAGGCCCAGAACGACCTCATCGACTGGATCGGCCGCCGATTCCGGGCTTTGGGCCACGAGATCGACACCGCCGACGCCCAATACCTCATCTTCCTCTGCGGCGACCTGATGAACGGCCTGATCTCCGAGATCGGCAAGATCGGCGCCTATGCAAAGAACCGCCGGGTCACCCGGGAGGACATTGACGCGGTGGCCATCCCCGTCATCGACGCGGTGGTCTTCCAGATGACTGAGGCCCTCACCCGGAAGCAGCTTGACAAGGCCTTCTCGGTGCTCAACGACCTGCTCCGGCTCCAGCAGTCCCCCATTATGATCCTGGCCGTCCTGGGCAAGCACCTGCGGCAGCTCTACAGCGCCCGTATCGCCCTGGAGACCGGACAGGGCAGCCGCTGGCTCATGGACCTGTGGGGGATGCGCTCCACCTACCCGGCGGACAAGCTCATGGAGGCTGCCCGCCGCCACGGCCTGGACTGGTGCAAGCACGCCATGGCCCGCTGCGCCGAGACCGATTTGGCCATGAAGTCCGTGTCCGGGGCCGACGCAAAGGAGCTTCTCATCGCCCTGATGCTGGAGCTGTCTACGGGAGGGTCGTCATGCTGAACATCAAGGAGGCCATCGTGGTGGAGGGCCGGTATGACAAAAACACCCTGTCCCAACTGGTGGACACGGTGATTTTGGAGACTGCCGGCTTTGGCATTTTTAAGGACAAGGAGAAACTCTCCCTGCTGCGGAAGATCGGAGAGAAGCGGGGACTCATCATCCTGACCGACAGCGACGGCGCGGGCTTCGTCATCCGAAATTACCTGAAAGGGGCCTTGCCCCAGGATCAGGTGAAGCACGCCTATGTCCCCGACCTCTTCGGCAAGGAAAAGCGCAAGCGCAAGCCGGGGAAGGAGGGCAAGCTGGGGGTGGAGGGCATGCGCCCGGAGGTGTTGGAAAAGGCCCTCCGCCGGGCTGGGGCCACCATCCTGGAGGGGGAGACCCGGAGGGACGCCCCGCCGCCTCTCACCAAGGCCGATCTCTTCGCCTGCGGCCTGTCCGGCGGGGAGAGGAGCAAGGAGAAGCGGCAGGCCCTTCTGAAAAAGCTGGATCTGCCCCAGCATCTCACCCCCAACGCCATGCTGCCGGTGCTCTCTGCCCTCTACGACCGGGAGAGTTTGTTGGAAGAAATGAAAAATCTGTGATAAAGTCACTGAGAACAGGAAAAAATATTACTGAAAAACTACCACTGAAACTGTGAAGATGAGAACTTTACAAAATCAGTCCCATCGTGTACAATATGGGCAGGTAGAATGTGCTGAAGACAGCACACAGTAATAAAAGTCAAAATTCGCTCCCTCAGGGAGCATAGTATGGAGGTAATCTTATGGCTAAGTTTGTTTGCGGCGTTTGCGGTTATGTTCATGAAGGCGATACTGCCCCTGCTGAGTGCCCTCAGTGCAAGGCTCCCGCTTCCAAGTTCGTGGAGCAGGGTCCTGACATGAGCTGGGCTGCTGAGCACATTGTCGGCGTGGCACAGGGCGCTCCCGAGGATATCATGGCTGACCTGCGCGCCAACTTCAACGGCGAGTGCACCGAGGTTGGCATGTATCTGGCTATGGCCCGCGTGGCTCACCGCGAGGGTTATCCCGAGATCGGCCTGTACTGGGAAAAGGCCGCTTGGGAAGAGGCTGAGCACGCTGCTAAGTTTGCAGAGCTGCTGGGCGAGGTCGTGACCGACTCCACCAAGAAGAACCTGGAGATGCGCGTGGAAGCTGAGAACGGCGCTACCGCTGGCAAGACCGACCTGGCCAAGCGCGCCAAGGCTCTGAACCTGGACGCCATCCACGACACCGTCCACGAGATGGCTCGTGACGAGGCCCGCCACGGCAAGGCATTCAAGGGTCTGCTGGAGCGTTACTTCAAGTAAGCGTTCACGACATATTCGGACTGGGCGAGACATCCTCTCGCCCAGTTTGCTTTCAGGAGGTGTTTTACATGGATACAAAAGCGCTTTATCACATGACATACGGCCTGTTCCTGCTGACAGCCCAGGAGGACGGGAAGGACAACGGCTGCATCATCAACACCGCTATCCAGGTGGCCAACGACCCCACCCGGATCTCTGTTGCTGTGATCCGCAAAAACAAGACCTGTGATATGATCCTGAACACGGGCGTGTTCAATGTCTCTGCCATCTCTGTAGATGCGGAGTTTGCCCTGTTCCAGCGGTTCGGTATGCAGTCCGGCTGGGACGTGGACAAGTTCAGTGGATTTTCTGACGTGGCCCGGAGTGAAAACGGCCTGTACTACCTGACAAAGCAGGCCAATATGTACCTCTCTGCCAAGGTGACGGAGCAGCACGACCTGGGCAGCCACATCCTGTTTATCGGTGAGCTGACCGACGCAGTGCGGCTGTCCGATGCGGCCTCCTGCAGCTATAGCTATTACCAGAGCAACGTCAAGCCCCAGCCTCAGCGGACGGAGAAGCAGCAGTGGGTCTGCTCCGTCTGCGGCTATGTCTACGAGGGAGAGACCGTCCCCGACGACTTCGTCTGCCCCCTCTGCCACCACGGCAAGGAGGAGTTTGTCCTGACCGGTGGACAGACCGCCAAGGAAGAGAAGCCTGCCCCGGCGGAGGGAACCGGCGGAAAGAAGTGGGTCTGTTCCGTCTGCGGCTATGTCCACGAGGGGGATGAGCCCCCGGCGGAGTGCCCCCAGTGCAAGGCTCCCGCTTCCAAGTTCGTGGAGCAGGGTCCTGACATGAGCTGGGCTGCTGAGCACATTGTCGGCGTGGCACAGGGCGCTCCCGAGGATATCATGGCTGACCTGCGCGCCAACTTCAACGGCGAGTGCACCGAGGTTGGCATGTATCTGGCTATGGCCCGCGTGGCTCACCGCGAGGGTTATCCCGAGATCGGCCTGTACTGGGAAAAGGCCGCTTGGGAAGAGGCTGAGCACGCTGCTAAGTTTGCAGAGCTGCTGGGCGAGGTCGTGACCGACTCCACCAAGAAGAACCTGGAGATGCGTGTTGAGGCTGAGAACGGCGCCACCGCTGGCAAGACCGATCTGGCCAAGCGCGCCAAGGCTCTGAACCTGGACGCCATCCACGACACCGTTCACGAGATGGCTCGTGACGAGGCCCGACATGGCAAGGCTCTGAAGGGTCTGCTGGAGCGTTACTTCAAGTAAGCAAAACCGAAAAATAAAGTTCGAGAGGGAACGGCCAAAGCCGCTCCCTCTCTTTTTTCAATCATAGTGATTGACGATATGTTTTTTGGGTTCCATTTTGTTCCACAGCTTTTCCAGCCACCAGCCGGTGAACAGCCGGGAGAAGACCCGGCCCATCACGTCGTTGCCGAAGACCAGGAGGATAATCAGGGCGGTGGCCAGGGTGTGCAGAGGGGTGAAGTTGGCCGTCAGCCCGAAGTGCCCCATGAGCTTGAGGGGGAAGGCGTGGAGCAGATAGACTGCCAGGGTATTTTTTCCCGCTGCGCTCATCACCGGGATCTTCCGGTTCAGGGCGGGAGCAGCCACCAGGAGGAAGAAGGCCAGCCACAGGCAGGCGATAGCTTGAATCAGGATCTTGGTGGCGATGCCGTACCCCAGGGTCTCGAAGGAATGGGAGCCGTAGAAAATCGCTTTGGGGAAGGGACAGAAGAGGGCCAGGTAGACTGTGACCGCCAGGACGCCCAGGGTCAGGGCCACAGATACCGGCTTTTTGGAAAAGGTCAGAATCGCATGCTTGTAGTCCCTGGCATAGTAGCCCAGGGCGAAGAAGGGGAGGAAGGAGAAGAATCGTCCCAGGGAGAGAAACTTCCCGATGGTGGGGTCCAGTCCGTAGCACACGGACAGGAAGAAAAAGAGGGCCAGGACGCAGCCCCGCCGGCGCTTCCCCCGGAGGTTGAACAGGGGGATGAGCAGATAGCAGAACAGGCAGACCATCAGATACCACAGGGACCAGGAAGGGGTGGTGTACTCCAGGAGGATGGGGTTGTCGGCCAGGAGTCCGCGGAAGATCACACAGTGGAGGGTCTGGAACAGGAGGTATAAGTAGGCCAGGTGGAAGATGAGTGTCCGCCGCTTGTACACCGCGAACCAGCCGGTGATGAAGAGAAAGACCGGCATGTGGAAGGAGTAGATCACCCGGTACAGGCTGTCGTTCCATCCACCCCATTCCGGGGAGAGGGTCAGCAGATGCCCCAGCACAGCCAGGAAAATCAGGATGCATTTCAAGTTGTCAAAGCAATAGTCTCGGGGCTTCATGGACAGGGGCATGGGCTGGAACCTCCCTTCGGCGCTTGTTGTTCGAGTTCGTTCGGGTATTATAGCATACTGGCAGAGTCGATGCAAGGCGATACAGGCCCGGACAAGGGCAAAAAAGGAGCGAGACTGCTGTCTCGCTCCTTTTGGCATCCAAGGACGGGGGATTACTTTTCTACCACGAAGTTTTCGGTGGTGAGTTCGTTGTACATACCGCGCTGGACGTAGTGGGTGTGGAGATACTTGTGAGATGCGTGGCCGCCGGGCTCGCCCCACTCCTTGTAGAACTCCAGAAGGGACTTGTTCTCGTGGGACTTGCGGACCAGCTTGCGCTCGTCCTCGCCGTAGATGGCTTCCAGTCTCTTCTGGCGGACGGTGTTGATATCCTGCTTGGGCCTGGGCTGGCCGCCGCCGGTGATGCAGCCGCCGGGACAACCCATGACCTCGATGAAGTGGTAGGGAGAGGTGCCTGCTCGGACCTGATCCATGAGTTTTCTTGCGCCGGCATAGCCGCTGGTGACGGCGATCTTGACCTCAAAGCCCTCGGCGGCTTTCCACTCGGGCTTCACGTCCTCCAGCTTGATGGTGGCCTCGCGGATCTGATCCAGACCCACAATGGGGGTGACGTGGAGGTTTTCGAAGGGCAGCTCACGGCCGGTGATGATCTCGTAGACGGTGCGCAGGGCAGCTTCCATCACGCCGCCGGTGACGCCGAAAATGTCGGCTGCGCCGGTGGAGAAGCCCAGAGGTGCGTCGAACTCCTCCTCGGGCAGGGACAGGAAGTCGATGCCCATGGTCTTGATCAGGTCGCCCAACTCACGGGTGGTGATGACGGCATCCACATTGGGCACGCCGTCGTTCATCATCTCGGGACGGGCGCACTCGGTCTTCTTGGCGGTGCAGGGCATGACGGAGACCACGTACATATCCTCGGGCTTCTTGCCCAGCTTCTTGGCGTAGTAGCTCTTGATGACCGCGCCGAACATCTGGTGGGGAGACTTGCAGGAGGACAGGTGATCCAGCTCGGTGGGATAGTTGTGCTCGATGAACTGGATCCAGCCGGGGGAGCAGGAGGTCATCATAGGCAGGGTGGCCACGCCGCCGGTCACAACAGCACGGAAACGCTTCAGGAACTCGGTGCCCTCTTCCATGATGGTCAGGTCAGCGCCCCAGTTGGTGTCAAAGACGTCGTCGAAGCCCATGCGGCGCAGAGCGGCAGCCAGCTTGCCGGTCTCGCAGGAGCCGGCGGGCAGGCCAAAGCACTCGCCGATGCCCACGCGGACAGCGGGGGCGGGCTGGACCACCACATACTTGTTGGGGTCGTTCAGGGCATTCAGGACACGGTCCTTGTGGCTGGTCTCCTTCAGAGCGCCCACGGGGCAGACCACCACGCACTGTCCGCAGAAGGTGCAGGCGGTGTTGCCGATGGACAGGCCCAGGCCGGGGGTGATCACGGTGTCGAAGCCGCGGTTCTCAGCGGTGAGGATGGAGGTCGTCTGAATGTTCTTGCAGACGTTGACGCAGCGGCGGCACAGAATGCACTTGTTGGGGTCACGGGTGAGGGACTCGCTGACGTCGATGGGCTGCAGTCTGCGCTCGCCCTCGTAGGGGGAGTCCTCCACGCCCAGCTCGCGGCCCAGGGCCTGCAGCTCGCAGTCCTGGTTCCGGGCGCAGGTCAGGCACTTCTTGTCGTGGTTGGACAGAAGCAGCTGATACATGGTCTTGCGGGCGTCCTGGACCCGGGCGTTGTTGGTCTCGATGACCATGCCGTTCTTGGCCTCCACCATACAGGAGGCCTGGAGATTCTTGGCGGGAGGGCTGACCTGCTCTACCACGCAGATGCGGCAGGCGCCATACTTGTTGATGCCCTCCAGATAGCACAGCTTGGGGATGTGAATGCCGTTGAGCTCGGCGGCCTGCAGGATGGTGCTGCCCGCCGGCGCGATACATTCCTTCCCATTGATCGTGAGTTTAATATCTGCCATTTCACTTACCTCCTGTCGCAGCGCAGGCAGCGGCTTGCCTCAGCACGGGCGTCCAGCTCATGCATGCCCAGGTTACGCTCGCAGAAGCTGCCCACTGCTTCTTCCGCTTCGAGCTGTCTGGTCAGGAAGCGGTTATGCGGGACAATGTCGCCTTCAATGTGATAATCGGTGATCTCCTGTTCAAAGCCCTTGGCCAGCTCGCCGGAGCCGCCCAGATACTTGTCGATGCCGGATGCGGCCACCTTGGCCTCGTGCACGGCGTTGACGATATCCTTGGGGCCGCGGTGTGCGTCGCCGCCCACGAAGACGCCGGGCATAGAAGTTGCCTGGGTGTAGTGGTCAGCCACCACGCGGTCGCCGTTCAGGCGGATGGAGCCCTTGATAAAGGCGGTGTCGGGGGTCTGAGAGATGGCGGGGATGGCGATATCGAATTCCTCCACATAGCTCTCGCCGCTGGCCACGGCCTTGCGGCGGCCGGAGCTGTCGAACTGGCCCAGCTTCTGCTTCATGAGGCAGATGCTGCTGAGCTTGCCGCCGATGCCGATGAAGTCGGTGGGGTTGACCAGGGTACGGATCTCAACGCCCTCTTCCAGTGCGTCGCGGATCTCGATCTTGTCAGCGGGCATGTCTTCCATGGTGCGGCGGTAGAGCATGACCACTTCCTTGGCCCCCAGACGGACGGCGGTACGGGCGGAGTCGATGGCGGTGTTGCCGCCGCCGATAACGGCCACCTTCTTGCCGGTGAAGTCCAGGTCGTTCTTCATGATGACTCGCTTCAGGAAGTCCAGGCCGTGGTAGACGCCGTCCAGGTCCTCGCCGGGGATGTCCAGGCGGAGGGTCTTCTGGGCGCCGATGGCGATGAACATGGCGTCGTAGTTCTCACGCAGGGCACGGAAGGAGACGTCCACGCCCACCTTGGTGTTCAGGATGATGTTGACGCCGGTCTTCTTGATGTTGCCGATCTCCCGCTCGATGATGTTCAGGGGCAGGCGATAGTCGGGGATGCCGTAGGTCATGATGCCGCCGGCGCGGTCCTCTGCCTCGTAGACGTCCACGTGGTAGCCCAGGCGGGCCAGATAGTAGGCGCAGGTCAGGCCGGAGGGGCCGGAACCGATGATGGCCACGTTCTTATCCAGCTTGGCCACGGGCTTCAGGTCCTCGTCGGAGGGGAAGTTGTGCTCGTAAGCCCAGTCGGTGGCGAAGCGCTTCAGCTCGCAGATATTCATGGCCTCGTCCACGCTGCCGCGGCGGCAGCGACTCTCGCAGGGATGGGTGCAGACACGGCCGCAGATGCCGGAGAAGGGGTTGTCCCGGAGCATGATGCGGGCGGCGCCCATGTAATCGCCGGTGGCGATGAGGCTCATGTAGCCGGGGATGTTGATGCCGGCGGGGCAGGTGTTCTCGCAGGGGCTGGAGACCAGATCGCCGCAGACGCCGGCGGTACAGAGCTTCTCCACGATGTGCTCTTCATACTCCTTGCGGAAGTACTTGATGGTGGACAGCACGGGGTTGGGTGCGGTCTGGCCCAGTCCGCACATGGCGGTGTCCTTGATGACGGCGCCCAGGTGCTCCAGGGTCTCGATGTCGCCGGGCTTGCCCTCGCCGGCCACGATGCGGTTGAGGATCTCCAGCATCCGCTTGGTGCCGATGCGGCAGGCGGTACATTTACCGCAGGATTCCTCCTGGATGAAGTCCAGATAGAAGCGGGCGGTGTCCACCATGCAGGTGTCCTCGTCCATGACGATCAGGCCGCCGGAGCCCACGATGGAGCCCAGGGCTGCCAGGGACTCATAGTCCAGGGGGGTGTTGATGTTCTCGGCGGTGATACAGCCGCCGGAGGGACCGCCGGTCTGGGCGGACTTGAACTTCTTGCCGTTGGGGATGCCGCCGCCGATGGAGTAAATGACCTCGGACAGGGGAGTGCCCATGGGGACTTCCACCAGGCCGGTGTTGATGATGTTGCCGGAGAGGGCGAAGACCTTGGTGCCGGGGCTCTGCTCGGTGCCGAACTGACGGAACCAGTCTGCGCCGTTGAGCATGATGGCGGGGACGGTGGCCAGGGTCTCCACATTGTTGATGATGGTGGGCTTGCCGAACAGGCCGCTCTGGAAGGGGAAGGGGGGCTTCTGACGGGGTTCGCCGCGCTTGCCTTCCACGGAGGCCATCAGGGCAGTTTCCTCGCCGCAGACGAAGGCGCCTGCGCCGATGCGGATCTCGATATCAAAGTTGAAGCCGGAGCCGAAGATATCCTGACCCAGGATGCCCTCTTCCCGTGCCATCTCCAGGGCTGCCTGGAGGCGTTCCACGGCGATGGGGTACTCTGCCCGGATGTAGACCACGCCGTGCTGGGCGCCGATGGCATAGCCGCCGATGAGCATACCCTCGATGACGCTGTGGGGGTCGCCCTCGAAGACGGAGCGGTCCATGAATGCGCCGGGGTCGCCTTCGTCGGCGTTGCAGATGATGTACTTTTCGTCACCGGGCTGGTTGTAGGCGGCCTCCCACTTGACGCCGGCGGGGAAGCCAGCGCCGCCGCGGCCTCTCAGACCGGACTTCTTCAGCTCCTCGATGACTTCCATGCGGTCGCCCTTTTCCAGGATGCGGGCCAGAGCCAGGTAGCCGTCCTTGGCCACGTAGCTGTTGATGCAGTTGACGTCGATCAGGCCGCAGTTGCGCAGAGCGATACGGACCTGATCCCGGAAGAAGGCCACGTCGTGGATGTTGGCCACGCGCTTCTTCTGGATGCTGTCGTAGAAGGTATAGTCAATGACGGGCTCGCCGCCGATGAAGTGCTTCTTCACCACATCTCTCACGCGGTCGGGGGTCATTTCGGTGTAGTAGGTTTCGTCGGGCAGGACGTAGACCACGGGGCCCACGGCGCAGGTGCCCATGCAGCCGCGCTCGATGACGGCAACATCGTTGGTGAGACCGGCCTTTTCCAGCTCTTCCACCAGGGCGTCGCGGACGTCCTTGCAGCCGGAAGACATACAGCCGGTGCCGTAACATACCATGGCAAGATGTTTGTACTGACCCATCTTCTCCTGGTAAAGTTCCTTCATGCTCTGAAGGTCAGCAATACTTTTAATCATGCTCCAGCACCTCCTCCAGCGGCTGCCTCAGGGGCGTCGGCATACAGAGCCAGAATACCTCTGAGCTTTGCAGGGGTCACCTGCTTGTAAACGTCATCATCCACCATCATGGCCGGGGCCAGACCGCAGGCGCCGATGCAGCGGGCGATCTCGAAGGTGAACTGACCGTCTTCCGTGGTACCGCCCACTTCCACGTTCAGCTCCTTCTTGATGGCGTCAACCACTTTCTTGCCGCCTCTGACATAGCAAGCAGTACCCTGGCACATGCGGATGGTGTGCTTGCCGCGCTTCTGGGTGGAGAAGAAGGAATAGAAGCTCACAACGCCGCTGACCTCAGAAATGGGCAGGTTCATGCCGTCGGCGACGAATCGCTGGACCTCCATGGGGAGATAACCATAAATCTCCTGGGCTGCGTGGAGGACCATGATCAGAGCGCCTTCCTTTTCTTTGTACTGCTCGATTACCTGCGCGATCTGATCAAACTCGCTGCCGTGATCGCATTCGCAGGTCGTGTGTTTCGGACTCATAAGGCTCTCTCCTTTACAGTAGTTTGCATATTCTTATCCCCGGAGCGAGCTCCGGGGAAGCAGGTATGCAAGCGCGGACAGGAGGAACAACTCAGGAGGAAGGAGGGGAATTCAGATGGAAAAAGTTCACCCAGTGCCCAGATTGAGAGAAATGCAAAATGAGGGAAGGGTTCCTGCATCCCTGGATATTCCTACTATCCAGATGTTAAAATTTTAACAACTACATCTTACCCCCAAATCCGTCGTTTGTCAATCGAGGGGAAACGGGGAAAACGTACAAAAAACTACGTAAAAATCTGTAGAAACAAGCATAAATTAAGAATTATATACTCAAAATGCTGACATTCTTGAAGAAACAATAAAGAATGTAAAAAAATGTACAAAAATACTTTCTCTACGCACAAATGACGTGATTTATGTCAAAAAAGTCGAAGAAAAAGACGGATAACTTTCGTGAAATAGGGGGTACCTGCTTCCAGCTGGTGGATCTGAACCTGGACGCCCCCCCGGAGCTCATCCAGGGCGGGTATCCCGGCAGCCCATGAATGGCAGCCGTTTTTTTGGACAAACGGAAAAGACGGCGAAAGCCGTCCCTTTTTGCTGCGTGGCCCAGACCATGGCGGTCACCCCGTCACAATCCCCAGGACGGAGTTGACCCCGTGGGCGTAGCGCGCCCAGGCCTCCTTCTCCTCGGCCAGATGCTTCAGGCCGGAGCGGGTGATGTGGTAGTATTTCCGGGTGCGGCCGTTGGCGTCGGCCTCGTAGGAGGTCACGGCCCCGGCGTTCTCCAGCTTTTTCAGAACGGGGTAGAGGGTGCCCTCCTTCATGTGAAAGGTTTGGTCCGAGCGGCGCTCCAGCTCGGTGATCATCTGATAGCCGTACAGGTCCCGGTCGGCCAGCAGGGACAGGACCAGCAGGGACGTGTGCTCTAAAGGTTTCTTGCGTTCCATGGAAGAGTCTCCTTTCTATTCGCGGAAAGAGGTAGAGGTGCCGCAGAAAAATTCATAGGTGCCCAGAACCCTGCC
>JAEDLP010000028.1 GCA_016295225.1 Oscillospiraceae bacterium | reverse complement strand
TCTCCAGCACGTCCTCCATGATATAGGAGCGCAGGTTGCCGATGTGGGCGAAGTGGTAGACGGTGGGGCCGCAGGTGTACATCTCCACGTGGCCGGGGGTATGGGTCTTGAACTCTTCCTTTTTACGGGTCGCAGAATTATACAGTTGCATGATCTTCTTCTCCTTTTTCTTTGGTCGCCGCCCGGACTTCGTTCCGGTGGTCGTCCAGGGGATTCTCCTTCAAGTATTGCTCATCCAGCAGCTTTTCCACAAACTCCAGGCGGGAGGACATAGCCGCCAGCTTTTCCAACAGGGGGTTTTCCACGTTGATCTGATCCACGTCGTCGGCGTAGTGGACGGTCTGGCCGTGAACCCGAACCACCTGGGCGGGAACGCCCACGGCGGTGCTGTCAGGAGGAACTTCGCTGAGCACCACGGAACCGGCGGCGATACGGGCGTTGTCACCCACCTTAAAGGGGCCTAAAATTCGCGCGCCGTTACCCACCAGGACGTTGTTGCCCAGTGTGGGGTGACGCTTGCCCTTGTCCTTACCGGTACCGCCCAGGGTCACGCCGTGGTAGATGAGGCAGTCGTCGCCGATCTCGGCGGTCTCGCCGATGACGATGCCCATGCCGTGGTCGATGACGAAACGGCGGCCGATTTTGGCCCCGGGGTGGATCTCAATGCCCGTCCAGAAGCGGCTCCACTGGGAGATGGCACGGGCCAGGAATTTCAGGTTGTGCTTGTAGCACGCGTGGGCGATGCGGTGGTAGATGGTGGCGTGCACGCCGGGGTACAGGAGGAAGACCTCCAGCTTGCTCCGGGCCGCCGGGTCGCGGGCCTGATAGGCCCCAAGGGTTTCGATCAGATGGGACAAAATCCGGGTCACCTCGCAAAATTCAGATACTGGGGTTGGGTTCGTTCTGCGGGCAAAAGAAAAAGTCCCCTCTCACCCACAGCAGGTCAAGAGGCGACTGTTATATCGCGGTTCCACTCTTTTTTATCACTCAAAAGGCCGGTAACGGCGCCAAACCGGGGGGCGTCTGCATCCCCCTCGCTCCCGGGCGCACTTTCCCGGGGCTCCACGCAGGGCGGCTTACAGTCGGTGACCGCCCCTCTCTGTCCGTTTCTGACCCGGTACTCTTCCCGTTCAACACGAGATGTAATTGTCGACAGTAATAGTATATTAGCACGCCCCGACGAGGGTGTCAAGGGGGCAGAATTTCGATTTTCCCTTCCAGAAACGCAAAAAAGCAACCGCCCGGATGATCCCAGGCGGTCACGAAACACGCAGGTGTGTTTTTCTATTCTTCTCAGTCGCCCAGGAGGAAGTCCAGCACATTCCAGCCGTCGGAGCTCTGGGCGCGGTAGAGCTCGGTGAAGCCGCAGCGGCGGCAGCTGACGGTGACAAACCGCTTGTTCTGGACGTCGAAAATTTTCGCCAGGTTCCCGCCGGTGGCCTGGAACTGGTCGTGGTCGTAGTATTCATAGCCGCACTTGGGGCAGCGGTACTGCATCTGATCCATGGTTTGATCTCCTTTCCCGGTGGGTGGGTGCAATCCTACGCTTATCATACAATATCACTGTCTCCAACGCAAGCAAAGTGGCGTTTCTTAATAAAAAGATAATATTTCGGGGCGTTTGGGGCCTGCCCCCAAACGCCCCGGGCAGGATGCTGGTTCGCAAGTCGTATTTATCGAATGACCATCCCCACCTTGCGCTCGTTCCAGATGGGTTCAAAGACGCTGGCGGGCTCCCAATACTGGTACACCTGGCCCCGGTTGTTGTAGTTATAAGGGTCGGAGATCAGGTAGCCCTTGGCCGGGTCATAGCCGCAGACCAGGACGGCGTGGTTGTTGCTCACCAGCCATTGTGTGGTCCCCTCGATGTTGTAGCTACGGTAGTCGGGAGCGGCCCACCAGAGGGTCATGTATCCCACCACGCAGTTGCCCGCCAGCAGCTCCCGCTGGAGGTCGGTGAGGGTGGCCCCCCGGAAGTCAGCGCAGGGGGTATCGCCGCCGCAGTAGCTGTTGGAGTACTCCGCCAGCTTGGCGGGGTAGATAGTGGTGCGGGTCTTCTTGGTGGGGTCAGGGGTGAAGGGGTCCCCAACGAACCCCTTTTCCGGGTCGGACTTGGACCGGGGCAGGTTGGTGACGAAGGTCTTTAAGGCTATGTTCCCGGCATACCCCTTGGCCTGAAGGCCCATGAAGGTGGCCACCGACTCGCAGCCCACCCAGGCGTAGAGGTTGTCAATCTGGCTGTAGTAGGGCACGTTGGACATGTGGTAGGCATTGGCGGTCTTGGTCAGGATGCCGGCAACGTCGGCGCTGTACACCCCCACCGTGGTGTTGACGGCCAGCTTGCCGTACCGGTCCACATAGTAGAGCTGATTGCCCACGTCGTGGAAGCCGGGAGCAAAGGTCAAGGTGGTGAGATTCACCCCGGACCAGGTCTCGCTCTCCCCTGTCCCATTGGGAGTGTGGGAGACAGAGGCCTCGGCAATGGTCCGGGCGGCCCAGTAGTCGGGAGCCACGTCGGAATACAGGCCCAAGGTCAGGATCTGATTGGCCTGGGCAGCGTCTCCCTGGCGACCGGTCATGCGGTTGACCACCGTGCAGGCCTCCGCCCGGGTCAGGCCCTTCTCGGGGCCGAAGGTGCCGTCGGGATAGCCGTTGATCCAGCCCAGCGCCACCGCCGCGCCAATCTGCTCCGCCGCCCAGTGGCCGGCGGGCACGTCGGGGAAGGAGGCCTCCCCCCGGGCTTCGGGCCGCAGGCGGACCAGCAGATCCACAAACTCAGCGCGGGTGATGATGTCGTTGGGTCGGAAAACCGCGCCGTCGTCAAAGAGACCCAGCTTACACAGGGCGGTGACCGCCTGAGCGTACCACTGGTTGGCGGGGACGTCCTGATAGGAGCAGCCACCGCTGCCGCTGTTGGGGGCGGCCAGCAGGCGGCAGACCATCTGGGCGGCCTGGGCCCGGGTGAGCTGGGTATCAGGCTGGAAGGTTCCCTCAGGGAAACCTTGCATGTACTGAACATGGTCCTGGGTCAAGGCGGGAGCCTGGCCGGTCTGGGCGGCCTGGGCGGGCATGGCCAGGATGGACAGGGACAGGCAGGCCGTGAGGCCAACGGCCATCACCCGCTTCCACACTTGGTTCATGGTATTCTTCTCCTCTCATAAAAACGCGGGAGAGCCCGCGAATGGTTCCTTAACAGCAGGTATTCTACAACAAAAGACCGGATCTTGCAAGGGCCTTCCCAGCAGAAACGCCCTCCGGCAAAGCCGGAGGGCGGAGGATACAGCGGTTATTCCGCAGCCTTTAACAGCTGCTTGGTGTAGGGGTGGACGGGGTGGTCGAAGATACCGTCCACGGTATTCTCCTCCACGATCTCCCCCTTCTTCATGACGATGACCCGGTCACAGCACTGGTAGATAACATTCAGGTCGTGGGAGATAAACAGATAACTCAGGTCGAACTCCCGGCGGAGCTTCATCAGCAGATCCAAAATCTGGTCCTGGATGGTCACGTCCAGGGCAGAAACCGCTTCGTCCAAGATCACCAGCTTTGGCCGGACGATGAGGGCGGCGGCGATGGACACCCGCTGCCGCTGGCCGCCGGAGAGCTGGGCGGGCTTCCGGTCGTGGAACTCAGGGCCCAGGCCTACGGCCTCCAGCATCTCCTCCACCTTCTGCTTCCGCTGGGCGGGGGTGTGCTTGCCGTAAATGCGCAGGGGCTCCTCTACGATCCGCCGGATGGTAAATGCGGGGTTCAGGGAGGAGTAGGGGTCTTGAAAGACCATCTGGGGCCGGCGGGAGTGGTGGACGATCTCCCCCTGGTACTCGGTCATGCCCAGGATGGACTTGGCCAGGGTGGACTTGCCGGAGCCCGACTCCCCCACCAGACCCAGAACCTCTCCCTGGCCGATGGTCACGTTGACATTTTTCAGCACCTGGACAGACTTGCCCTTGGTAAAGGCATTGCCGCCCTGACGGTAGAAGCTGTTTAAGTTTTTGATCTCCAGGATAGGCTCCATGGTCTCACCCTCGTTTCCGTCTGGTGGGGATGGCGGCGATGAGCCGCTTGGTGTAATCCTGCCGGGGCTGGAAGAAGACCTGGTCCACGTCCCCCTCCTCCACCAGTTCTCCCTTGCACATAACCGCCACCCGGGTGCACAGCTTGCGCACCACGTGGAGGTTGTGGGAGATGAAGAGGATGCCGGTCCCCTTCTCCCGGTTGATCTTTTTCAGCAGCGCCAGGATACCCTCCTGGATGGTCACATCCAGGGCGGTGGTGGGCTCGTCGCAGATCAGGAGCTTGGGCTCGGAGATGATGGCAGCGGCGATCATGGCCCGCTGGAGCATACCGCCGGACAGCTCGTGGGGGTACTTGTAGTACAGGGTCTCCGGGTCGGGCAGCTCTGCGTCGGCCATGGCCTGGAGGGCCTTGGCCTTCCGCTCCGCCGGGGACAGGTCGGTGTGGACGAGAAGGGCCTCCTCGATCTGGGGGCCGATGCGCATCACCGGGTCCATGGAGGTCATGGGCTCCTGGAAGACCACGCAGATGTCCTTGCCCCGCATGGCCCGAAGCTCCTCCCGGCTGGCCCGGAACATGTCCTTGCCCTGAAAGAGAATGGCCCCGGTCATCTCGGTCTTGGCGTTGCTGAGCAGGCTGGACAGAGCCATGGCGGTGACCGTCTTGCCGGAGCCGGACTCCCCCACCAGACCTAAGATCTCCCCCTCGTCCATGTGGAAGGAGATCCCCTTCACCGCGTCCTTTCCCGCCGGGGCGTCCCGAAAGTGGATGCGAAGATCTTGGATTTCTAACAACATATCGTTCTGCCCCTTTCTGTGGGTCAGCTAACGCAGCGGCGGGAGGAAGCCCCCGCCCTACACGGTTTATTTTCTTCTCCGCTGCTGGAGGCCCTCGGTGAGCAGGCTCATGCCCAGGATCATCAGCACGATGGTCAGGCCGGTGAACAGGGCGTACCAGGGGGCCTTGCCCAGGTAGGTCTGGGACTCGGACAGCATGCGGCCCAGGGAGGCGTCCGGGGGCAGCACGCCCACCCCCAGATAGCTCATGCTGGCCTCAGCCAGAACGGCGTTGTTGAAGCCGATGGCCAGGATGGGCAGCAGGACCTGCACGGTGTTGGGCAGGATGTGGCGGAAAATGATGCGCAGGTGACTGGCCCCCATGAGCCGGGCGGAGGCCACATAGTTCAGGTTCTTTTGCTTGGCCACTTCCCCTCGCACCACGCGGGCGAAGGAGGGGATGAAGAGGATGCCAAGGATGACGGTGATCTGGTACTTGCCCATGCCGATGACAGCGATGAGCACCAGGGCCAGCAGGATGCTGGGGAAGGCGGTAATGGCATCGCACACCCGCATGAGGATCAGGTCGGCCGCGCCGCCGAAGTAGCCGGTAAGACAGCCGATGATGGTGCCGATGATCCCGCCGATGAGCACCACGCACAGGGCAATGAGGAAGGTGCTGCCCGCGCCCTCCATGATTCTGGAGAGCAGGTCGCGCCCGAAGTTGTCGGTTCCCAGGGGATGACTCAGGCAGGGAGGCATAAACTTCTCCCGGCCGGACATCTCCGTGGTGCCGTAAGGAGTCCAGACGAACCCCACCAAAATGAGCGCCGCCATAAGGGCGGAAATAATAGAGCCGCTGATGAGGAAGTAGTTGGGGCCGTCCCTGCCCTCCATGGATCTTCTCTCCCCGCGGTCTTTCATTCTGAAGATGTTCACCTTCCGTCCCTCCCCTCTGCGAGATGACTTTTGAAACTCATTGAATTCTAATGCGGGGGTCCATATACTGGTATAGGATATCCGCGATGAAGTTCACGATGACCACCCAGGCGGCCAGCAGAACCACGATAGCCTGGGCCACGGGGAAGTCCCGTCCGCTGATGGAGGCCAGCAGCAACCGGCCCACGCCGGGCACGGCAAAGACCTGCTCCACCACGATGGTCCCCGCCACCAGCTCGGCCGCCGTCACCGCCAGGAAGGCGACCACGGGAATGAGGGCGTTGCGCAGGGCGTGCCGCCGCAGGGCGTCGGCACGGGTGCGGCCCCGGCTGAAGGCGGTGCGGATATAGTCCTTGTTCATCTCATCCAGAATGGAGGAGCGGAGCATCTTCACGGTCATGGCGATCCGGGACAGGGCCACGGCGATGGCCGGGAAGATCATATACACCAAGAACCGGCCGGGACTCTCCGAGAAGGTCACGAAGTTCCCGGGCACGAAAACCCTCAGGGTGATGCCGAAGACGAAGCTCAGCAAAATACCCACGAAGACCGGGGGGATGGACATGCAGATCTGGTTGACCACGGTGATGAACCGGTCCAGCCCGCTGCCCTCCCGCCTGGCGGTGGCCACCCCCAGGGGGAAGGACGCCAAAACCACCAGCAGAAAGGCCAGAATCACCAGGGTGGCAGTGGCAGGAAGTTTTTCCAAGATCATGTCCTTCACGGGCATGCTGTAGCTGTAGGAGATCCCCCAATCCCCCCGGACGAAGTCCAGCACCCAGTGGCCGTAACGGATCAGCACCGGCTGGTCAAAGCCCAGCTCGGCCTCCAGGGCGGCGATCTTCTCCGGGGTGGCGTTGGTCCCCAGCATGCGGGTGGCCGGAGAGCCCGGGATCACCTGAAAGGCGAGGAAGGCAAGAAGGGATACAATGAACAATGTAATAATGAGAGTGGTCAGTTTACGCAGAACGTATTTCATCTTCCCGCCCTCCTTTCTCTTTCAGGTGATGGGGCTTATCGTATTACATCAGGGTTTGCGCTGCGGTCTGTGTCAGGCCACATAGTGGACGCTGGACATATCCATCACATACATGGGATAGAACTGGTAGCCGTCCAGGTCGGACTTAACGAGCATGAAGTCGGCCAGGTCCTGGATATAGACGTTGGCGGCGGTCTCGGTCAGGATGCTTGCAGCCTCCTTGTACAGCTCGGTCTGCTGCTCCTCGTCGGTGCAGGCAGCGGCCTCCTCCATGACAGCATCATAGTCCGGGTTGTCGTAGTTGATCATGTTGCTCTCGTTGGTGCTCATCCAGCGGTTCAGCAGGGCGCCAGCGTTGAGGGTGGCGGCGTCAAAGCCGATGACGGTGGACTCAAAGTTCCGGCCCGCATAGACCTTGGTCAGCCAGGTCTCCCACTCCACAGGCTCGATGGTGGCGGTGATGCCCACCTGGGCCAGCTGCTCCACCAGCACTTCGCCCACATTCATGTGGGGGGTGTAGTTGGAGGGGATGGTGATGGTCATGGAGAACCCGTCGGGATAGCCGGCCTCGGCCAGCAGGCTCTTTGCCTTCTCCACGTCGTAGTCATAGTAATCCACCAGGCTCTCGTCGAAGTACTTGGTGAAGGAGGGATAGATGGAGCTGCCCAGCTTTGCGCCGTAACCGGCGGCGGTCAGTTCCAGGATGTCGTCCACATTCACCGCATAGCACATGGCCTGACGGACCTTCTCGTTGTCGAAGGGCTCCACGCCGTTGTTCAGGTACAGGGCCTGGACCAGATTCATGGTGCCTTCCAGGACCTTGAAGTCCTCACCCTTCACGGTATCCACCTGGTCGATGGTCAGGTGGTTGACCATGTCGATGGAGCCTGCGCTCAGGGCGGACATGAGGGCGTTGGCGTCCTCAAAGATCTTGAAGGTCACCTTGTCCAGGTAAGCGGCCTCGCCCCAGTAGTCGGCGAACTTCTCCATCACCAGGCTCTCCTGCACGGAGCGGGAGACGAACTTAAAGGGACCAGTACCCACGGGGGAGGTGGCCTGGTCGCTGTAGCCCTCGGGCACGATATAGACCATGGCCGCATAGCTGAGGAAGGCGGTGCTGGGCTCGCTGAGGGTGATCACGATCTGATTGTCGCCGTCAGCTTCGATCTTCTCAATAGCAGAAAGCGCCGCGATCAGATCCGTCTCATTGGATGTCGCAGCGCAGGTTTCAAAGGAATAAAGAACGTCCTCGGCGGTCACGGCGTCTCCGTTGTGGAACAGCACGCCATCCCGCAGGGGGAAGGTATAGGTCAGGCCATCCTCCGACACGGTGTAGTCGGATGCCACGGCGGGCACGTAGTCGCCGGTGGCGTCAGGCTTGATCAGACCCTCGTAAACGTTAAATAAGACCTCTCTGGTTCCTGCCGCGGTCATCTGATACGGGTCAAGACTGTCTCCCAGGTCCTGAGAGATACCAACCACCAGCTCGCCGCCGGTGATGATCTCTCTGGAAGAGCTTGTTTCGTCGCTGCCGAATCCACCAGCATCTTCCTCAGGCTTTGTGCCTCCGCAGGCGCAGAGTACAGCAGCCAGAAGCAGGACCGACAGGAAAAGTGCGAAAATTCGTTTCATTTTCTTCTCCTTCCACCGTTTGACTCACGGTGTTACAACAAAAATAGCTTCTCCCATTATTAAATTGTCGGTTGCAGTTTACCATCCTTTCCCCTGAAATACAAGGAAAACTTTTGCCAGTTCGACTTTTTTTACGAGACTGGCGGGATTTTCCCGGCTCAAATCGGGGCGCGCCCGCCTTTGTATGCAAGCATCAACTTTTTATCCTGCACAAAATCAGCTTTTTTAGGCCTTTTCTCCAGTTTCTCAGGCGTTTCAAGCAAGAACCGATGTCCAGAATCCCATGTCGTCCAAATTCTTTTTTCTTTTGAATCTTTTTTTTGTGATTTTGTCTCTTTACAACTTTCGGAAAGTATGGATAATAGAGAACAATCAAAATCAACCCAAAAAATTATCCAAGGAGGTTCGTAATTATGGGAGTTTATGTTGTGACCGGCGGTTCCGGCGGCATCGGCGGAAAGACCGTGGAAATCCTGCGCAGCCAGGGCCATGAGGTAGTCAACGTGGATCTGAAGGACGGCGACATCTGCGCCAACCTGGCCACCAAGGAGGGCCGGGACCATGTGATCCAGACCCTCCATGAGAAGTACCCCGAGGGTATCGACGGCCTGTGCTGCAACGCCGGCGTCAACGGCACCGGCAGCAACCTGAAGCTGATCATCAGCCTGAACTACTTCGGCGCGGTAAACCTGGCCCACGGCCTGTTCGACCTGCTGAAGAAGAAGGGCGGCAGCTGCGTGGTCATCTCCTCCAACACCATCTCCCAGGGCGCCGCCCGCATGGACCTGGTGGATATGCTCAACTACAGCCAGACCAAGCCCATCAACGAGGAACGCATCCTGAACATTGTGGAGAAGTTCGACGGCACCAACCTCCACGTGGGCAACAGCATCTACGTCACCACCAAGTACGCCCTGGCCCGGTGGGTCCGCCGGGTGTCCCCCTCCTGGGCTGCCAACGGCTTGCGCATCAACGCAGTAGCCCCCGGCAACGTGGCCACTCCCATGACTGTCAACATGGGCGAAAACGCCAAGGCTGCCCTGGCCGCAATTCCTATCCCCATCAACTACGGCACCGACGACCTGATGAACCCCGAGGACATCGCCAACGCGATCGTCTTCCTGGCATCCCCCCTGGCCCACGGCATCAACGGCAACGTAATGTTCGTGGACGGCGGCACTGACGCGCTGCTCAATTCCGAAAAGGTTTACTAATTACAATAAGGAGGGAGACCCATGACTTTGATTAAACAGTATGTAAACGCCATGGCCAACCAGGATTCCGTGGCTTTAAGTAAGATTTTCGCCCCCATGGCCATCTTTGTGGACTACTGCCCCAAGGATGCGGGAAGACCTCTCTTCCACGCCTATGGCCCCGAAGGAATCGAGATGTTCTTCCGGAACCAGTTCCTCTTCCGGAAGTTTGAGATCATGGACCCGGTGATCGTCAGCGACACCCAGGCCTACTACTACGCCGTCTACAACGGCTACCACATCCGCGCCATCGCCACCATCCAGGACTTCAGCGAGGACGGTGAGATCCAGCGCATGGTGGTCCGCCCGGCTTAACCCCGGCAGCACCAGCACCTGCACCCGGAGGGGTGCAGGTGTTTTTTTCTGGACATGATTTTGTAACTATTTTGTCTTTCTTTTTTTACTCTGTTTTGCAGGCAGGTTTATTTTTCCTTGCAGTTATGTGGAATATCCTCTGTGATTATTTCACAGTTGCCCATCAATTTTATTTTTTACCCACAGGCAAATTGCCCACAGGCAACAAACAGCGCCTCGAAACAGCCTTGTTTTTTGTCGAAATTACCTCTTGACCTTTCAGGCGAAATCCTACATAATAGCCTCATTCCAAGGGACGACAGAACTCCCCCAACTTTGCAAGACAGTATGCACAACTTGCATCAAATTCTTCCGATCAGTCCGCTTGCGGGTCACTTCCTTCTTCCCGCACCGCGACCTATATAAATCCTTCCATTATTACTCACCAAAAAAGCCTTCCGATCTTTCGGAAGGCTTTTTTGGTACCTGAAACAATCTGGCTATGTTAAATAAAACAGGATTGGCCCTAGCATCCAGGCCAGTTTTGTGTTATTTTATCTATATCGGTGGAGAAATCCGCCAGCCCCATACACAAGGAGGATGTATACCATGAAGCGCGTTGTTTCGATCCAAGATATTTCCTGTCTGGGCAAGTGCTCCCTGACAGTTGCTCTGCCCATCATCTCCGCCATGGGCGTGGAGACCTGCGTGGTTCCCACCGCAGTCCTGTCCACCCACACCGGCGGCTTTAAGGGCTTTACCTTCCACGACCTGACCCAGGAGGTCACCCCCATCTCCGACCACTGGAAGAAGGAGGGCATCACCTTCGACGCCATCTACACCGGCTACCTGGGCTCCTTTGAGCAGATCGAGCTGGTGGGCAAGTTCTTCGACGACTTCGGCGGCGAGAACACCTTGGTCTACGTGGACCCCGCCATGGCCGACCACGGCGTCCTGTACCCCGGCTTCACCCCCGAGTTCGCCAAGGAAATGGGCAAGCTCTGCGGCAAGGCCGACGTCATCGTCCCCAACATCACCGAGGCCTCCTTCATGCTGGGGGTGGACTACGTGGGCGACGACTACGACGAAGCTTACATCAAGAAGATGCTCAAGGACCTGACCGGCCTGGGCTGCAAGACCGCCGTCCTCACCGGCATCAGCTTTGAGGCGGGCAAGATCGGCGCCATGGCCTATGACTCCGTCACCGACACCTATTCCAGCTACTTCAACGAGAAGCTGCCCATCCAGTACCACGGCACCGGCGACGTCTTCGCCTCCGCCTGCGTGGGCGCACTGATGAACGGCAAGGATCTCACCGGCGCCCTGAAGGTGGCCGTGGACTACACCCTGGAATGCATGCGCGAGACCGCCAAGGACCCCGATGCCCGCTGGTACGGCGTTAACTTTGAGGCTGCCATCCCCATGCTGGTCCACAGCCTGGGTCGATAATCGATTTCGTTTTCTCCTCCCATCTCCTTTCTTAATACAACTCCGCACAAAAGCCCGGAACCATCTTGGTTCCGGGCTTTTGCCTTCGGGTCTTGTTGGAAAGAAGGCCCATTCCTATCAAAAAACAAACTTCTCCAGGGCCAGGGCCACCCCGTCCTCATCGCAGGAGGCGGTGACCCAGTCGGCCTCCGCCTGAACAAAGGGCAGGGCGTTGCCCATGGCCACCCCGATCCCCGCCGCCTTCAGCAGAGGCAGGTCGCTGCCTCCATCCCCCAGGGCCAGGGTCTCCGCCGGGTGGACGCCCAGCAGGTCCAGCAGGTAGAGGAAGGCCGCCCCCTTGTCTATCCCCCCGGCCATGACCTCCAGGTCCCTGGGGAAGGGGTCGGCAAAGCTGATGCCCGGCAGGGCGGACAGCCGCCGCCGGAGGGCCTCCTTCCGCTCCGGGCTGTCGGTGAGGAAGAAGAGCTCCTCCACCGGCCGGTCATCCTCCCGGAGAAAGTCCTCCAGGGAGCCAGGGATCACCCGACGGGTCCCCAGAACGTACTCCAGCATGGGGGTCCCCTGGTAGCGGTCCAGAAGGATATCCCGGTCGTCCCGGGTCAGGTAGCCCACCCCCTCCCGAAAAACCTCCCGGATCATGTCAAAGTCCGCGCAGGCCTCCAGCACCTCCAGGCAATCCGCCGGGGTCAGGTGCTTTTCCAGAAGAAACTTGTCCTCCTGGAGGTCCCGGATGGTAGCCCCGTTGGAGGTCACCGCATATCGCAGGCCAGGCAGGTCCAGCACCGCCTGGGGCAGCCCCTGGGCCGGGCGGCCGGTGACCGGCACGATCAGAACGCCCATCCGCCGGGCCCGTTCCAGGGCCTCCAGGTTCCGCCGGGAGACCTTCTTTTCGCTGTCCAGCAGGGTACCGTCCAGATCCAGGGCGATGAGCTTAATCCTTCGTTCCATGACTGTTCCTCCTTGTCACCGGGCAACAGGTCTGCGTTTACTGGAGCACGGCGTTGCCGAAGCCCGTGTAGCTCCCCTTCTCCACCTGGATCTTCAGCCGAAGAGCGCCGTCCAGGTCCATCTTCACGTGCTTGACCTTGTCCCCGGCGCCGATGTCAATGATCTCGGCAGGCTGCCCATCCAGATAGGCGATGACCTGCTTGGCGGTGGCGTTGGCAAAAAGATGGCCCACATCAAATTCCAGGGTGTCATAGGCCCCGTTCAGATTCCAACTGACATACTCCTTGCTGCCGGTGAGGGCTGCATCACCCAGTATGAAGCAGTTCACATAGGTCTTCCCATCCATGGTCAGAGTATCCGGCAGGCTCAGGCCCCTGGACTCATAAGGGGTCAGGTCTGCCAGATAGGTCTTCTTGCCCGGCATATCGCCGATGTACACGCTCTGGGTCTTGCCGTCCCAGTTGATATCCTCACCAAAAAGTCCGCTGACAGCACGGACGGGCAGGTAAGTGGTGCCGTTGTACAGCAGGGGTTCCGCCGTCTTGCCGTTGGCGTCCTTGGGCTCCACCTTCACCCCGTCATAGTAAAGAGTGACCCCGGTGTACACCGTGATGGTCTTGGCCACCGTAGCTGCAAAACCGGGAACCACCATCATGGACACCAGCAGGGCAGTGAGGATCCCCAAAACATAGCCTTTGAACATGGATTTCTTTTCCTTCATTTGGATAACCTCCGTTTCAATAGATGAGGATTGCTGACTTTATTATAGTCAAAGAGGAAAAATAAGACAAGATGATTTCGCTATATTGCGTCCCACCGGGGTCTGTGCTACACTAATTCCACCCTATGTTTATTCTATAAGGAGATACCTGTTATGGCTGAACGTCCTTATCCCATCATAACCGTCAACGAGAAAGCCGCCCGGGCTCTGCGGGCGGGCCACCCCTGGGTCTACGGTGCGGAGACCACCGGCCCCGACCGTCCCGCTCGGAACGGGGACATCGTGGATGTGGTAACCCAGAAGGGCCGCTGGCTGGGGGCCGGGTTCCTCAACGACCACTCCAAAATCCGGGTACGCCTTCTCTCCCGTAACACCAACGACCGCTTTGACGAAAACTTCTGGCGGCGGCGGGTCCAATACGCCTTAGAGTACCGCCGCACGGTCATGGGGCCGGATTTCAACACCTCCCGGCTGATCTTCGGGGAGGCCGACCAGTTCCCCGGCCTCACCGTGGACCTCTTTGGGGATATCCTGGTCACTGAGGTCCTCTCCCTGGGGATGGAGACCGTCAAGCACATCCTCTACCCCCAGCTGGTGGACCTGCTGGCAGGGTACGGCGTCAAGGTCCGGGCCCTCTACGAGCGCAACGAGGCCGCCCTCCGGGCGAAGGAGGGGCTGCCCCAAGAGAAGGGATTCTATGCTCTCCCCGGCCTGGCCACCGACCTGGACGGCCACGTAACCATCACGGAGAACGGCGTCCAATACGACGTGGATTACATCGACGGCCAAAAAACCGGCTTTTTCCTGGACCAGAAGTACAACCGCCGGGCGGCGGCCTCCCTGGCCAAGGGCCGCCGGGTGCTGGACTGCTTCACCCACACCGGGGCCTTCGCTCTGAACTGCGCCCTGGGCGGGGCGGAACAGGTCACCGCCGTGGATATCTCCAAGGATGCGGTGGAGCTCACCCGCCGGAACGCCGCCCTCAACGGCCTGGAGGACAAGGTGCAGGCCGTCCAGGCCGACGTCTTCGACCTGCTCACCGACCTGGCCAAGGAGAAGAAACACCCCTACGACTACATCATCCTGGACCCGCCGGCCTTTACCAAGAGCGGGGCCACGGTGAAGAACGCCTATCGGGGCTATAAGGAGATCAACCTGAAGGCCATGAAGCTCCTGCCCCGGGGCGGCTATCTGGCCACCTGCTCCTGCTCCCACTTCATGACCGCCCCCCTCTTCTGCCAGATGCTCCGGGAGGCCGCCGCCGACGCCTCGGTGAGCCTGCGGCAGATCGAGGACCGCCGCCAATCCCCCGACCACCCCATCCTCTGGGGCGTGCCCGAAACCGAGTATTTGAAATTCTATCTATTCCAGATCGTGTGACCCTCAGCTCCCCTTCCCAGGGGAGCTGCTTTTTTTGAAAAAATCCCCTTGACAGGATCAGTCGAGCCTGTTAGACTGACATTGAATCTGTCTAATCCCTTCGACTGGAGGTATATCTTATGAAATCCAACCTGTCCCTCTCCCTGGCGGACCACCGTCTGCTGGACCTGGTGTGGGAGTCCGAACCCATCCCCTCCCCCCAGCTCTGCAAGCTGGCCGAAGCCCGCCTGGGATGGAAGCGCACCACCACCTACACCGTCATCAAGCGCCTGTGCGACAAGGGCTGCCTGAAAAACGAATCCACCATCGTCTCCTCCCTGGTGGAGCGGGAGGCCGTCCAGCAGGCCGACGGTCGGGAGGTCCTTCAGCGGTCCTTCGGCGGCTCCCTGCCCAACTTCCTGGCAGCCTTTCTCAAGGCCGGGTCGGTCTCCGACCAGGAGGCCGCCGAGATCGAAAAACTGCTGGAGGACTACAAGCACAACCGCTGAAAGGAGCGGCCTTATGAAACAGAAGCTCTTCCTTTTTCTTTCTCTCTTCGCCGTTCTTCTCCTGGCCGGCTGCCAGGGGGCCGACACCCTGGACGGCATGCCGGTGGAACAGGTCTGCCTAATCTGCCAGGAAGGCCGGATGCCCTTGCCCGAACAACTGGGCCGGGAGCTCTGCTCCCTGCTGGACGAAGCCGGGCTGGCGGGCCAAGCCGACTTTGACGGCGCCCTGGACCAGCCGGGGACCCTGGTTTTCCTCACCCCTGAGCAAGCTGACGGCGAGACCCAGGTCACCTTTTATCTGATCTCCCAGCCCGGGCGCTTTCCCCTACTGGTCCGGCAGGAGACCGGGCCGGACGGGACCGTCACCCAGCAAGCCGCGGAGCCAAACGCCACCTTCGTCTCCCCCCAGTACATCCGCTGGCGGACCAAGCTGGAAGAGGCCCTTTGGGCGTGGGAGGCCGAACGGCTGGAAGCCCTGGCCGTCCGGGATTTCTCCGATCCCCAGGCCATCGACGCCATTCTGGAGGGGATGCACATTGAGGAGATCGTGGGCCCCTTCACCTGGGAGTCCAAGGAATCCCCCGTCCCCGGCATTACCATCATTCCGGAAGCCCCCTCCGGCAGTCTCCGGGAATCGGACTTTTTGTCCGACTGCGCCCCCCTCTTTCTGGAGCTGGTGAAGGAGGCCCAACGCTTTACCTACACCTACCAGGACGGCGCAGAGGGCAGTCTGGAGATCGCCAACACCAACAGCAAGGGCGTGAAGGATTTCACCGGGCTGTATCAGACCGCCCAGCGCCATGCCCGACGCCCTTCCCCGGCGTTCTGTCCCCGGTTCACCCCGGTTCGCGAGCTCTCCCCCGAGCCTCAGGACCTGGAATTCAAAAAAGCCGAGATCCTGGTGACCCAGGACGTCTTTGCCGTGGATCTGGACGGCCTCCCCATCACCCTCCGCACCTCCATCCCCAACCCCATTTATGAGCCCCAGCCCCTGAACACCCTGACGGTGGGCGAGACCGATTTGGCCCAGGGCTGCACGGAGCGCACCTCCTACCGTATTCTGGATCAGGACGGGGCGGAAACCGGCTTCCAGCTTTTCCTGCTGGACGACGCCGTCTACCTGTCTTACCTGGGCGAAGACCCCCAGGGAGAGTTCCTCTACCTACTCTATCCCGAGCCTGTCCCCGGGACCTGACACGCCCCCGAAAGGAGGTTTTCCTATGACCCCATTCATCCAAACTCTGTTCACCATGACCGCCGCCGCCACGGTGGCCGCCGTGGTCGTGATGATTCTGCGCCTCCCCTTGAAAAAAGCCCCCCGGTGGATCACCTGCGCCCTGTGGCTGGTGGTCTTCCTGCGGATGGTCTGCCCGGTGAGCCTTGACCTGCCGGTAAGCCTGATGCCCGCCCAAGTCACCAGCGGCGCGGCGGCGGAACGGGTGATCCTCTCCGCTCCCGCGGCGGTCGAACCGGCCCCAACCGCCCAGCCTGCCGAAAATTTTACTCCCACTGTGTCCACTGACCCCGCCCCCGGACTGGACCGGAACGACTTTCTCTTTGCGATCTGGGCCGCAGGGGCCGCCGGGATGGGCCTGTGGGCGGTAGCGTCCTACGGCAGACTGCGCCGCCGGGTGGCCGACGGGGTGCTGGTGTCGGAAAACGTCTACGAGACCGACCGGGTGGATTCCCCCTTCGTCTGCGGGTTCTTCAAACCCCGCATCTATCTCCCCGTGGGGCTGGCCGAGGAGGACAAAGCCTATGTTCTCCTCCACGAACAGGCCCACCTCCGCCGCCGGGATCATTTAACCAAGCCTCTGTTCTGGCTGGCCCTGTGCGTCCACTGGTTCAACCCGGTGCTGTGGCTTTCCTATTGGCTCTTCTGCCGGGATGTGGAGACTGCCTGCGACCAGGCGGTAGTAAAGAACTTTGACAAAACCGACACCGCCGGGTATGCCGCCGCCCTCCTCCACCTGGGCCGGAAACCCAGTCTCCCCCAGGCCGTCCCCCTGGCCTTCGGGGAGGAGAACGCCAAGGGCCGCAT
Source organism: Oscillospiraceae bacterium (assembly GCA_016295225.1). Lineage (GTDB taxonomy): Bacteria > Bacillota > Clostridia > Oscillospirales > Oscillospiraceae > Evtepia. Next base: position 18 of record JAEDLP010000028.1, on the reverse strand, counting down.
CCAGGGCGTGCTGAACTA
>JAEDLP010000027.1 GCA_016295225.1 Oscillospiraceae bacterium | reverse complement strand
ACGCCATCACCAACGCCGGGGCCGAGAGCGCCAACTACCCCTTCTGCACCATCGACCCCAACGTGGGCATGGTGGCCGTGCCCGACGAGCGGCTGGACAAGCTGGCCGAGATGTACGAGCCCGACAAAAAGACCCCCGCCGTCATCGAGTTCGTGGACATCGCGGGCCTGGTGAAGGGCGCCAGCCAGGGCGCGGGCCTGGGCAACAAGTTCCTGGCCAACATCCGGGAGACCGACGCCATCGTCCATGTGGTTCGCTGCTTCGACGACGCCAACATCATCCACGTGGAGGGAGGCTGCGACCCCGCCCGTGACATCGAGATCATCGACATCGAGCTTATCATGGCCGACATGGAGATGGTGGAGCGCCGCATCGACAAGGACACCAAGGCAGCCAAGGGCGACAAGAAGTACCTGCGCTCCGCCGAGGTTTTCAAGGGCCTGCTGGCCTGGCTGGGGGACGGTAAGTCCGCCCGCAGCTATCCCTGCGACGAGGAGGAGAAGGAGATCCTCTCCACCGCCGACCTGCTGACCCTGAAGCCCATCATCTTCGCCGCCAACATGGACGAGGACGGGTTTAAGAATCACGATGACAACGCATATTATCAGGCAGTTCTGAAGGCCGCTGAGAATGAGGAGGCCCAGGTGGTTCCCATCTGCGCCAACATCGAGGCGGACATCGCCGCCATGGACCCCGAGGACCGGGAGATCTTCCTGGAGGACCTGGGGGTTTCCGAGTCCGGTCTGGACCGTCTCATCAAGGCCAGCTACACCTTGCTGGGACTGATCTCCTACCTGACCTGCGGCGAGGACGAGTGCCGTGCCTGGACCATCACCCGGGGCACCAAGGCCCCCAAGGCCGCCGGCAAGATCCACACCGACTTCGAGCGGGGCTTCATCCGGGCCGAAGTGGTGGGCTTCGAGGATCTGGACGCCTGCGGCGGCTCCATGACCGCCGCCAAGGAGAAGGGCTTGGTTCGCTCCGAGGGCAAGGAATACGTGATGCAGGACGGCGACGTGGTCCTGTTCCGCTTCAATGTCTGATCGGAAAACCGTCCTGATCACCGGGGCCTCCCGGGGCATCGGGGCGGAGACTGCCCGGATTTTCGCTGAGAAGGGCTATGCCGTGGGTATCAACTATCGAAATTCCAAAGAAAGGGCCGAGTCTTTGGCTGCAGAACTGCGGGGGCTGGGCGTCCCCGTGAAGCTGTACCCCGCAGACGTCTCCTGCCGGGACCAGGTGGACCGGATGGTGGAGGACTTTCTGGGGGACTTCGGCCGGATGGATGTGCTGGTGTGCAACGCCGGCATCGCCCGGCAGGAGCTTTTCACCGATGTGACCGAGTCTGACTGGCGGGAGATGCTTGGGGTCAACCTGGACGGTGTATTCCACTGCTGCCAGGCGGCCCTGCCGGATATGATCCGGCGGAAGGCGGGGAAGATCATCACCCTGTCCTCCATGTGGGGCCAGGTGGGGGCCTCCTGCGAGGTGGCCTATTCCGCCGCCAAGGCGGGGGTCATCGGGCTGACCAAGGCCCTGGCCAAGGAGGTGGGCCCTTCGGGCGTTACGGTGAACTGCGTGGCCCCCGGGGTCATCGAGACCGAGATGAACGGCCTGCTCTCTCAGGAGACCAAGGACGCGCTGGCAGAGGAGACCCCCCTGGAGCGCATGGGGACCCCCCGGGACGTGGCGGAGGCCATCTGGTTCCTGGCGTCTGAGGCAGGAAGCTTCTTCACCGGCCAGGTGCTGGCCCCCAACGGAGGTTTTATCATTTAAATGTTTGGTTCCATAGAATCAGGCGGGAGGCGATGATATGGCAGACGGAAATACCCATATCTATTTTGGCATCGGCGTGCTGGCCGCCATGCCCGACCACCTGCGGCAGAAGATCACCCGGGACATGGACGCCTTCTATCTGGGGCTTCAGGGGCCGGACCCCCTGATCTTCGATCCCCGAACCCAGAAGGAGGCCCGGCGGTTCCACAAGGTGTGGGAGCAGGAATCCCTGGGCCGGCTGACCCGGGCCATGCGGGAGGGAGAGCCCAGCGAGAGCAGCTTTGCCGCCGGCGGCTTCCTTCACTTTGTGCTGGACGACATCGTTCACCCCTGGATCTGGGAGTGGATGAAGGAGGGGACCTCCCACATGCGGCTGGAGCTGGCCCTGGATTTCAGCATCCTCCGGGAGGAGGGCATCAAGCGGATGCCCAGGCTGTTCACCGAGGGCAAGTATCGGGTGGCCCCCTATGCCCATCTGATGCTCCCCCAGGCCAAGGCCAACCACTATCTCACCGGCCTGCGGCACATGCAGGTGACCATCGACTATCTCCGCCGCCAGGAACGGCTGGTGATGAGTCATGTCACCGAGGCCGAGGCGAAGCAGGTTGTCATCCTGCGGCAGAAGGTGGATGAGGGCATCCTCCCCACGGCAAACCGGCTGGCCGAGCTGCTGACCTGACAGAATACAGACAAAAAGGGACCGCGCTGCGGTCCCTTGATTTTTTGGGGTAGATCAATCACGCCGGGTCCTCCTGGAACTCGGTCATGTCCCCCCAGAAGCGCTTGGGCATGTGGGTCATGCGGCACTTGGGGTTGTGGCGGGACTCGATGGCGATGGTGTTGTAAAAGCGCCGCCACAGAGCCCGGCACTCCAGCTCCGCCTGGTCGGGCCGGTCCAGGTCCAGATGGTCCACCGGGCGGAGCTTCCACTTGTGGTCGGCGTAGAAAAGCCCTTCCCGGTGGGTCTTGTCGTGGATGAGGAAGGCCTCGTTGGGCAGCCGCTGGCAGAAGTGGGGCCGCAGCAGGGGGAGCACCCGATTCTTGGGGGTGATCTGCCCCACCAGCACCCCGCCGTAGTCGGAGAACCGCAAAAACCCCTTGTACTGGTGGGCCTCGTGGGTCAGGTGGTGGACGGCCCGCTCCAGGATGAGAAGGCGGTCGTCGGTCATGTCCTGGGGCAGAGCCTGGAGGAAGCCCAGGTAGACCACGTCGAAGATGTGCCGCTCCTTCTGGGGCAGGCAGGTGAGGAAGCTATAGGTCACGATCCGGCGGAAGGCGGCGGAGACCTGAGTCTCCAGAGCCTGGTAGACTGTCCGGGCCAGGGCGGGGTCGGTGTGGATCTCCCGCAGGGGGTAGAGGGAGATCTGCTCGGTCCCCGGCGGCAGGAAGTAGAAGGGGTACTCCTTGGTGCGGAAGCTCTCGGCCACGCAGGTGAGAAAGCCGGAGAAGGTGCCGTCGTAGATCATAGCGCACTGGGGCCAGGTAGACATGGGAAGACCTCCTTACAGATCAAGTGGGGAAGAGGGATAGCTGCTCATACTGGGGCGCGATGGCCGGGGCCTCCAGGGCGGTGAGAGCCCGGAGGACGCTCTCCGGTTTGGCCCGGAGGGCGGGGGTCATTTTCCCGGCGCAGGTGATGAAGTACTGGGCCCGCTTCATGACGATCCCCAGTTTTTTCAGGGCGGTCTCGTCCAGGGCCCGCCACCGCCGGGCGGACAGGATTCTCCGGGCCCCCACCGGCCCGATGCCGGGGACCCGCAGAAGGGTCCGGTAGTCGGCGGTGTTCACCTCTACCGGGAAGAATTCCAGGTGATCCATGGCCCAGTTGCACTTGGGGTCCAGAGCCGGGTTCAGGGTGGGGTGCTCCGGGGAGAGAATTTCATCGGCCTGGAAGTGGTAGAACCGCAGGAGCCAGTCGGACTGGTACAGCCGGTGCTCCCGCAGCAGGGGCGGCTGGAAGTCCGCCGGGGAGGGGAGGAGGGGACTGTCTGCCACGGGGATGTAGGCCGAGAAGAAGACCCGCTTCAGGCCGTATTTGTGGTACATCCCCTCGGAGAGCTTCAGAATGTGGTAGTCGGTCTCCTCGGAGGCCCCCACGATCATCTGGGTGGACTGGCCCGCCGGGGCGAAGTCGGGGGCGTGGCGGAACTTGAGCTTGTCGGCCTTGGCCTCCAGGATGCCCTGCTGGATCTGGGCCATGGGGCGGAAGATGTCGTCCTTCTTCTTGTCCGGAGCCAGGAGGGCCAGGCTCTGGGAGGAGGGCAGCTCGATGTTCACCGAAAGCCGGTCGGCCAGCCGGCCCAGCCGGGCGGTGAGGAGAGGGTCCGCTCCGGGGATGGCCTTGGCGTGGATGTACCCGGTGAAGTCGTACTCCTCCCGGAGGATGGTCAGAGTCTTGACCATCAGCTCGGTGGTGTAGTCCGGGCTGCGGACCACGGCGGAGCTGAGAAAGAGGCCCTCGATGTAGTTCCGCCGGTAGAAGTCGATGGTGAGATCGGCCAGCTCCCGGGGGGTGAACATGGCCCGGGGGAGATCGTTGGAGGTGCGGTTCACGCAGTACCGGCAGTCGTAGCAGCAGACGTTGGTGAGGAGGACTTTTAACAGGGTTACGCACCGGCCGTCGGCGGAGAAGGAGTGGCAGCACCCGGCGGCGATGGTCTTGCCCAGTTTCCCGCCCCGGCGGTCCCCGCCGCTGGAGGTGCAGGCCACGTCGTACTTGGCGGCGTCGGTGAGAATGGTGAGTTTTTCCTCGATGGTCATGGCGTCCACCTCTTTGGAAGAAATCGAACTGATGTACGATTATTATACCTGAATTTTGGGCAGAAAAAAACCGCCGGAGAAAGTTTTCTCCGGCGGTGAGTTCCTAAAACGGGACTGGTATGGGGGATAGGCCCCCCTTTGACAAGGGGTCACAAGGGCGGTTATCGCAGGCGCTCAGTCCTTGGGGAAGCCCTCGGGGATCTCGTGCTTCACGCAGCGGCGGCCTTCCTTGTTCCAGATGTTGCCCAGGCACTTGGTGCAGCCGATGCACTCGGAGTCCTCGCCCTTTTCCAGAACGTTGTAGAAGTCGGGCTGGCAGATGAAGGGACGGGAGGCGGAGACGAAGTCGATGCCTGCGTCCAGGATCTGGTTGGCCTGCTCCAGCGTGCGGACGCCGCCCACCAGGATCAGGGGGAGGTTGACCTCCTTGCGGATGGCGGAAGCCCGGTCCAGGTAGAAGGTGGGGACCTTCTTCTTGCCCAGGCCCAGCCAGTTGTAGCCGGAGAGCTCGATGGCGTCGGCACCCAGGGCCTCAAACTGGCGGCAGAAGTAGAGGATATCCTCTGCGTAGGCGGCGTCGGCCTCACCGGCGCAGTTGGTGTTGACCTTCACCAGAACGGGGAAGTCCTTGCCCACGGCCTCCCGGATGGCGGACAGGCAGCGGCCGGGGAAGCGGAAGCGGTTTTCGGCGGAGCCGCCGAACTCGTCGGTGCGGGCGTTGGTGTTGGGGTCCAGGAACTGGCTGAGCAGATAGCCGTGGGCGCAGTGGAGCTGGACGCCGTCAAAGCCCAGATCCTTGGCGGCCTGGGCGGCGTTGACGAAGTCAGCGCAGATCTTGTCCATGTCGGCGGCAGTGATCTCAGTGGTGGTCATCTCGTTGGGGGCCTTCATGCCGCCGGAGGGAGCCAGCAGCTTGCCGCCCTCCACCCGCTTCTCGGGCATGAAGACGTTCATGCCGGCGTGCATGATCTGGAGGATCAGGCGGCCACCCTTGGCGTGGACAGCGTCCAGCACTTCCTTCTGGCTGGCCCGCTGATCCTCGGTGGCGAAGCCCACCTGGATGCCGGTGGAGCGGGCCTCGGGGGAGATGTAGCTGTAAGCGGTGATGATGGCGCCCACGCCGCTGGCGGCGATGTCACCGTACAGAGCCACCTGCTCGGGGGCGCAGGTGCCGTCACGGCGGCCGAAGGGGTCCTGGGTGGCGGAGCGGATGAGCCGGTTGGGCAGCTCCAGGGTGCCGATCTTGCCGGGGGTAAACAGGTTAGAAGCCATGGGGATCGTTCTCCTTTTTCTGTAAAATTGGGAAAGCTTTCGCACAGTTTTATTCAGTTTGCATTATAGCAAAGAATGGGGAGCCTGGCAACGGTTGTTTTTGTCCCTGTTCCTCTCTTTTGAGGACTCGGGCGGAAAAGTTTGGCCCGGCAGGATTGACAGGGCTTTGGGAAAAGGGATAAGATACCCGTAATACCTGTCGTATCCTGGGGGAATGTATCATGGAGGAAAAGAAAACCCTGGGTCTGGTGACGGTCACCGGGTCCTATGTGCTGTGGGGGCTGCTGCCGGGGTTCTGGACCCTGCTGGCGGCGGTGAACCCGGTCTACATCCTGGCCCAGCGCATCCTATGGTCCCTGGTCTTCATGGGCCTGTATCTGGCGGCCACCCGGTCTCTGGGAGAGGTGAAGGCTGCCCTCGCCAACCGGACCACCTTCTGGAAGAGCCTGGTCAGCGGCGTGCTCATCACCCTCAACTGGGGGGTCTATATCGTGGCGGTCAACAGCGGCCACGTGCTGGACGCCAGCATGGGATACTTCATCGAGCCGGTGATCGTGGCCCTCATCGGCCTCATCGCCTTCCGGGAGAAGCCAACCAAAGGGGAGTGGATTACCTTTTTCTTCGCTGTGGGAGGCATCCTCTACCTGCTGGTTTCCACGGGAAAGTTCCCGGCCCTGCCTCTGATCATTGCCGCCCCCTTTGCCGTCTACGGCGGGGTGAAGAAAAACCTGAATCTGAGCGCCCAGACCTCCCTGTTCATGGAGACCCTGCTGATGATGCCCTTTGCTCTGGGCTTCTCCTGGTGGTGGAGCGCCCACGTGGGAGGCTGGGACCATGTGATGCACGGCACGGCCTTCTGGCTGCTGCCTGCCTGTGGTCTGGTGACCTCCATCCCCCTGCTTCTCTTCAACATGGGGGTCAAGGAGATCCCCTACTACTTCTCCGGCATCCTCATGTACATCAATCCAACCCTGCAGTTCCTTATGGGCCTGATCCTGGGGGAGCCCATGGACGCCAAACGGCTCATTGCCTTCGCCATCATCTGGGTGGGGGTGCTCTTCACCATAGCGGACAAGGTCAGGCTCATGCGTCGGGAATTTGGGATGAGGAATCAGGAATGAGAAATGAAAGGCGGACCGGCACCGGGTCCGTGATCTCCAGGCTGTCCGGGGTGACGGCGCATTCCAGGGCCAGCACCCGCACCCCGGCGGCGGCGGCCTCCCGGAGAGCTTGGCCGAAGGCCGGATGGGTGACGTCGTTGGGGGAGAAGAAGTCCACCTCCGCCATCTGGATGACGAAGCAGACGGCGGCCTCATAGCCCTCGGACAGACAGGCCGTCAGGCCGTGGAGATGCTTTACGCCCCGTTCCGTGGGGGCGTCGGGGAAGAAGGCTCCGCCGTCTGTCTCCAGAGTGACCCCCTTCACCTCCACGAAGCCCTTCCGGGCCCCGGCCTCCCAGTAGAAGTCGAACCGGGAGTCCCCGTGCTTCTGCTCGGCCTTCAGCAGAGTCAGGCCCGGTACGAAATGCCCCGCCCCGGCCCACTGGGCAAAGACCCGGTTGGGGGCCTGGGCATCCATGTTGATCAGCCGGTCCCCCTTTTTCACGGCCACCAGGTCGTAGGCCGTCTTGCGGTTGGGATTGCCGCTCTTCACCAGCCAGACCTCCGCCCCGGGGCGGAGAAGCTCCCTGCAGCGGCCGGTGTTCTTCACGTGGACAGTGGTTTCGGTTCCGTCCACCTCCACCTGGGCCACGAACCGGTTGGGGCGGGAGAGGAAACGGGCTGGGATGATATTGGGATAGGTCATAGGGTCCTCCTTGGGAAAATGGGTGGAAAAATGGCAAAGGCCATGGTACAATCAAACCAATCCAAGTTTACCGAACGAGGCTTCGCTCGTCAAGAAAAGGAAGGGAAACCATGAAGGACTACTTACTGGCTCTGGACCAGGGGACCACCAGCTCCCGGGCCATTCTCTTTACCCGGGGCGGGGCCATCGCGGCCTCCGCCCAGATCCCCTTCACCCAGCACTACCCCAAGCCCGGCTGGGTGGAGCACGACCCCATGGAGCTCCTCACCAGCCAGCTCAGGGTGGCGGCCGACTGTGTGGAGAAGAGCGGCCTGCACCCCGGGGACATCGCCGCCGTGGGTCTGGCCAACCAGCGGGAGACCGCCGTGGTCTGGGAGCGGGCCACCGGCAAGCCCGTGGGCAACGCCATCGTCTGGCAGTGCCGCCGGACGGCGGACTTCTGCTCCCAGCTCCAGCGGGAGGGACACACCGAGGCCATCCGGGCCAAGACCGGCCTGGTGGTGGACGCCTACTTCTCCGGCACCAAGTACCGGTGGATGCTGAAGAACATCCCCGGGGTGGAGGAGAAGGCCCGGCGGGGAGAGCTTCTCTGCGGCACCGTGGACAGCTGGCTCCTGTGGAACCTCACCGGGGGCAAGGTCCACGCCTCGGACTATTCCAACTGCTGCCGGACCATGCTCTTTGACATCCACAAGCTCCAGTGGGACGAGGACCTGTGCCGACTCATGGAGGTCCCTATGGACTGGCTGCCCCGGCCCGTGGAAAACAGCGGCCCCCTGGGGGTCATTGCCCAAGGGGTTCCCTACCTGGACAAGCTGGCCGGTCTGCCTATCTGCGGCGCGGCGGGGGACCAGCAGGCCGCCCTCTTCGGCCAGGGCTGCTTTGCTCCCGGCCAGCTGAAAAATACTTACGGCACCGGCTGCTTCACCCTGCTGAACACCGGAAAGGCGGTGGAGTCCCGGAACGGCCTGCTCACCTGCGTGGGCTGGGGCCTGAAGGGGGAGACCACCTATGTCCTGGAGGGCAGCGTCTTCAACGCCGGGTCCTCCATCCAATGGCTCCGGGATGAGTTGGGCATCATTCAAAGCGCCCCGGAGATCGATGTGCTGGCGGAATCCGTCCCCGACAACGGTGGGGTCTATCTGGTGTCCGCTTTCACCGGCCTGGGGGCGCCTCACTGGGATATGTACGCCCGTGGGGCCATTCTGGGCCTCACCCGGGGGACCACCAAGGCCCACCTCTGCCGGGCTACCCTGGAGGGCATCGCCTACCAGACCGCCGACCTCATCAGCGCCATGGAGAAGGACGCCGGCCAAAAAATCACCGGCCTGCGGGTGGACGGCGGGGCCAGCGTCAGCGACTTTATGATGCAGTATCAGGCCGATCTGCTGGGGGTTCCCGTGGAGCGGCCGGAGGTGGTGGAGACCACCGCCTGGGGGGCAGCCTGTTTGGCCGGCCTGGGGGTCGGTCTGTGGAATTCCCCGGAGGAGCTGTTAAAAGACCGGAAACCGGGCAAACTGTACCTGCCCGAAACCGACCGGTCCCGGGAGTACGCCAAGTGGCGGAAGGCCCTGGACCGTGCGAAACAGTGGGAAGATGCGTAAGGAGAATACATGCCATGACCGCCACGGAACGTTTTTTGAAGTATATCACCTTTGACACCGAGTCCGACGAGAAGTCCGCCTCTGTGCCCTCCACGGAGAAGCAGAAGGTTCTGGGGGCCTGTCTGGCCCGGGAGCTGGCCGACCTGGGGCTGGAGAACCCCCACATGGACCAGCAGGGCTATGTCTACGGCTGGCTACCCGCCACCCCCGGCCGGGAGGACGACCCCGTGGTGGCCCTCATCGCCCACATGGACACCGCCCCCCGGGTGTCCGGCAAGGACGTGAAGGCCCGGGTGGTGGAGTACACCGGCGGGGATATCGTCCTCAATGAGGAACAGGGGATCGTGATGGGGGCGGCGGCGTTCCCCGATCTGGCAGAAAACCTGGGCAAACACCTCATCGTCACCGACGGAACCACCCTCCTGGGGGCCGACGACAAGGCGGGCATCGCGGAGATCTTCTCCGCCCTGGAATATCTGATGAACCACCCGGAGCTGGCCCACGGCCGGGCGGCAGTGTGTATCACACCCGACGAGGAGATTGGCCGGGGGGCCGACCACCTGGACCTGGACAAGCTGGGGGCGGCCTACGGCTACACCGTGGACGGCGGCCCCCTGGGCCTGCTGGAGTACGAGAACTTCAACGCCGCCGGGGCGGAGGTCGTGATCCACGGGGTGAACATCCACCCGGGGGAGGGCAAGAATAAGATGAAGAACGCCTGCCTGCTGGCGGCGGAGTTCATCGCCATGATGCCCCCGGCTGAGACTCCCGCCCACACCGAGGGGTATGAGGGCTTCTACCACCTGTGCACCATGGCGGGGGACGAGGGCGAGGCCAGGATGGAGTGGATCATCCGGGATCACGACCGGGAGAAATTTGAAGCCCGGAAGGATTTTGTTCGCCGGGTGGGCCGGTATCTGGACGACAAGTACGGTGATGGTACCGTGGAAGTCAAGGTGGAGGACTCCTACCAGAACATGAAGGAAAAGATTCTGCCCCATCCTGAGATTTTGGAGCGGGCCAGGGCGGCCTTCCGGGGGGCCGGCGTGGAGCCGGTGGACTGGGCCATCCGTGGCGGCACCGACGGGGCCAAGCTCAGCTTCCTGGGTCTGCCCTGTCCCAACCTCTCCACCGGCGGCTTCCACTACCACGGGGTGTATGAGTACATCCCCCAGGAGTCTTTGGAAAAAATGACCGAAGTGCTGGTGAACTTGCTGACCGGAATTGACGGAAATATAAAACGAGAAAACTTTGAAAAAAACTGTTGACAAATGGGATGCCTTCGGTTATACTAATCATCGTTCCGCCGGACAACACGGTGCGGCGCGAACGATATGGCGGCATAGCTCAGTTGGCTAGAGCATTCGGTTCATACCCGGAGTGTCACTGGTTCGAATCCAGTTGCCGCTACCATCTCTCCTCTGCCGAGGAGAGATTTTCGGCCCGTTGGTCAAGTGGTTAAGACACCGCCCTTTCACGGCGGTAACATGGGTTCGAGTCCCGTACGGGTCACCACATGGAGGCATAGCTCAGCTGGTAGAGCGCTCGCCTCACACGCGAGAGGTCACAGATTCGAGTTCTGTTGTCTCCACCAATAAGCACCTGAAATCGATCCGATTTCGGGTGTTTTTTTGTGCCCGTGGGGGAATCCCCGGCAGAACGGATATGCCCGTATCCTAACATAAGAAAGAAGAAACCCCTTCCTCGTCAGAGGGAGGGGTTTTCGCATTCCGGCGGCCGGCCGCCGAAGATATCCTCGTGGTTGGGGATGAGCCGGACAAACTGGGCGGCCAGTTGGTCGGGCGGGGTGGTGGTGTCGGTCTCCAACCAGCGGTCCACCAGGGTCAGAAGGCCACCGATGAAATAGTGGCTGTAGAGATCCTGATCGGCTGCGGGGACCTCGGGGAACCGGTGTTTCAGCAGGCCCCTAAAGGCCCGGATGTATTCCCGTCGGAACAGATCCTTGGCCGAGGCGTTCCGGGGGTCCAGAAAAAGGTGGGTGTACTCCTGCTTGTATTTCAGGAAATATTTGAAGACCCGGCGCAGGGCGTGCTGAAAGTCCTGGTGATTGGGGGAAGGGGGGACGAAGACATCCATCAGCTCCTGGATGCCGAAGGTAAGCAGATGGCGCTTGTCTTCGAAGTGGGCGTAGAAGGTGGAGCGGTGGACCCCGGCCCGTTCGCAGAGGTCGGTGACCCGGATCTCATCGAAGGGCGTCTCCGCCAGCAGGTCGGTCAGGGCCTTGAGCAGCAGGTCGTAGGTCCGCTGGGCGCGGGGATTCTCTTGCATGGGGATCGCCTCCAAAAATGGATTTCTATATTGTAAAAGCAGGAAGCGGGAATGTCAAGAAAAGGGAAGCCGACAAAAGGGATTGTCGGGCGTTACAGAGGGGGATCTTTGCTGGTCTCCACGCAGAAGTCGAAGAACCGGTCGATGGCCGACAGGGGGTGGAGGTCCTTTCGGCGGGCGATGTAGAAGTGGCTCTCGCTGTCTGGGGTGGTCAGGGGCAGGATTTTCACGTCGGGCCGGTGGACGGGAGGGGTGTCCAGCATGACGGTGATCCCAAAGCCCTGGGCCACCAGTTCCGTGATGAAGTTGGCGTCCTCCACCTCGTAGGCGATGCGCCACTGGTCCCTCACCGGGGCGAAGACCTTGTCCACCATGTCCCGCTGGCCGCTGACCCAGGAGTAGGTCACGTGGGGGTAGGGGAGGGTGTCCTCCAGGGACACGGTCTCCTGCCCGGCCAGAGGGTGATCCGGGGGAACCGCCGCCACCAAACGCCGCCGCTGGATGGAGACATATTCCAGGGAGGGGTCCTCGATGGGCTTGGAGCAGAAGCCGATGTCGATCTTGTCCTCCTTCAGAGCCTGGCAGACCTCCCGGGACATGCCCGTGGAGAACTGAAAGTCACAGCCGGGGTTCTGTTCCTTGAAGAGACGGCAGAGTCTGGTCACTGTGGGGATGATGAGGAGGGGGATGGTTTTCAGCCGGATGGTTCCCACGCCCTCCCGGAGCATACGGAAGGAGTGGAGGCAGCTGTCCGCCATGGAGACGATCTGCTGAGCCTGGGGCAGCAGGGACAGGCCGTATTGCCCCAGCTGGATGCCCCGGCCGCTCTTTCGGAAGAGGGGAACGCCCAGCTCTTTTTCCAGGGCGGCGATGGCGTGGCTGAGACCCGACTGGGAGATGCTCAGCCGTTCGGCAGCCCGGCTGTAATGCATTTCCTGGGAAAGAACGATGAAGTAGCGCAGATGGTCGATGTTCACGGAGGCTCCCTCCTTTTTCTTTGATTTTATCACGATTTATGCGAAAAAGGAATGGAAAACCCGGCTGTGCCATTTTTCTGTTGTACAGCCCCAGACGGGGATGCTATACTAAAGAAAAAGACAGAGAGAAAGGAGGGGGACCATGGCGTCTTTGACCCGTTGTCCCGGGGGGAGCCGGTGGGCCACCGCCCGCTATACCCTCATCCAGGCCAGCTACTGGCCCTGCTACTGTGTGATTATCACCTTCGCCAGCGTCTATCTGCTCCACCAGGGGTTCCGCAACACGGAGATCGGGATTGTGATCTCTGTGGCTGGTGTCCTGTCGGCCCTGCTCCAGCCTTTCGTCTCCCGGAGGGCGGACCATCTGCGCAGGCTGGCTCTGCGGCAGTTCGCCGCCCTGCTGATTCTTGGGCAGACCGGGCTCTGCCTTTTGCTGAAATGCCTGCCCGGCCGGGTCCCTCAGATCCTCCTGTACAGCGGGCTTCTGGTGCTCATCCAGCTGATCCTCCCTCTGTGCAGTGCTTTGGGGATGGACTGCCTGAACCGGGGGATCCCTCTGAACTTCGGCGCCGCCCGAGGGGCCGGGTCCATTGGCTTTGCGGTGTTCTCCTCCCTGTGCGGTACCCTGGTCCTCTGGTTTGGGGAGGACGTCCTCCCGCTGGTCATGCTAGCGGTGACCCTCGTCCTCCTTCTGGCGGTGCTTACCTTCCGTTTTCGGACGCCGGGGGACGGCAGGATGTCTGCGGAAGGGGAGGCCTCCGCTGGTGAGACAACAGGAGGGGCCTTCCTGCTGAAATACCGGGGGATGGCTTGGATCCTGCTGGGGGTGGTCTGTCTCTTCCTCAGCCACAATATCCTGAATACCTACGCCTTCCAGATCGTCGGGCCTCTGGGCGGGGCCAGCCAGGAGATGGGGAACATGCTCTTTATCCAGAGCGTGGTGGAGCTGCCCGTTCTTTTTGGCTTCGGTCTTTTGCTGAAACGGGCGGACAGCCGGTTCTGGGTCCGTATCTGCGGCGCCGGGTTCTTCCTCCATGCCCTGGGAGAACTGGCGGCCCCCAACATCCCGGTCATCTACGTCGTTCAGATTTTTGAAATGCCCGGCTATGCGCTCTTCACCCTGGCCTCCATCTATTGGATCAACGGGATCGTCGCCCCGGAGGATCGGGTTCAGGGGCAGGCCTACTTCGCCATGGCTATGACCATCGGGGCGGTTCTGGCCGGGTTCCTGGGAGGGTTCCTTCTGGACTGGGCAGGGGTGGTCAGCCTGCTGGCCTTTTCCACCGCTGCCGGCGGCGTGGGGATGGTTCTTCTGCTGGTCCTTCTGAGGAAAAAGAGGAATTAGAAATCAGGAGCTTTTCTCGGGACTTATGCGAAAAAGGAATGGATTTATGGATTTCTGTGGATTGATTTTTTCGGTCGGGTGAAGTTCAATAGGAATAGGAACATACGCTACATTATATATAAAGGAGAAATGCGGTATGGGTATGAAAATCAGTGTGCTGTATCTGGGCAGAATGGAGTTCCCCAAGTTCCGTCTGGTCCAGTGGGAGGACGAGGGGGAGATGATCAAATCCCCCGCTGTGGCCCTCCTGATCCAGCACCCCACCCTGGGCAACATCCTCTACGACACCGGCAACTGCCATGAGCACCAGAAGCTCTACACCCCGGAGATGAAGCACAACTACCCGGTGGTGGAGTGCATCTCCGTCAAGGAGGCCCTGGCCGCCAAGGGGCTGACCCCCGACGATATTGATCGGATCATTATCTCCCACCTGCACTTCGATCACGCCGCCGGCCTGAAGTACTTCGTGGGCACCAAGGCAATCGAAAAGGTGATGGTCTCCGAGGCCGATCTGAAGGAGGCCTGGTTCAGCGTCACCACCGGTAATGGCGGGGCCTACATCCGGGAACTCTTCGACGTGGAGGGCATCCGGTTCGATCCCGTCAGCCAGGACACCTGGCTGGCCGACGACTTGGGGCTTTTCGTCCAGAAGTCCCACACCCCCGGGGTCATCGGCCTGATTCTCAAGACCGAGCACAGCGGCACCATTCTCGCCACCAGCGACACCGTCTACTCCCGGGAAAGCTACGACCTGGGGTTGCCCCCTGGCGGCACCATCAACAAGACCACCGATGAGTTCTTCGATAACCTGGCCCGGATCAAGGCCATGGAGAAGGAGTACGACGCGGAGCTCCTCTTCGGCCACGACTTTGACCAGATCCAGGAATGGGCGGCCAGGGGCTGGATAGAATAACCGCGCGATTACAATGAATGGATTGGAAAGGCGCATAACTATGAGTTATACTCCCGCTGCCGGAGCAGCCTTAGGCAATGAACTGCGCGCCGGCACCGTTGCCAAGGTCGGCAGCACCAAGCGCATCCAAGAGCTCCATGCCCACTGGCTGGCCGACGACCTGCCCAACCTGCGGGACCGGACCTACGACCCCTTCGAGATCAGCGACGAGGATTACAAGGAGCTGGAGGGGATGGTCGCTATGATGAAGCGGGTCCCTTGGGGGCCCGCTACCTCCTTCCGCGACGCCTCCGAGACCGCCTGGGCAGTCTGCCTGATGCTCCACCAGAAGACTCCGGACTCCCTCCTCTACGGAGCCTGCACAAAACAGCCAAGCGGCACGGTTAAAAACCGGGGATTTTGGTGATAATGGTGTTGACTTTGTTTGTAAAAAATAGTTGACATAGAGACGATTTGGGTGTATTATAAATGAGCGCGTGAAAGGGCGCAGTCTGCGATGATGCGGGAGATTGCTCCGAAAGGAGGTAACTTCCGCGGAGTATGTCCGTGAATCGGGCGGCTGGGGAACTTGCTGCATGGCGTATATCGCCATGACAGGAGAACCATAAAGCCGGCGAATTTTGCCGGTTTTCTTCATGCTTATGGAGTGATACGCACGGATAAGTGTATCGGGTTCCCCACCGTACGGAGCGTGGCAAAGACAATGACACTTCGTATGTTTCTTAGGAGGAAGACATCAACATGGCACAGAATGAAATGATTCGCATCAGACTGAAGGCTTATGACCATCAGCTTATCGACCAGAGCGCAGAGAAGATCGTGGAGACCGCCAAGAGAACCGGCGCTACCGTTTCCGGTCCCATCCCCCTGCCCACCAAGAAGGAAGTTGTGACCATCCTTCGCGCCGTCCATAAGTATAAGGACAGCCGTGAGCAGTTCGAGCGCCGCACCCACAAGCGCCTGATCGACATCAACAATCCCAGCCCCAAGACCGTGGAAGCGCTGATGAGCCTGGATCTGCCCGCTGGCGTCGAGATCGAGATCAAGCTGTAAGGTCCCTGCGGATCGAGCCAACCAACTAAGTGTACCCGCTGCCTGTCGCCTTATCGAGACAGGCGGGTCATGTTGACAAACCAATGACAGCCCAATGGTCAAGTTTGCCAACCAATAACCTATACAAGGAGGAAAACCAACATGGAAAAGGCCATCATCGGCAGAAAGATCGGTATGTCCCAGATCTTCGACGAAGCCGGTAAGGTCATCCCGGTCACTGTCATCGAAGCAGGTCCCTGCGTCGTTGTGCAGAAGAAGACCGAGGAGAAGGACGGCTACAACGCCGTGCAGCTGGGCTTCCAGGACACCACCGAGAAGAAGCTCACCAAGCCTGAACAGGGTCACCTGAAGAAGGCAGAAGTCCCCATGAAGAAGGTGCTCAAGGAGTTCAAGCTGGACAAGGCAGCTGAGATGAACGTGGGCGACGAGATCAAGGCAGATACCTTTGTGAAGGGCGATCACATCGACGTGACCGGCATCAGCAAGGGTAAGGGCTACCAGGGCGTTATCAAGCGCTGGAACGCAGGTCGTGGTCGTATGACCCACGGCGGCGGCCCCGTCCATCGTCACGCAGGTTCCATGGGCTCCGGTACCGATCCCTCTCGTATCTTCAAGGGCAAGATCGGCGCTGGTCAGATGGGTAACGAGCAGATCACTGTTCAGAACCTGGACGTCGTCAGCGTGGATCCCGAATTCAACCTGATCGCTGTCTGCGGCGCCGTTCCCGGCCCCAAGGGCGGTATCGTCTATCTGAAGTCCACCACCAAGGTCATCCGCGAGAAGAAGGGCGATGCCGGCATCAGCCTGAACCCGCAGAAGGCTTCCGCACGTGCCAACCCCCAGAAGGCATCTGCAAGAAACCGCTAAGGAAAGGAGAGTTTGAGAAATGCCTAAAGCAAATGTATACAACATGGCCGGCCAGCAGGTCGGCGAGGTGGAACTCTCCGCTGGCGTTTTCGGCGTAGAGCCCAATGAGCCCGCTGTGCACGCAGTCGTGGTCAATCACCTGGCAAACTGCCGTCAGGGCACCCAGAGCGCTCTGACCCGCGCAGAGGTTTCCGGCGGCGGTAAGAAGCCCTGGAGACAGAAGGGCACCGGCCACGCCCGTCAGGGCAGCACCCGCGCTCCCCAGTGGACCCACGGCGGCATCGTGTTCG
>JAEDLP010000146.1 GCA_016295225.1 Oscillospiraceae bacterium | reverse complement strand
TTCGCCCTGCTGGCGGCCTCCATGTGGGTGATGTACGCCCTCTACCGCTCCCTGAAGCGGACGGCCTTCGAGGCGGAGACCATCGCCTTCTTCCTGTGCACCATCTCCTTCGGGGTAACGGCGGCCTATTCGCCGGAAACACTCCTCAAGCAGACCATTGCCATGCTCATGGGCCTGTGCATCTTCCTGGCCCTGAGCATGCTCCTGCGGGATATCAAGACCACCGTCTCCCTCCGCTGGCCAGTGGCTGTGTTCACCTGCCTGCTGCTGATCTTCAACGTGGTTCTGGGCCAGGCCATTTTCGGCGCGAAAAACTGGGTGGACCTGGGCTTCATCAGCTTCCAGCCCTCGGAGTTCGTGAAGATCGCCTTTATCTTCACCGGCGCGGCCACCCTGGACCGACTGTTTGCCCGGCGAAACCTGATCTTTACGGTGCTGTTCTGCGGCTTCTGCATGGGCTGTCTGGCCCTGATGAGTGACTTCGGCACCGCCTTGATCTTCTTCGTGGCTCTGCTGGTTATCGCCTTCCTGCGGTCCGGCGATATCGGCTTCCTGGCCCTCATGGGGACCGCGGCGGTGGCCGGCGGCGGCATGATCCTGCGGTTCAAGCCTTACATCCTCAACCGATTCCAAGCCTGGCGGCACGTCTGGGATTTTTATAATGAGAGCGGCGGCTATCAGCAGACCCGCACCATGTCGGCCATCGCCAGTGGCGGCCTCTTCGGCAAGGGGACGGAGGACAGTTTTCTGAAAAACATCGGCGCGGCCAACACCGACCTGGTCTTTGGCGTCATCAGCGAGGAGTTCGGCCTCATCATGGCCCTGTGCACGGTATTTGTCCTGCTGGTGCTGGCCTTCTACGCCATCCGCTGTGCCACCACCGCCCGGTCCAGCTACTATGTCATCGCGGCCAACTCCGCCGCGGCCATGCTGATCTTCCAGGCATCCCTGAATGTCCTGGGCGCGGTGGACATCCTGCCCCTCACCGGCGTGACCCTGCCCTTCGTGTCTGTGGGCGGTTCCAGTATGATCTCCTGCTGGGGCCTGCTGGCCTTCATCAAGGCGGCGGACACCCGGCCCAACGCCAGCTTCACCATCAAGCTGCCCAAGCGCATCCGGGGCTGGATTCCCCCGGACTCCGAGGGGATCTATGACGGCTGGGATGAGGATTACGACGAGTATTACGACTACAACGAGGGTTACGACGACCGGGACTATGACAACGGCTACGTCTATGACGAACCCTATGACCATTATGACGAGTTCGGCGGGTACGATGACTTCTCCCCCGGTTGGGACGACGGTCCGCCGCCCCGGGACATGGACGCCACCCGCCCCTGGCGGCAGGGGGTGGACGACTGGGAGAGCCTGGCCGGTACCGGACGGAAGGACCCTGGAGAAAGGGGGAGTAGGCGATGAAACGACTGCGCGGACGAACCGCCATCACCATGATCTTAGCCGCTGCGCTGGCGGTGGGAGTCCTCTACTTCTGCATCCAGCTCTTCACCAAGGGCAACGACTGGGTGGGCTTTTTCGGCACCACCTATTATGAGTCCGGCGCCATTTACGACAGCAAGGGCGTGAAGCTCTACGACGGCCAGACCGGGGAGTATGCGGAGAACCGTTCCACCCGGGTGGCCACCCTCCATCTGGTGGGCGACCGGAACTTCGGCACCTCTCTGCGCTCCGCTTTGGCCAGCCGCCTGACGGGATATAACCTCGTCACCGGCACCACCCTGGGCAGCCATGACGTGACCCTGACGGTGGACGCCTCCCTGAACGAGATGGCCTACGCGGCCCTCAACGGCCACAAGGGCGTGGTGGCGGTGTACGACTACACCACCGGGGATATCAAGTGTCTGGTGAGCGCCCCCGCCTACGACCCCAACAATCCCCCCTCGGATATCAACGAGAACAGCGCCTACGACGGCGTGTATCTGAACCGCTTCTTTTCCGGTACCTACCCGCCCGGATCTACCTTTAAGATCGTGACCACGGCGGCTGCCATAGAAAAGAAAAAGGATCTGGACTCCTTTACTTACACCTGTACCGGCTCCCTGCAGATTGGGGATGACACCATCACCTGTCCCTACGTCCACGGTCAGAACATGAACATCAACCAGTGTTTGGCTACCTCCTGCAACGGGGCCTATGCCACCCTGGCCCTGGAGCTGGGGGGCAATACCCTGGAGAAGTACATGGAGCAGGCCGGCCTGATGAACTCCCTGACCATCAACGACATTCACACGGCCAAGGGTAGCTTTGAGGCGGCGGAGGATGGCTCGGCCTACCTGGGCTGGTCCGGCGTGGGTCAGTATAAGGATCTGGTGAACCCCTGCACCATGCTGTCCTTTATGGGCGGTATCGCCAACCGGGGTGTGGCCGTGGTGCCCAAGCTGGTGGACAAGGAGACCCTGTCCGGGTCCTCCGTCCCGGCGGCCTTCCCCGACGGTACCGATACCTATAAAATTTACAGCGAGGAGACCTGCGCCCGCCTCAAGGAAATGATGCGCAACAACGTGACCAGCCAGTACGGCCAGTCCCAGTTTGGGGATCTGGCGGTCTGCGCCAAGTCCGGCACCGCCGAGGTGGGGGGCGGAAACCAGCCCCATGCTTGGTTTGCGGGCTTTCTCGACGACCCCAATCATCCCCTGGCCTTTGTGGTCCTGGTTGAGAACGGCGGCTCCGGCGCCAGCGTGGCCGGCAGTGTGGCCGCCAAGGTTCTGGCCCAGGCCACCGCCGGAACGTAAGACAAAGACTTAGATGAAAAACCACCCTCGACCGGAAGTCAAGGGTGGTTTTTTGATGGCGGATTTGGGTGAACAGGTCATCCGTTCCAATACAAACCGGAGCGGACCTCGAAATTCATGAGAGTTCCATCGGGATACTGCACGTCTGGGGAATAGAAGACCAGTTCTCCCCGGTCAATCACAAATTCCAGATCGGCCAGGGTCATGGTATCCCAGTAGACGCAGTCATATTCCCAGGATTCGCCGGGGGAGCCAACTACGTCCGGAAGCTTGTTTCGGTACAGGCGAAGGAGCTGGGCCTCCGTCAGATCGGAGAAGGTTTCGGCGGTCAGAAGCTGGCCGGTCCTCAGATCAAAGGTCATGCCGTAGCTGGAAAAATGGTCGTAAATATAGTGGGATTGGAACAGGATGCTTAGGACCCCGTTCTGCTGATAGACCACTTCA
>JAEDLP010000145.1 GCA_016295225.1 Oscillospiraceae bacterium | reverse complement strand
GAAGAAAAGAAAGAACCAAAGAAAAGAAGAAAGAAGAGAAAGAAAAAACTCTCTCTTGTCTCTCTTGCTTTTGCAAAAACGCAATGGCGCAAAAAAACCTGCGACCCATTGCAATACAACGGATCGCAGGCTTTCTGTTCGCGATCGATTCAGCGGTGAACCGATTACTCGTACATGGGGTACTTGTCGGTGATGGACTTGACGCCAGCGATGATCTCCTCCTGAGCGGTTTCGAACTCGGTGGCGGTCTTCCACATCAGCTTGCCGATGAGGGCCATGTCCTCTTCCTTCAGGCCGCGGCTGGTGGCTGCGGGCACGCCCACGCGGATGCCGCTGGTGACGAAGGGAGACTGGGGATCGTCGGGGATGGTGTTCTTGTTGACGGTGATGTTCACCTGGTCCAGACGCTTCTCCATCTCCTTGCCGGTGATGTTGGCCTTGCGCAGGTCCACCAGCATCAGGTGGTTGTCGGTGCCGCCGGAGACCAGATCGAAGCCGGCCTCCATCAGGCTGGCTGCCAGAGCCTTGGCGTTCTTCAGGACCTGCTCCTGGTAGGTCTTGAACTCAGGCTTCAGAGCCTCGCCGAAGGCCACGGCCTTGGCGGTGATGATGTGCATCAGGGGGCCGCCCTGGGCGCCGGGGAAGATGGCCTTGTCGATGGTCTTGGCCAGCGCTTCCTTGCACAGGATCACGCCGCCGCGGGGGCCGCGGAGGGTCTTGTGGGTGGTGGTGGTGACCACGTCGGCATAGGGCACGGGAGAGGGATGCAGACCGGTGGCCACCAGGCCGGCGATGTGGGCCATATCCACGAACAGATAGGCGCCCACCTCATGGGCGATCTCGCCGAAGGTCTTGAAGTCGATGATACGGGGATAGGCGGAAGCGCCGGCGATGATCATCTTGGGCTTATGCTTCTTGGCCAGGTCCCGGACCTGATCGTAGTCGATGTAGCCCTGGTCGTTGACGCCATAGGCCACCATGTTGTAGTTCAGGCCGGAGAAGTTCACGGGGCTGCCGTGGGTCAGGTGGCCGCCGTTGTCCAGGTTCATGCCCATGACGGTGTCGCCGATGTTGCACAGAGCCTGATAGACGGCGAAGTTTGCGGAAGCGCCGGAGTGGGGCTGCACGTTAGCATGGTCGGCGCCGAACAGCTTCTTGACGCGGTCGCGGGCCAGGTCTTCGACCACGTCCACGCACTCGCAGCCGCCGTAGTAGCGCTTACCAGGGTAGCCCTCGGCATACTTGTTGGTCAGAACGGTGGAAGCTGCTGCCAGGACAGCCTCGCTGACAAAGTTCTCGGAAGCAATCAGCTCGATGTTTCTGCGCTGGCGGTCATACTCTGCTCGGACAGCATTGCCCACCTCGGGGTCCTGCTGGGTCAGAAATTCAATCACATCTTTGACCATGATACTCGCTCCTTTTATTGCATGATGAAATAGTGTTGCAGTACTCTCTGGATATAGAACCAGAACCATTATACCGCAAATCCCGCAAAAATCCAATGACTATTTCTCTACTTTATGCTATACTATTTATACGAAAAACCACGGTATGCCCCAAAGGAATCGGTATTTTTTATGAAAACAACAGAAGACATTCGCGCCATCATTGAAGAATTGAAACACCTCTATCCCCAGGATGACCTGTGCTCCCTGCCCTACGAGAAGGACTACGAACTCCTCTTTGCCGTCCGTCTGGCCGCCCAGTGCACCGACGAGCGGGTGAACCAGGTGACCCCCGCCCTCTACGCCGACTACCCCTCCCTGGAGGCCCTGGCCGCGGCGGAGCCGGAGGACATCGAGCCTTACGTCCACTCCTGCGGCTTCTACCGGGCCAAGGCCAGGGACATCGTCCTGGCCTCCCGGATGCTGGTGGAGGAATACGGCGGGGTGGTCCCCGACACCATGGAGGACCTGTTAAAGCTCCCCGGCGTGGGCCGGAAGACCGCCAACCTGATGCTGGGGGACGTCCACCGGGTTCCCGGCGTGGTGGTGGCGGACACCCACTGCATCCGCATCACCGGCCTGCTGGGCCTCACTGACGGAACCAAGGACCCGGGCAAGGTGGAGCAGCAGCTCCGGGCCTGCCTGCCCCCGGAGGAGTCCAACGACTTCTGCCACCGGATGGTCCTCCACGGTCGGGCGGTCTGCCGGGCCAGACGGCCCGACTGCGCCCACTGCACCCTCCGCACCTGGTGCGACCACTTCACCGGGGATTGAAATCAGGAATTTTGGTCGTGGTTGCCTCACCACGCAAAAAAGCGGCCCGTTGACAGGCCGCTTTTGTTATTTCCCGGTGGTCCGGTATCTCTCGTAAATGAGCCGCAGGCCGGACAGGACCAGGTCCCCGTCCACCACGTCGATGCAGTCGGAGTGCTCCGCCACCAACCGGCCCAGGCCGCCGGTGGCGATGACCGGCACGGTCTCCCCATACCCCATCTCCTTCTTGGTCCGGCGGATGAGGTACTCCGCCGAGCCAATGGCCCCCATCACGGAGCCAGCCTGGATCTGGGTGACGGCGTCCCGGCCCAGCGCCGTGGACGGCAGGACCAGGTCGATCTGGGGCAGCATGGCCGTGTTGCCGAAGAGGGCGTTGGCCGAGGTCCGAACGCCCGCCAGGATGCAGCCCCCCAGGTAGGAGCCGTCGGCCGCCACCGCATCCACGGTGGTGGCGGTGCCGAAGTCCAGGACGATGACCGGCTTGCCGTACTTCTCCACAGCCGCCACGCAGCACACCGCCCGGTCAGCCCCTAACCGCTCCTCGGCCTCGTAGGGCAGCCCGGGGTCCATGTCCTCGTCCACCACCAGGGGGCGCTTTCCCACCGTCTGCTCCACGGCGGCGGTGAGGGCCTCCATCACCGGGGGAACCACCGAGGCGATGATGGCGTCCTCCACCTGGTCAGGCCGGAGGCCCAGGGCTTCCAGGTCCCGCTCCAGGGCCTGTCCTATGTCGGCGGCCGTTCGGGCCGGGTCGGTCACCTGGCGGAAACTCCCCAGGACCTTCTCCCCTTCCAGCAGGCCAAACAGGATGTTGGTGTTGCCCACGTCGATTGCCATCAGCATATCCGATCCCTCCCACGGGTCTCATTGAGAATTTGTAAGAATAGAATAGAATAGAAAAATCATACCATAGATGCCCTGGTTTTGCCAAGGGCTTGTTTGAAAACAGGCAGTTTGACCAATGGCGAGGGATTATTTCGCCAGAGGAAGCCAAATTTTC
>JAEDLP010000144.1 GCA_016295225.1 Oscillospiraceae bacterium | reverse complement strand
TCTGGTGGAGCAGGGGATAGTTCTCCGGCCGGGTGACGCAGCCGCCGCCGGTGGCAATGACCAGGCCGGACAGCTTGCCCAGCTGGGCCAGGACGGCGGTCTCCTGGGCCCGGAAGGCCTCCTCCCCGGCTTTCAGGATGTAATCCCCGGCGGACATGCCCAGAACCTTCTCCAGCTCCTGGTCGCAGTCCACAAAGGGACGGTCCAGGAGCTTGGCCAGCGCCCGGCCCACGGTGCTCTTGCCGCTGCCAGGCATACCCACCAGGATGCGGTTCTCCTTCCGGCTGCTGAGGGTGCTGTAGGCCTCCTTGGAGCGGATGGCGGGCAGGGGCCGGCCGGTGAAGACCTGGCTGGCGCACCGGGCCTGCTCCACCAGCATGTACAGGCCTCCCAGGCAGGGGATGCCCAGGACCTCGGCCTGCTGGATGAGGGCGGTCCGGGCGGGGTTGTAGATCACGTCCAGGACCCCCTCGCACCTGGGGAAGTCCCGCAGGTCCACGGGAGTGGCGGCGGTGTTGGGATACATACCCACGGGGGTGGTGTTCACGATGACCTCCGCGTCGGCGTGCTTGTCCAGGTTCTCATAGTTGTCCGGGCCGGAGCGGGAGATCACCACGATCTCTCCGGCCCCCAGCTTCCGCAGCACATACTGGACGGCCAGGCTGGCCCCGCCGGAGCCCAGCACCAGGCACTTGCGGCCCAGAACCCGGACCCGGCTCTTCCACACCATGCCCTCAAACCCGGCGGCGTCGGTGTTGTCCCCCAGCAGGAAGCCGCCGGGCTTCTTCACCACGGTGTTCACACTGCCGATGGACCGGGCGGCCTCGGTGAGATTGTCGCACAGGTCGTGGAGGGTGGTCTTATAGGGAATGGTCACGTTCAGCCCCTGGAAGTCCTGGGTCTTCAGAAAGCTGCCCAGGTCCTCGGGTGGGACTTCAAAGAGGTCGTAATCGTAGTCCCCGAAAAAGGCGTGGAGTTCCGGGGAATAGCTGTGACCCAGCTTCTCGCCCAACAGTCCGCATTTCATCAAATCACCTCACTGTAGCTGCCCAGATACTGGAACTCGTCGCAGATGGTATCCAAATCGTCGATCATCCGAATGAACTCATCAGAGTAGACCGAGGTCTCCAGGTCGAAGTAGAACATGAACTCAAAATCCCGGTCGGGAATGGGGCGGCTCTCCAGCTTGATGACGTTCAGCCCCAGGGTATAGAACCGGGCCAGGATCTGATACAGGGCGCCGGGCCGGTGGGGGGCCACCATCATCAGGCTGGTCTTGTCCGCGCCGGGGTAGATCTCCAGATTCTTGGAGATGGTGATAAACCGGGTGTGGTTGTTGCCCTGGTCCTGGATGTTGGCGGCCAGACGCTCCAGGCCGTAGAGCTCCATGCAGTTGTGGGAGCAGATGGCGGCCACGTCCTTCCGGTCAGAGGCGGCCACCCGCTCGGCGGCCACGGCGGTGTTCTCGCAGGGGGTGATCTTCACCCCCTGGTTCCGGAGCTTTTCCAGGAAGGTGCTGCTCTGGCTGATGGCCTGGGGATGGGAGTAAATCTCCTTCACGTCCTCCAGTTTCGTCCCCCGCTTGGCCAGCAGGTTGTGGTCGATCTTCAGCCGGGTGGCCCGGACGATCTTGAACTGGTGCTTCATCATCAGGTCGTAGATCTGGGTGACCGAGCCGGCGGTGCTGTTCTCCAGGGGGAGGACACCGTACTGGCAAAAGCCCTTCTCCACGGCGGTGAAGACGCTGTCGAAGCTGCCGAAGTACATGATCTGGGGGTGCTTAAAAACCTTTTCGCAGGCCATCTGGGCATAGGCCCCCTCGGTGCCCTGGCAGGCCACGGTGGCGCTGGGGGGGAAGAGGTGGGGGGTGGTCTCCATGGCCCGCTCGATCTCCAGACGCAGGGAGGAGGGGACGGGGTTCAGGGCGCTCTGGTAGCTGCGGCTGATCTCAAAGAGCATGGACCACAGGGTGTAGCCGTACTGCTCCAGCTCGGGGGGCAGCTTGGAGGCGATATCCGCCAGCTTGGACCGCTCCCGGCCGGCGTCCAGCACGGGCTTGTCGATCCGCTTCTTGGCCTCGCCGATCTGGGCCACAATGTCCATCCGGTCGGCAAAGGCCTGGACCAGAACGTCGTCGATGGCGTCGATTTCTTTTCTCAGTTCTTCTAAGCTCATGGCTTCTCTCCTATTTTATCGTTCTCTCTCCTGCTCCAGGAGGGCGTCGTAGACGGCGATGGCGGCGGCGGCCTCCACACAGGGGACCGCCCGGGGGACGATGCAGGGGTCGTGGCGGCCGTGGATGACCAGCTTGGTATCCTCCTGCCGGGACAGGCTCACGCTGTCCTGCTCCTGTCCAATGGAGGGGGTGGGCTTCACTGCCGCCCGGAAGACCAGGGGCATGCCGTTGGTGATCCCCCCCAGGATGCCCCCGGCGTGGTTGGTGCGGGTTTTGACCCGGTCCCCGTCCATATAGAAGGGATCGTTGTTCTGACTGCCCCGCAGGTTGGCCACGGCGAAGCCCGCGCCGAACTCCACCCCCTTTACGGCGGGGATGGCAAAGATCAGCCGGGCGATGCGGTTCTCCATGCCGTCCAGCATGGGATCGCCTAACCCCACAGGCAGGCCGATGACGGCGCACTCAATGGCCCCGCCGATGGAGTCCAGATCCGCCTTGGCGGCGGCGATGGCGGCCTGCATTTTCTCCCCCGCCCCGTCGTCAGACACGGGGAAGGGCTTCAAACCGGGGGCCAGGAGGGTCTCTTTGTCCACATGGACCGGGTCAAAGGGGGTGTCGGGGATGCCGCCGATGGCGGCGATGTGGGCCCCTACAAAAATTCCCCGGCGGGCCAGGATCTGCTTGCAGATCCCCCCGGCGATGCACAGGGGGGCCGTGAGGCGGCCGGAGAAATGCCCGCCCCCGGCCACGTCCTGGAAGCCGCCGTACTTCACCTGGGCGGTGTAGTCGGCGTGGCCGGGACGGGGGACGTCCTTCAGGTTGGAGTAGTCCTTGGACCGGGTGTTGGTGTTGCGGATGACGGCGGCCAGAGGCGCGCCGCAGGTCTTGCCGTCGGTCAGGCCGGAGAGGAACTCGGGAATGTCCCCCTCCTTCCGGGTGGTGGACCAGGCGTTGCCGCCGGGGGCCCGGCGGGACAGAAAGGCCTGGAGCTCCTCCAGGTCCACGACTTCCCCGGCGGGCAGGCCGTCCATGGTGACCCCGATGCCCGGGGCGTGGGACTGGCCAAAGATGGAAACGGTCA
>JAEDLP010000143.1 GCA_016295225.1 Oscillospiraceae bacterium | reverse complement strand
GAGGGATCTTGGCACGGAATTGACTGCAAATCGTAACGAAATGCGTAGATCCTTCGACTTCGCTTCGCTCCGCTCAGGATGACACACAAGCTGCGTTTTTTATGGCAGTGGCAGCGTTTTCCTGGCAATGACATCTTTTCTGCCTCTGCCTTTTCAAAGGAGCCTCTATGTTTTCCTATCTCGATCCTTTTACGAAAATCTACCTTCTGCTCCTGTGCGCGGTGCTGGGACTGGTGATGGGCAGCGCCCTGAACTGCCTGGCCTTCCGCATGGCCCATCAGCAGAAATGGACCGGCGGCAGGAGCCGCTGCGTAAGCTGCGGCCATGAGCTGAAATGGAACGATCTGGTCCCCGTATTCAGCTACCTGTTCCTGAAAGGCCGCTGCCGCTACTGCGGCGAAAAGATCAGCCCCCGGTATTTCCTCGCGGAGCTGACCCTGGGCATCGTGTTCCCGGCGCTGCTGCTGCGCTATGATCTGAGCCTGGACTTTGCCGTCATGGCGGTGCTCTTCGGGTGCCTCTTCTGCCTGAGCCTGGTGGATCTGGACACCTTCGAGATTCCCAACCGGTTTCTTGTGATTCCCGGTATTCTCCGCCTTAGCCAGCTGGTGTACGTCTATGGCCTCTCCGCCCCCTTCCTGAAACAGGTGCTTCCCGCCGCCGGCATTCTGATCGGCCTTCTGGCCCTGGTGCTGGTGATGGACAAGGTGCTGGGAAAGGAGAGCATGGGCGGCGGCGACATCAAGCTGCTTTCCCTGCTGGCGCTGTTCTTCTCCTTCCCGGAGTGGCTGCTGCTGCTGCTGGTTTCCTGCATCCTCGGCCTGGTTCTGGCCGCAACCCTGGGGGCAAAGAAAGGCATTGCCTTCCCCTTCGGCCCCGCCATTTCCGGTGCGGCATTTCTCGTTTCCCTGTTCGGTTCGCAAATTGCAGGCTGGTATCTCAGCCTGTTCTGATACACAGGAGGTAACAATTCATGGCTGGTACAATCCTCGGCATCGAAATCGGTGCCGCAACCATCAAGTTTGCCGAAGTCCGGGGCAAATCCCTGGTCCGCTCCGCAAGCTACCCTCTGCCCGACAATCTGGTGCGTGACGGCCTCGTCACCAGCCCCGACGGTCTGGTGGAGGTACTCAAAAAGGCGAAGAAGGAGCTGAAGCTGAAAAGCGGCCCCTGCGCGCTGGTCATCCCCTCCCGGGCGGTCATCGCCCACCAGATCACCATGCCCCTCATGAGTGAGGCGGACGTGGCCCTGAACCTGCCCTTCGAATTCCGGGATTTCGTGGGCAAGGATTCGGACAAGTATCTCTACGACTACTCCGTCCAGTCCATCCAGCAGCCCGCCGGCAAGCAGGGCGGCTCCATGGAGCTCTACGCCGCCGCCGTGGAAGCCAAGCTCATGGAGGAGTACTACTCGTGGCTTAAAAAAGCGGGCTTTACCATGAAGGTGGCCATTCCCGCCGAAATGTCCTGGGAGAACCTGATCCGCGCCTGCAAGAATCTGCCCAAGGAGGTCTGCATCGTGGACATGGGCGCCACCCATACCATGGTCACCGTTTATAAGGACGGCCACTACGTCATGGGCAAGGACATCGACATAGGCGGCGGCACCATGGACGAGGTGATCGCCGGAGAATACAAGCTGGATGCCCGCCAGGCCCGGAACTACAAGGAGCTGGACCCCGATCAGTATCTGCCCTGCTGTACCGAGGCCATGAACGACCTGGCGGTGGAGGTCATGCGTGTGGTGAACTTCTACTCCTACCACACCGAGGGCGCGGCCCTGCAGGACATCTACCTCTGCGGCGGCTCCGTCACCGAGAGTCTGCGCACCGCGGTGCTGAAGGCCACGGATATGCAGCTGCATCACATCTGCCGTCTGGTTCCCGGCGGCGTGGAGAATTCGGCCACCGCCCGCAGCGCCATCGCCGCAGGCGCCGCCATGCAGTAAGAGAGGAGTCGCACATTATGGCAAACGAAACCAAAGCCAAGACCGCGGGCAAATTAGGCGGCAAAAAGCTGGTGACACAGTCCAAGGTCACCATGAACTTCGCCAGACATAAGAGCGATTTCAACTTCGGCAAGGTGGCCCTTGTGGCCCTCATCATCATTGTGGCGACTCTGCTGTTCACCAAATTCGCCATTCTGGACCCCCTGGATCAGAAAACCCAGGCCCTGAACGAGCTCAGCTCCAAGCAGACCCAGATGGACATCCTCAACGCCAAGCTGGCGGGCTGGGACGAGCTCCAGGCTCTCTACGGCCGCTACAGCTACGGCTGGATGACCGAGGATGAAACCAATCTGGTGGAGCGGATGGATATCCTCCGGCTGATGGAGAAGAAGATCCTGCCCAGAGCCCGGATTGAGGACTTCTCCATTTCCCAGAACGTACTCACCGTGAACCTGGAGGGCATCACCCTGGAGCAGACCAGCTCCCTGGTCACGCTGCTGGAGGAGGATCCCCTGGTTCAGAGCGCCACGGTCTACAAAGCTTCCAATGACGACGATGCCATCAAGGAAGTCAACCTGGTTGTGATTCTCGCAAAGGAGGTAAGTGAAAATGGCTAAGAAGCTCTCCTCCCGGGAAGTGTTCATGCTCATCATCCTGGTAGTTCTGGTGGTGGGCAGCTGCTGGTACATGTTCTTCTATACCCCGCTGCAGAATGAGATTCTGGACATCCAGGCAAAGTCCGCCCAGCTGGACACGGACATCGCCACCGCCGCCGCCAAGGCCGCCAAGATGAAGTCCATGCAGGAAGAGGTGGATGCCATTCTGGCCCGCCCCGCCGACGAGATCACCGAAATCGCCCCCTATGACAACGCCACCGTAGTCATCGCCCAGCTCAACGGCATCCTGTCTGCCAGTGAGGAATACAATCTGACCTTCCGGGATGTGGCCGTGAACTCCGACGGCACCGTCCGCCGGGTCATCAACATGACCTTCCGCTGCGAAAGCTACGCCAGCGCCCGCAGCATCGTGGATGCCCTCTCCGGCAGCCACTGGCGCTGCATCGTCAACAGTGTGAACATGAGCGTTCCCAAGAAGGAAATCGAGCGGGACGATGTGCCCAACATCATGAAATACCCCGTAGAGGTCACCGCCCAGGTCACCTTCTTCGAAAGCAAAAACCTGGCCTAACCATTCCCATTCCCTCCCCTGCCGGTCCCAGACCGGCAGGGGTTTTCTTTCTGCCCCAATCCTGTTTCATCCGGATCGACTAATTGGTGTTTGACGGTTTCGTACACACTGCGTTTTTGCTGTAGGGGAGCCATTCATGGCTCCCGTGGCGC
>JAEDLP010000142.1 GCA_016295225.1 Oscillospiraceae bacterium | reverse complement strand
CGGTGTATTGCAGCAGCTCGGTGGTGGAAAAATCCCGGAACTGTTCCGACCGTTCAGCCAGCCGCAAGTTCTTTTGGGGCGGCTTGGGCTCTCGGCTTGCGAAACTGCTGGAGATCATGGTTGTTAGATGCCATAGTGGGCTCCTTTCTTGGGATCGGCTCAGAGGGGCGGCGGCCCCTTTCTTCGTCCTTTTTTCAGAATACCATACTTTGCCCCGGGAGACAACGGAAGGGGGCTGTTCCCATGGTGTTTCCGCGCATAACCGCCCGCCGACCTGCCCATACTATCCAACATCAACCAAAGGAAAGGAGGGCTCTCATGGACTGGATCGGACCCAAGGAAAGTAAGATTCCGCCCCATACCCGCCAGGAGCCCCGCTTTGACGGGGACCTGACCGCCGACCGCATTCGCTTCCTCTTCCGGGGCTGCGCGGATTTTGAGGAGCGGCAGATCCTCATCGGAGGGGACCCGGCCAAGCGGGCGGCGGCCTTCTTCATCAGCGGCCAGGTCCGCAGCGAGCGGTTCTACGACTACGTTCTGCGGCCCCTGGCCACCAACCCCCAGCTCCGGGAGGCCACCCCGGAGGCCGCCGCCCGCATGATGACCGAGGGATTGGTCTACGCCTCGGTGAAGGTCTGCGAGACTCTGGACGAGGCCATGTTCGCCCTGGTGGACGGCAGCGTGGTCTTTGACTTCCCCGGTGGGGGGAAGATGATTTCCTACTCTGTGGCCACCGAGGAGAAGCGGTCGGTCAGCGACCCGGAGAATGAACCCTCCATCAAGGGGGCCATGGATTCCTTCGTGGAGTCCCTGCGGACCAACACATCTCTGGTCCGCCGCCGCCTGCGGGCGCCGGAGCTGAAGATCGCGGAGGTCATCGCCGGCCGCCAGACGGTGACCCCCATTGATATCCTATATATAGAGGGCATCACCGACCCCGACCTGGTGGCCCGGGTGCGGGAGCGGGTGGAGGCCATCGACACCGACGAGCTCCTCCAGACCGCCTGCCTGGAGGAGCTCATCGTGGACGAGGTGAAGACCGCCTTCCCCCTGGTGGCCTACACCCAGCGGCCCGACCGGTTCTGCGCCGGGCTGGTGGAGGGCCGGGTAGGGGTCATCGTGGACGGCATCCCCTTGGGATACCTCATGCCCGGCACCGTGGGTCAGTTCTTCAAAACCGGCCAGGACCGGTCCCAGAACTGGGTGGCGGCCTCCTGCCTGTCGGTGCTGCGGTACGTGTGCATGCTGGTCTCCCTCTTTCTGCCGGCGGGCTACGTGGCGGCGGTGAACTTCCACCCGGAGATGATTCCGGCCCGGCTGGCCTGGTCCATTGCCGAGGCCAAGGTGGACGTGCCATTCTCCACGGTCTTCGAAGTGCTCATCCTGCTGCTGGCCTTTGAGATTGTCCAGGAGGCCGGCCTGCGCCTGCCGGGGCCCATCGGCCAGACGGTGTCCATTCTGGGGGGGCTGGTGGTGGGAACCGCCGCCGTGGAGGCTAAGATCGTCTCCCCGGTGGTCCTCATCGTGGTGGCCGTGGCGGGCATCGCCGGGTACACCGTGCCCAGCCAGGAGTTTTCCAGCGCCCTGCGGATCTGGCGGTTCGGCCTGGCCATCGCCGCCAGTCTTGGGGGACTCTTCGCGGTGACTGCTGCTGCCGCAGTGCTGGTGTGCCATCTGGCCCGGCTGGAGAGCTTCGGTGTCCCCTACCTGACCCCCTTCGCGGCGGTCGGTGGGGATCGGGCCATGGGCCACGGGGTCATCCGGTGGCCCCTTCCCTGGGTGAAGTTCCGGGAGCAGGCCCTTCACCCCCAAAACAGGAGGCGGCAGGGATGAGGAAGGAGATCCGTGCCATCGTGCTGGCGATGCTGTTTCTGCCGCTCCTCCTGCTGGCCGGCTGCGGCAGAACGCCCCAGAGCCGGGAGGCGGGCAACACCGCCGTCATCGGCGTGCTGGGGGTGGAGCCTGCCCCCCAGGGCCTGCGGGTCTACGCCGGGGCGGAGAGCCGGGCGAGCCAGCCGCCTGCCATGTATCAAGGCAGGGGAAAGACCCTGGCCGCCGCCGTGGAAGAACTGTCCGCCAGCGGAAATGCCATGGTGAGCTGCGCCCACGTGGAGCATATCCTGCTGGCCCAGACCGCCGCCGGGTCCCTGGAGGAAGTTCTGAGCTATGCCTTCCAGGACCCCCAGCAGAGCACCGAGAGCCAGCTCTGGGTGGTGCGCACTCCAGCGTTGTCCCAGATCTTCTCTGGGGAACAGGACCCGGCCCAGCGGATGTCCGTGCTGCGGGCCGCCGGGAAGGACAAGCAGGGCTTTGTCCCTGTGACCCTCCGGGAAGCTGCCTCAGCGCTGGCAGAGGGGGACCCGCTGTTGATCCCGGCTTTGAACGTGACCGGGGAGGGGATCTCCTTCGGGGGATATGCCTTATATAAGGAAGGGGAGTTTGCGGCCTGGCTCACCGGGGAGGCCGCCCTGGGGGCGGCTCTGCTCAAGGGGGATCCCATCCACTGGACGGACTCCGTGGGAGATCGGGCCATCTCCCTCCAGAGCACCGGTCGCCGGGTGGAGGCCCTCTGGAATGGAGACACCCTCGCCGGTTTGGCTGTCTGTTGCGACCTGGAAGGGGTGGTGACCGGCGGCTGGGCCAGCGGCCGGGGAGACCGGGCCTATTTGGAGGTCAAGACCGCCCGGGCCATGGATGCGGCCCTGAAGACCATGCAGAGGACCGCCGCCGACGGCGCGGATTTAAAGGGTGGGGCCGGGCTCCGCAATGTCCTGAACTGGCGGAGGATCTCGGAGCAGTGGGAGGGGGCATTTTCCTCCCTGACCCCGGAGATCACCGTGGAGATTACGCTGGAGGAACCGTAAAGAAAAGGAGGATTCCCATGACTCACCGGACCATTTCTCTCAGGCAGATGATGACCGTACTCTTTTTGTCCCTCTTCCCCCTGGGGACCGAGTGGTTGGTCACTCTGCTGGCCCCGGCAGGGGCTGCGGCCTGGCTGTGTCCTCTGGGAGCAGGGGCAGCGGCCATCCTGCTGGCGATCCTTGTGAGCCGCCGGGGGATGAGGGGCCCTCTGGACGGGTTTGGCCCCCGGGCGGGCCGGGTGTGGGCGGGGCTCTTCCTGGTGTGGGGGCTGATCCTGACCACCGCCCAGGCCGTTCGGGTGGGCAGCCGGCTGGCGGAGTCCCTGCGGGCCACGCCCATCCTGCTGACGGCGGCGGTTTTGCTGCTGGCAGGGTGGATGGCCGCTGGGGGCTTGCCCTCCTTCGCCCGGACCTGCGAGATCTTTGCCTTGGCGGTGGGCG
>JAEDLP010000026.1 GCA_016295225.1 Oscillospiraceae bacterium | reverse complement strand
TGAAGATGTTCCTGACCCGCCTGGGCTTCGGGTCCAAGATCGTCATCACCGGCGATATCACCCAGATCGACCTGCCCGGCGAAAAGGTCTCCGGTCTGAAGGAGGCCATGCGGGTGCTCAACGGGGTGGAGGATATCGCTATCTGCCGCCTGAACGAGAGCGACGTAGTCCGCCATGTCATCGTCCAGCGTATCATCAAGGCCTACGAGGACGACGAAAAGGCCAGAAATCGTGCCGCCGGACCCAACGGCGGATATAAGCGCAATGAGCATCACAAGAAGTGACCCTTTCCCATAGAAACGCCAACAAAGAGGAAGAATACAATGAAACACCATGATATTTATATTGATTGGGAGCTGGACGGCCCCAATCCCTACAAGCCCCTGCTGACCCGGGTCATCACCGCCGCTCTGGAGGCTGAGCACGTCCCCATCCCCTGCGGGGTGGACGTGCTGCTGACCACCGACGAGGGCATCCGGGAGATCAATTTAGAGCAGCGGGAGATCGACGCGGCCACCGACGTGCTCTCCTTCCCCATGCTGGAGCTCACCCCCGGTGTGCCCCCTACCGGCCAGGAGGAGGATGAGCTGGACCCCGAGACCGGCCTGTGTCCCCTGGGGGACATGGTCATCTCCGTGGAGCGGGCCCAGGAGCAGGCCCAGGAGTTCGGCCACAGCGTCCAGCGGGAGATCGCCTACCTGGCGGTCCACTCGGTCCTTCACCTGCTGGGATACGACCACCTGGACGAAGGCCCCCAGAAGGCCCAGATGCGTTCTAGGGAGGAGGCCATCCTGGAGGGCCTGGGGGTCACCCGGGACGCCTGGAACGAGGAGCTGGACAAGCCCCTGGAGCCCGAGGTGGAGGAAGAGATTCCAATCAAGCGCTGCGGCATCATCACCATCTGCGGCCGGCCCAACGTGGGCAAGTCCACCCTGACCAACGCCCTGGTGGGGGAGAAGATTGCCATCGTTAGCAACAAGCCTCAGACCACTCGCAACCGCATCTGCGCCGTCCTCACCCGGGGGGATAGCCAGTTCGTCTTCATGGACACCCCCGGTCTCCACAAGGCGGCCAACCGCCTGGGGGATTACATGGTGGATGTGGTGAAAAAGAGCGTGGCCGACGTGGACGGCGTCCTCCTGCTGGTGGAGCCCATTCCCAACGTGGGAGGCCCCGAGCGGGAACTCATCGACCGGATCAAGGGGCTTGATTGCCCCTCCGTCCTGGTCATCAACAAGATCGACACCGTGGAGAAGCCTGAGTTGCTGGCGGTCATCGACGCCTACAGCAAGGTCCACGATTTCGATGCCATCCTGCCCATCTCCGCCAAACGAAAGGACGGTCTGGAGGAACTGATGGACCTGCTCTCCGGCTACCTGCCGGAAGGCCCCCAGCTCTTCCCCCGGGATGTGGTCACCGACCAGCCCGAGCGGCAGATCTGCGCCGAGATCGTCCGGGAAAAGCTCCTGTACTGCCTGGAAAAGGAGATCCCCCACGGCACCGCTGTGGAGGTCACCAAGTTCTCCGAGCGGGACAACGGCATCATCGACCTCCACGTGACCATTTACTGCGAGAAGGCCTCCCACAAGGGCATCATCATCGGCAAGCAGGGGTCCATGCTCAAGAAGATCTCCTCCATGGCCCGGGAGGACGTGGAGCGGTTCATGGGCACCAAGGTGTACCTGGAGACCTGGGTAAAGGTCAAGGAGAACTGGCGGGACAACCTGAACCTCATCCGTAACTTCGGATTTGACAACCGGGACTAAAACTTACCAACCATAAAATCACCACCCTCCTGTCATGCTAACCAAAAACAGACAGGAGGGTCGGCCATGACGTCACAACAACTGCGGGATCTGTTTTTCCGGACAGGCCTGCCGGAAGCCTACGTCCTCTCCCGCCAGGTTCAGCGGCGGGAGAGGGAAGGGGAGAGAAGGGAAGATCATGCTGCTCACCACCCAGGGGATCGTCCTCCGGGAAGTCAACTATAAGGAAGCCGACAAGATCCTCACGGTCCTCACCCGGGATTTCGGGAAACGAACGGTGAAGGCCCGGGGCTGCCGGCGGAAGAACAGCCGGCTCACCGCGGGCAGTCAGCTTCTGGTTTTTTCGGAGATGACCATCCACGAGCGGGGGGAGTTCCTCACCCTCAGCGAGGCCGACCCGCAGCAGCAGTTCTGGTCGGTTCGACAGGACCTGGAGCTGCTGGCCTTGGCATCCTACTTCGCCGAGGTCACCGAGAGCGCCTGTCAGGAGGGGGAGGAGTCCTCCGAGGCGCTCTCCCTTCTGCTCAACTGCCTGTACGCCCTGGACACTCTGAAAAAACCCAAGGAACTGGTCAAAGCCGCCTTTGAGCTGCGACTGCTGGTCCTGACGGGGTACGAACCTCTGCTGGACGGCTGCGCCGTCTGCGGCCTGCCTGAGCCGGAGAATCCCCGGCTCCATCTGTCCCAGGGCGTCCTCCACTGCGCCCGGTGCAAGGGTCAGGTGGGGCCCGGCGTGTCCATGCCTCTGTCCCCGGGAGCTTTGGCGGCAGCCCGGCACATCGTTCTGGGCAACCCCAAGAAGCTCTTTTCCTTTTCCTTGGCCCCGGAGAGCATGGAACTGCTGGGGGATGCCACCGAGGCATTCCTGATGACCCAGCACGAGCGGGGCTTCCGTACATTAGATTACTATAAACAACTTCTGCGATACTGAGCCCGCCCCGGGAGGACAGGCTCTAAGGAGATATCCTATGACAGAACTATTTGAGAAATCCATCCATACACTGGAACTGCCCAAGGTTTTGGAGCTGCTAGCAGCCCAGGCGGTCACCGAGGAGGGCAAGCGCCGGGCCAGGGAGCTCCGCCCGGAGACCGACCCCGACGAGGTGGCCAAGCGCCTGAAAGAGACTTCCGCCGCGGTGGACATGATGGTCCTCCGGGGCAGTCCTTCCTTCAGCGGCATCCGGCCTGTGGCGGGCTCTCTCCAGAGAGCCGACATGGGGGGCAGCCTGAACACCCGGGAGCTCATGGACATCGCCCGGGTCCTGGGGGCGGCCCGGTCGGTCAAGGACTACGGCGATGGGGACAGCGACAAGAAGACAGTCATTGACTACCTCTTCCGCTCTCTCCATCCCAACCG
The DNA here is from genome assembly GCA_016295225.1 of Oscillospiraceae bacterium. Lineage (GTDB taxonomy): Bacteria > Bacillota > Clostridia > Oscillospirales > Oscillospiraceae > Evtepia. Next base: position 14,958 of record JAEDLP010000026.1, on the reverse strand, counting down.
GTTCCTGGAGGATAAGATCACCACCTCCATCGTGGGAGATGGGGAGCTGGCTGACTCGGCCAGCCCGGAGCTGGCCTCCATCCGCCGGCACATGCGGGCCACCGAGAGCAAGGTCCGGGACATCCTTCAAAAGATCATTTCCTCCTCTCAGGCCAAGTACCTCCAGGAGAGCATCATCACCATGCGCTCCGGCCGGTACGTGGTCCCGGTGAAGTCTGAGCACAAGAACGAGATTCCCGGCTTGGTTCACGACCTGTCCGGCTCCGGTTCTACCTTTTTCATCGAGCCCATGGGTGTGGTGAAGGCCAACAACGAGCTGCGGGAGCTTCAGGCCCGGGAGGAAAAGGAGATCGACCGCATCCTGGCGGAGCTCTCCGCCGAGGCGGCCGCCTTCAAGGAGGACATCAACCAGAACTACGATCTGCTCATTTTCCTGGACGGCATCTTCGCCCGGGCCCGCCTGTCCATGAACATGCACGCCATGGAGCCCAAGCTCTCTGGGAAGAGCACTGTCCTCCGCCGGGCCCGGCACCCCCTGCTGGACCAGAAGACCGCCGTGGCCAACGACCTCTCCCTGGGGGAGACCTTCGACACTCTGGTCATCACCGGCCCCAACACCGGCGGTAAGACGGTCACCCTAAAGACCATCGGCCTGCTGACCCTCATGGCCCAGTGCGGCCTCCACATCCCCTCCGCCGACGGCAGCGTCATCCGGGTGTTTGAGCGGGTGCTGGCGGACATCGGCGACGAGCAGTCCATCGCACAGAACCTGTCCACCTTCTCCTCCCATATGAGCAACATCGTGGGCATGCTGGAGGAGACTGATCAGGACACCCTCATCCTCTTCGACGAGCTGGGAGGCGGCACCGATCCGGTGGAGGGCGCAGCCCTGGCCGCTGCCATCATCGAGTACGCCCGGGCCTGCGGCGCCCTGGTGGCCGCCACCACCCACTACGCCGAGCTGAAGGTCTACGCCATGACGACCCAGGGGGTGGAAAACGCATCCTGCGAGTTTGACGTGGAGACCCTGGCCCCTACCTACCGTCTGCTGGTGGGCATCCCCGGCAAGTCCAACGCCTTTGCCATCTCCAAGCGACTGGGCCTGCCTGACCACATCATCCAGGCGGCCAACGAGCGCATCAACGCCGAGAACATCCGCTTCGAGGACGTGCTGACCAAGCTGGACCAGCAGCGGCAGGAGATGGAGCGGGAGCAGCAGGAGGCTGCCAAGCTCCGCCAGGAGATGGAGCAGGCCGCCGCCAAGGCCCAGGAGTACCGGGACTCCCTCCAGAAGGAGAAGGAGAAGAACACCGCAGCCGCCAAGGCCGAGGCCCGGGCCATCATCGAGGACGCCCGCCGCACTGCCGACCAGATCTTCTATGAGCTCAACGACATGAAGAAGAAGGCCAAGAAGGAGGGCGACTTCCAGTCGGTGAACGACCAGCGGGCCGACTTGCGCCGCCGGCTCAACGAGGCCGAGAGCAAGCTGGGGGCCAAGGAGGAGGCCGCGCCGCCTCCCATGGTCCGTCCCGCCCAGAAGGGGGACACGGTCACCATCCTGAAGACCGGCACTCAGGCCACCGTTCTGTCGGTGAACAAGGACGGCGTCCTCCAGCTCCAGGCGGGCATCCTGCGGATCACTGCCAAGCAGGAGGAGGTCCGCATCGTCCAGGGGGAGACCCAGGCCCAGAAAGAGGCCAAGAAGTACATCCAGCGGTCCGAGCACAAGCTCCGCTCCCTGGGGGCCAAGGCCGAGGTGGACCTGCGGGGCATGATGACTGACGAGGCCGAGATGGTCCTGAGCCAGTTCATCGACCGGGCTATTATGGCCAACCTTACCCAGGTCACCGTCATCCACGGCAAGGGAACCGGTGCCGTGCGAAAGGCCGTCCACGCCTACCTCAAGCGGTGCAAGGGAGTGGCCAGCTTCCGCCTGGGCCGCTACGGCGAGGGCGAGACCGGTGTGACCATCGTGGACCTGAAATAACGGCGGAAAAAAGTTTTGATGCCATAAATAAATTTTTGTGACAAATTACGCAGGATGCCATAAAAAATGGGATTGACGGCATCACCGAAATTTGCTACACTATTTGTAGTATATCCAAGGGAAAGAACATTGGAGGGAATATCTATGTATATCAAGCAGGCAACTGTCAATAACCAGGTCGGCCTTCACGCAAGACCTGCCACCTTCTTTATTCAGAAGGCAAACGAATTCAAGAGCACCATTTGGGTCGAGAAGGACGAGCAGAGAGTGAACGCAAAGAGCCTGCTCGGTGTCCTCTCCCTTGGCATCATCAAGGGCAGCACCATCGACCTGATTGCCGACGGCACCGATGAAAAGGACGCGGTTGATGCACTGGTTGAGCTCATCAGCTCCGATTTTGCTGACTGATTCACACAAAGAAGCAGAAAAGCGCCGCAAGTTCGCGGCGCTTTTTTTTGAGACAAAATGGACCCGCTGGGCAGGCGAAAAAGGAGGCAGGCAAGTTGACCTTTGAAGAACTGAAAGACAAGGCTCTGAGCCTGCCCTTGAAGCCGGGGGTTTATCTGATGATGGACAAGACCGGCACGGTGATCTACGTGGGCAAGGCCAAGGCACTGAAAAACCGGGTGTCCCAGTATTTCCACGACCAGGCCTCTCACAACGAGAAGACCCGGGCCATGGTGGCCCAGATCGACCACTTTGACACTATCGTGGCGGGGTCGGAGTTTGAAGCCCTGGTGCTGGAAAACTCCCTCATCAAGCGGCACAAGCCCAGGTATAATATTTTGCTGAAGGACGACAAAGGCTATCCTTACATCCGCCTGTCCGTGAAGGAGCGATATCCCCAGTTTTCCATCGCGGGGCGCATGGCCGATGACGGCGCCCGGTATTTTGGTCCTTTTGGCGGCAGGGGGGATACCCAATCCATCATCGACGCCCTGCGGAATGCCTTAAAACTGCCTTCCTGCGGAAAAAAATTCCCCCGGGACATTGGGAAGGAGCGGCCCTGTCTGAACCATCACATGGGTCTCTGCGACGGCTACTGCCGGAAGGAGGTCCCCTGGGAGCAGCACCACCAGGCCATGGGTCAGGCCATCCGTCTGCTGGAGGGCAAGCTCAGCGAGGTGGAAAAGGACCTGTCCGACCAGATGATGGCGGCGGCGGACAACCTGGAGTTTGAAAAGGCCGCCGCCCTGCGGGATCGGCTGAAGGCCATCTCCCTGCTGGGGAAACGGCAGAAGGTGGTGGCCGGGTATCTGGCCGACACCGACGTGTTGGGCCTCTTCCGCGGGGAGGTCCGCTCCGGCGTGGCCGTCCTCCACTTCCGGGAGGGAGAGCTCACCGGCCGGGATCTGGAGCTCTTCCAGACGGAAGGAGAGAGCCCCGAGGAGATCCTGTCGGCCTTCCTGGTCCAGTATTACGGCAGCCGGGGCCTGCTGCCCAGGCAGATCCTTCTGCCGGAGAACCTGGAGGACACGGCGGATATCGGCCGCTTTCTGTCCCACCAAGCCGGGCGGAAGGTGGAACTGGTCACCCCACAGCGGGGGGCCAAGATGGACCTGATCCGCATGGCCCGGGAGAATGCCCAGGAGGAGGTCCGGCGGGTCACCACCCGGGAGGAGCGCACCGCCAAGGTTCTCACGCTGCTGGCCGAGCGGCTGGAGCTGCCTCAACCGCCCCGGCGCATCGAGGCCTATGATATCTCCAACACCGGGGCCTCGGATATCGTGGCGGCTATGACGGTCTTTGAGGATGGCAAGCCCAGAAAAGGGGCTTACCGGTATTTTAAAATGAAGGGCCTGGACGGCCCTGACGACTACGCCTCCATGGACCAGACCATCCGCCGGAGGTTCCAGCGGGATCGGGACGGAGATGAGCAGTTCGCCAGCCGGCCCGACCTACTCCTCATCGACGGCGGCGATACCCACGCGGCGGTGGCCCGGCGGGTGCTGGAGGAGTTCGGCTTGTCCATCCCCGTCTACGGCATGGTGAAGGACGACCGCCACCGGACCCGGGCCCTTATCACCCCCGATGGCCGGGAGATCGGCATCCAGGGGGTTCCCGCCCTCTTTGCCTTCATCGGGCAGATCCAGGAGGAGACCCACCGGTCCGCCGTGGGCTTCCACCACAAACAGCACACCAAGTCCGGCACCGGCTCGGTGCTGGAAAAGATCCCCGGCATCGGGGAGATCCGGCGAAAAAAGCTGCTGAAGACCTTCGGCAGCGTGAAAGCCATTAAGGGGGCCGATCTCCAGGACCTGGAAGAGGTCCTGCCCAAAAACGCGGCCCTGTCGGTATACAATTATTTCAGAACACCAAAGGAGGAATAAGCCCATGCGAGTGATCACTGGTTTGGCACGGGGAAAGCGACTGAAGGAACCCAGCGGCCTGGAGACCCGTCCCACCACCGACCGGGTGAAGGAGGGGATCTTCTCCAGTATCCAGTTTGAGATCGAGGGCAGAAAGGTCCTGGATCTGTTTGGGGGTACCGGGCAGATGGGGATCGAGGCCCTCTCCCGGGGGGCGGCTCACTGCACCTTCGTGGATCTGCGGAAGGAAGCCGTGGGCATCATCCGGGAAAACCTGGCTATCACCGGCTTTGCCGATCAGGCCCAGGTCGTCCAGGGGGATTATCATGCCTTCCTGTCCCGCTGCCGGGAGAAATTCGATATCATCTTCCTGGATCCGCCCTATGGGACAGGTCTGTTGGAAAAGGCGTTGGAAACGATCACAACGATTGACATTGTGTCTGAACATGGTATAATAGTTTGCGAAAATGGGTCTGGTGTCGCCTGGCCCATCCTTTCGGAGCCCTATCGGATGCAGAAAGAGTACCGGTACGGCAAAATCAGAACAGCCCTGTATCGGCGATCCGCCGATTGAAAACCGGAAAAACGGGCATGAACAAAGAGAGGAACAAGGTTATGAAGACCGCAATTTACCCCGGCAGCTTTGACCCTGTCACCCTGGGACATATCAATATCATCAAGCGGGCTGCCAACGCCTTCGACAAGGTTATCGTTTGCGTGATGGTCAATTCCGAAAAGAACGGCGGACTGTTTGAGCCGGAAGAGCGGGTGGAACTGCTGCGCAAGAGTATCCAGGTGGAAAACGTAGAAGTGGATGTATACCGCGGTCTTGTGGCGGAGTATGCCAAGAAAAAGGGCGCCCGGGTCCTGGTGAAGGGCCTGCGGGCTGTGTCCGACTATGAGCAGGAAGTTCAGATGGCCATGATCAACAGCAAGCTCAACCCTGATCTGGACACCGTGTTCTTCCCCTCCAGCGAGAAGTATACCTATTTGAGCTCTTCCGTGGCCAAGGAGATGGCCCGGTACAACGCCGACCTGAGCGAGTTCTTGCCCCGGGAGATTCTGGAAGATGTGAAAAAGCGACTGAAAGCAAACTGTAAATAAGTAAGGAGAAGATGGCCATGGCAGGCAGCATTGAAGAATTACTGGATATCTTATATACCGAGATTGAAGAGGCCAAGAACATGCCTCTCAACAACGACAAGTGCGTTGTGGAGCGTGACCGGGTTCTGGACATGATCGACGACGTGAAGGCAGAATTGCCCGTGGAGATCAAGCGGGCCAAGGATCTGGTGGCAAACAAGAACGACTATATCGCCTCCGCCAAGCGGGAGGCCGACGGGATGCGCCAGCAGGCGGAAGACTATGCCAGACGGCTGATCAACGAGAATGCCATCGTCCGGGAGGCAGAGGACCGGGCCGCTGAAATCATCGCAGAGGCCGAGGAGCAGTGCCGGATGCTGAAGCACGCCGCCAGCGAGTATTGCGAGGATGCGCTGCGCCGTGTAGAGGAGGCTGTGGCCGATGCCTATGACGAGGTCAAGCACTCCCGCGCCAAGTTCCGCAGCGCCTTGGGCGCCGCTGAATCCGTGCCCCAGCGGCAGGAATCCCGCCGGGCGATCTACGACGCGGAGGCCGACGAGGACGAGTACGACGACGAGGATTGATGTTTGCGTAAAGAAAGAGGCTGCCCGGCGGGCAGCCTCTTTTTGCGTCTGTTAGTGGGACCGATCTGTGGCCTTCTGCCAGGCGGTCAGGAGGATGCGGAGGAGAAGACCCGCGGCGGCCAGAAGGTCGGAGCCGTAGATAAACAGAAGGACCACCGTACCGTGGCTGTCCCCCCGGAAGAAGTCCCCGGCGGAAATGCCGTTGGTCATGCAGTAGAGGGCAGACAGGGCCGCCTGGACGCCAATCACCCACAGAGCGCTCTGTCCCAGGGGGCGTTTTCTGGTGAGGAAGAGGACGGCCGGGGGGGTGAGGATGGTGAAGAGGATGATGAGCCGAGCCATAGGAGTCCTCCTTGTAAGAATGAATGCTACTAGATTACTATACTATAAGAAAAAAGAAAAGGGAAGGGGAAACAGCGGAAAAGGCGCCTCCTGCAGAGGAGTCTTTTGCCGTCTGAAATCTTACGATTCCGTGATGAATGGGGTTATGACACTAAAAAACGGTTGCTTTTTACAGGTAGGAACTTTATAATAAAATAACGAACGCCGTTTTTTCTTTTCTGTGCATACAGAGCACATGAACGGTTTTCGGGAAGGGACGTGCAAGCCCATGAGCGGAGCATACATACACCGCCCGGTTCTGCTGGATGAATGCATCGACGCGCTGAACATCCGGCCTGACGGGGTCTATATTGACGGCACCCTGGGCCGCGGCGGACACTCGGAGCAGATCGCCCGTCGGCTGACCGGGGGCGGCCGGCTCATCTGCATTGACCGGGATGCCCAGGCTCTGGAAGAGGGCGGGGCGCGCCTGGCCCCCTGGGCGGACCGCATCACCTTCCTTCACGGAAACTTTGGAGATCTGGAGAAACTCCTCTCCGACGCCGGGATTCCCGGCGCTGACGGCATGCTCTTTGACCTGGGGGTTTCCTCTCCTCAGTTGGACGATCCCGAGCGTGGTTTCTCCTACATGAACGACGCACCCCTGGACATGCGCATGGATCGGGAGGATTCCCTGACGGCCTGGACCGTGGTGAACCAGTGGCCCAAAGAGGAGATCCGCCGTATCCTCTACCAGTACGGGGAGGAGCGGTACGCCCCCGCCATTGCCGCCGCCATTGATCGGGCCCGGGAGAGCAAACCCATTGAGACCACTCTGGAGCTGGTGGACGTGATCCGCTCCGCTATGCCCGCCGCCGCCCTGCGGGAGAAGCAACACCCGGCCAAGCGGTCCTTCCAGGGCATCCGCATTGCGGTGAACGACGAACTCACCGCCATTTCCCGCATGATGCAGGCGGCCATTCCCCGGCTGAATCCCGGCGGCCGTCTGGCGGTTATCTCCTTCCATTCTCTGGAGGACCGCATTGTGAAAAGCGAACTGGCCGCCGCTGCCAAGGGCTGCGACTGCCCCCCTTCCTTCCCGGTGTGCGTCTGCGGCAAAACGCCCCTGGTGAAGCTGACACCGAAAAAGCCCATCCTGCCCAGCCGGCAGGAGCTGGAAGAAAACCCCCGCGCCCGCAGCGCCAAGCTCCGGGTGGCGGAGAAGATTGGAAAATAAGCCTGTGAAACTGACAGGGTGAGGTGGAAGAAACCGTGACAGAATTAGCCTTTGATGGAAACGCAGCCCTGAAGATGGCTCCTTCGGAGGCCCCGACCCAGGCGGGGACTGCCAAGGAGGAGAAGAAGGGTGCCAGCGCCGGCAGCTCCAAGCCTGGGGCCGATCCCAAGCCCAGGTGGAGCTGGAAGACCGCCCCCAAAGCCGTGGCCACCATCTTTTTTGTGGCGGCTTTCGTGGTGATGATCCTGGTCAGCTACGCACAGTTGGTCATGGTCAACGACCAGGTGGTGAGCCTGCGCAGCGAGCTGAACCAGCTCCAGACCGAGGAGACCAAGCTGATGGCCCAATATGAGCTGGCCTACGACTTGCAGGAGATAGAGACACAGATGCTGGCCAGCGGCCAGATGACGAAAATTCAGAACTGGCAGACCTATACCCTGGAGTTGTCCGAACCGGACAGCGTGGAATACTACCAGGGGTGGGATCTCAAGGAGCAGCTGATGTCCTTTGCAAAGAACCTGGTCACCGCGGTCAAGGAATATTTCTGAGCGGCGACGTCATAAGATATTGCATCGTTCAATGGGTGGACCGGACACGCCCGCAGAAACACGCATTAAGATAGGAAAGAGAGCATGAGGGCGTGAGAAAAGTGATTTCTTGCGCCCTCATTCCAGCGCAGAGGAAAGGGAATTTTCTCCTGCGGTTTCACCGCAGGACACAAAAGAAACAAACCCTCAAGGCAAAGAAAGCAGGAGGAAATCAACATGTCTTTCAACAATCGTTCCGACAGATCCCGTTCCCGCCGGCTCAGCGGCCGAGGAATGCAGCGCATCCTGATCCTGGCCGGTATCTTCGGCGTGGTGACCTTTGCGGTCCTTTTCGGCAAGCTCTGGCAGCTCCAGGTGGTCCAGCACGAGACCCTGGAGAAGAAGGCCATCTCCCAGCAGACCCGGGAGGTGTCCTCCTCGGCCAACCGCGGCACCATTTACGACGCCAACGGGGCCATCCTGGCCATCAGCGGCTCGGTGCAGAACGTAATCCTCTCCCCCCGGGATGTGCTGGCCAATGTGGAAGTGGAGGAAGAGGATGAGTTCGGCAATGTCCGCTCCAAGACGGTCATCGAGGCCGAGAAGCAGCAGAAGGTCCAGTCCACCTATGATCTCATTGCCGACGGCCTGTCCAGGATCCTGGGCGTGGACCGGGAGGATATCATGACCCGTCTGAAGAAGACCAACTCCGCCTACGAGGTTCTGGCCAAGAAGGTGGAGGACGATATCGCCGACCAGGTCCGGGACTTCATCGACGAAAACGACCTCCAGGGCGCTATCTACCTGACCGACGACTCCAAGCGGTACTATCCCTATTCCACTACTGCCTCCCAGATCGTGGGCTTTGTCAGCGCGGAGAACAAGGGGGCCTACGGCCTGGAGGCCCTGTATGAGAATGAGCTTTCCGGGGAGGATGGCCGCACCATCTTTGCCAAGAACGCCTCCGGCAAGGAGATGCCCTCGGCCTACTCCACCTATACGGACGCCATCGACGGCTATAACGTACATACCACCATTGACGCCACCATCCAGATGTTCGCCGAGAAGACCGTGGAGGAGGGCATCCAGAAGTTCGACGTGACCAACGGCGCCTTCTGCATCGTCATGGACCCGGATACCGGCGCAGTGCTGGCCATGGTCAGCTACCCGGACTTTGATTTGAACAATCCCAGCGCTGTGGTGGACGCCACGGAGTCCGCCAAGCTGCAGAAGCTGAAGAACGACTCCGCGGTGAGCGAGGAGGAGTATGCCGATGCGCTCAGCCAAGCCCAGTTTAAGCAGTGGAGCAACAAGTGCCTGAACACCTCCTACGAGCCTGGTTCCACCTTCAAGCCCATCGTGGTGGCGGCCGGTCTGGAGGAAGGGGTCATCAGTGAGGATGACACCTTCAGCTGCATCGGCTACGTGCAGATGGATCAGTGGAAGATCCGATGCAGCGCCCGAAGCGGTCACGGCACCCAGACTCTGCGGAAGGCCGTGATGAACTCCTGCAACCCGGCCCTCATTTCCATCGGGCAGCGGTTGGGAGCTGACAAGTTCTATGAATACTGGGAGAACTTCGGTTTTACCGAGACCACCGGCATTGAGCTGCCCGGCGAGTACCCCAGCGTGTTCTGGTCCAAGGAGGAGTTCGTCAGCCCGGCAGGCGCCGTCTCCCTGGCCACCGCCTCCTTCGGTCAGCGTTTCACCACCACCCCCATTCAGCTCATCACCGCCCTGTCCGCCTGCATCAACGGCGGCCACTTGATGGAGCCCTATGTGGTTCAGTCGGTCACCGACAACGAGGGCAACGTGGTCAGCTACCATGAGCCCAGCGAGGTCCGCCAGGTCATCAGCCAGGAGACCTCCGACCTGGTCCGCTCCTTCATGGAGAGCGTGGTGGGCGGCGCAGGCGGCACCGGTAAGAACGCCTACGTGGACGGCTATCGCATCGGCGGCAAGACCGGTTCCTCCCAGACCCTGGACAGCACCGACCACATCATCGTTTCCTTCGCGGGCTTCGCCCCTGCCGACGACCCTGAGGTCATCGTGCTGCTGGCCTATGACTGGCCTCAGCCTGCCGCCCCCGGCCAGAACACCACGGCCGACGGGATCTACATCAGCGGCGGTAACATGGCAGCCCCCATGGCCGGCGAACTGATTGCCAACATCCTGGATTACCTGGGCTATGAAAAGTCCGGCGCCAGCGCCGAGTCCAACGGCGTGACCATCCCCCGGCTCACCGGCAAGAGCCTGGCGGACGCTCAGGCGGCGCTGAGTAATCTGGGCCTGAACTACCGGACCTCCGGCGAGGGCGACGTGGTCACCGACCAGTCTCCCAACCCCGGCAGCTCGGTCCCCAAGGGGAGCACCATCGTTCTGTATATGGGTTCGGAAAAACCCGGTGAGACGGTAGCAATGCCCGACCTTACCGGCATGAATTATGACCAAGCCAAGAAAGCCCTGGAGGACGTGGGCCTTTACCTGGATGCCACCGGCTCCGGAACGTCGGGCACGGTCTTCAGCCAGATGGTGGAGCCCGGCGTGATCCTGGATGTGGGCACGGCAGTGGAAGTGAAGTTTGCGGAAAACAGCGGAGAAGAGCAGGCCCTCAGTCAGAAGGATTTGTGGAAAAAATCAACGGCAGGTTCCAACTGATGTGATAATATGATATAGAATGGATGGGAGGAAGACCAGTGAAGTTATCCCGGATGACCCGGGGCATTGCCCTGACAGACCATGTCGGTCAGGACGTTGAAATTACTTCTCTCACCTGCGATACCCGCGATCTGGTTCCTGGCGGCCTCTTTGCCGCCCTGAAGGGGAGCCGGATCGACGGCAGCCGATTCATTCAAGAAGCCCTGGACAAAGGGGCGGCGGCGGTCCTCTGTGAGGAACCGCCCGACTATCCCGGCCCCTGGCTGACGGCCCGGGACGTGCGGGAGGCCTATGGCCTCCTCTGCACCAACTGGTTTGACCGGCCGGGGGATGGCATGACCCTGGTGGGGGTCACCGGCACCAACGGGAAAACCACCACCACCTACCTGCTGAAACACGTGCTGGAAAAGGTCCTGGACGCCAAGGTGGGCCTCATCGGCACCAACCAAATTATGATCGGGGACCGGGTTCTGCCCGCCAAGCGGACCACCCCGGACCCCTACGTGCTCCAGTGCCTGCTGGGGCAGATGAAGGGGGAGGGGTGCACTCATGTGGTCATGGAGGTCTCCTCCCACGCTCTGGTCCAGCGGCGGACGACCGGACTGCACTTTGCCTGCGGGATCTTTACCAACCTGACCCGGGACCATTTGGACTACCACGGCACCATGGAGGCCTATTATCGGGCCAAGGCCCTGCTCTTTGACCAGTGCCGGGCCGGGTTCTTCAACCTGGACGATCCCGCCGGACGGAGACTGGCCCAGTCGGCGCCCTGCCGCCGCCATACCTTTGGTCAGACCAGGAATGAAGCCCAGGTTCTGGGGAAAAATGTGCGGCTGAATCCCCGGGGAGTGGAGTTTGAGGTTCTGGCCCAGGGGAAGCTCTGCTATGTGTCCCTGCCCATTCCCGGATCTTTTTCCGTCTATAACGCCCTGGGGGTCATCAGCTGCTGTCTGCACTTGGGGTGTCCGTTGAACGACACCGCAGACGCGCTGGCAACAGTTCCCGGGGTCAAGGGGAGGGTGGAGGTGGTTCCCGTCCCCGCCCCCTATACTGTCATCATTGATTACGCCCACACCCCCGACGCCCTGGAAAAAATCCTGAAGACCGCCCGGGATGTGACCCAGTGCCGTCTGCTCTGCCTCTTTGGCTGCGGCGGCGACCGGGACAAAACCAAACGTCCCATCATGGGGGAGATCGCCAGCGAGCTGGCCGATCTGGTGATGCTCACCTCGGATAATCCCCGCACCGAGGACCCGGAGCAAATTATGCGGGACGTGGCCCAGGGCTTTCCCCAGGGGTTTGACGCCTGGGTTTTCCAACCGGATCGGCGGAAGGCCATCCGGGAGGTTTTGGCTATGGGCCGGGCCGGAGATGTGATCCTTTTGGCCGGAAAGGGCCATGAGATCTACCAGGAAATCGGCCTGGAGAGAATCCATTTGGACGAACGAGAAGAAATCACTTCCTTTTTCCGCGAGAATACGCTATAATCATGTCTGCTGCAAAAAAGAAGTTGAAAATTGCGGAGGTGCAACCAATGGATTCCATTTTTGTGAAGATCGCGGCGGCCGCCGTCCTTGGCTTTGTTATCAGCGCCATCTTGGGCAAGGGGATCATCCCGGCTCTGCGGCGGCTGAAGGCAGGGCAGTCCATCAAGGAGGACGGTCCCACCTGGCACATGTCGAAGCAGGGGACCCCCACCATGGGCGGCCTGATGTTCATCGCGGCCACCATAATCGTGGTGCTGGTTCTCAACGCGTCGGTCATTCTGGCAGGGGATCTCACCTCTGTGTTCGTCCTGCTCTTCGCCTTGGTTTTCGGCGTCATCGGCTTCATCGACGACTATGCCAAGGTGAAGAAAAAGCAGAATACCGGCCTGACCGCCAGCCAGAAGTTTCTGCTCCAGCTGGCGGCAGCCATCCTCTTTATCGTGTTGCTGCGCAACTACGGCATCCTGTCCCCTAACCTCTACGTGCCCTTCTTTGGGGTGGAGTGGAAGCTGCCCTGGGTGGTGTACATGATCTTCGCGGCCTTTGTCATCGTGGGCTGTGTCAACGCGGTGAACATCACCGACGGCGTGGACGGCTTGGCTACCGGCGTTACCATGCCGGTGTGCGCCTTTTTTACCGCCTCCTTTGTTTACGCGTACCTGTACTGGAACCGCCCCGGCAGCGCGGGGATGACCGTCTTTGCCGCCGCCCTTTTCGGCGCGCTGGCCGGGTTCCTGGTTCACAATTTCCATCCCGCTAAGGTGTTCATGGGAGACACCGGTTCCCTGTTTTTGGGCGGCGCGGTCTGCGGCATGGCCTTTGCCCTGGACCTGCCTCTGATCCTCATCCTGGTGGGTATCATCTACATTGCGGAGACCTTGTCCGATATTATCCAGGTGGTCTACTTCAAGGCCACCCATGGCAAGCGCATTTTCCGCATGGCTCCCCTCCATCACCACTTTGAGATGGGCGGCTGGAGCGAAGCAAAGCTGTTTTTCGTCTTTTCCGGCATCACGCTGGTCTGCTGCGTGGCGGCCTTCTTCGGCGTGGTGGGACGGTTCCCCGTGCTGTAACCTGAAAGGAAAGACACTGCGATAATCTGGGAGGTAGTACCCGTGGCAAGATCCCTGAAACGACCACTGAAAAGAAAAGAGCATACGGAAAAACCCAAGCAGAAGATCCAGGGCGAGATCGACATGCCCTTCATGCTGCTGACTGTTCTGCTGGTGGTCATTGGTCTGGTGATGCTGCTGTCCGCCTCCTACCCCTCGGCCTACTATGATGTCAGCAACATCACCGGCGGCGACGCCTTCTACTATTTCAAGCGGCAGGCGGTCTTCGCGCTGCTGGGCTTCGGCGTCATGTACGTCATTTCCAAGCTCAACTACCGGGGCCTCCAGGGGCTGGCCCTGACCATCCTGATGGTGGCCTTTGTGCTGATGCTGGCCGTCAAGGTCCCTGGCCTTGGCGTAAATGTCAACGGCGCCACCCGCTGGCTGAAGTACCCCATACGCTGGCAGCCCTCGGAGCTGGGCAAGTTTGGCCTGATCCTGTATTTTTCCGCCCGGCTGTCCAAGCGTGACGAGCGCATCCCCCTGAGCTTCAACCCCCGCACAGGCCTCGGCCGGTTCGGGAACCTGCTGGAGCGCTCGGGCTTCTTCGAGCTGGTGCCCTACGGCATCGTGATCGTGGTTATGATCGGACTGCTGGCCATCGAGCCCCACATGTCCGCTTCCATCCAGATGATCGTCATCGCCGCCGCCATCCTCTTCGCCGGCGGCATCGCGGCGGGATGGTTTATCGCCGGCGGCAGTCTGGCGGTGGGCGCCCTGACCGTTATCATTCTGGCCACCGACTACATGACCTCCCGAATTACCATGTGGCTGGACCCCTGGAGCGACCCCCTGAACAAGGGTATGCAGGCCATCCAGTCCATGCTGGCTATCGGCTCCGGCGGCCTCTTCGGCGTGGGCCTGGGCAACAGCCGGCAGAAGTTCCTGTACCTGCCGGAATCTCAGAACGACTTTATCTTCGCCGTGGTCTGCGAGGAGCTGGGTCTGGTGGGGGCCACCCTCATCCTGGCCATCTTTGCCCTGTTGATTATCCGGGGCTATTGGCTGGCCCTCCACGCCAGAGACAAGTTCGGCTCTCTGGTCATCGTGGGTATCATGACCCTGTTCGCCTTCCAGGTGTTTGCCAACGTGGCCGTGGTGAGCAACCTCTTCCCTGTGACGGGCATCTCCCTGCCCTTCTTCAGTTACGGCGGTACGGCCCTGCTCATCCAAATGGCGGAAATGGGGCTGGTCCTCAGTATATCCCGACAAAATCCCATCAACTGAAGAACTCTTGGACGGCGAAACTCTGCGAGGCCTTTGGCCCGTGAAAAGGAGCGTCAACGATGAAAGTGTTATTTACCTGCGGCGGCACGGCGGGCCATATCAACCCCGCCGTGGCCTTGGCCCGCATGTTTCAAGAGAGAAACGACAATTGCCAGGTCCTCTTCGTGGGGGCCAAGGGTGGCATGGAGGAGCGGCTGGTGCCGAAGGAGGGGTTCCCTCTGGATACGGTGACCATCAGCTCCTTTTGGCGTACCCTGAGCCCTTCGGGGATCAAGCACAACCTGAAGACCCTGCGGAACCTGTCCGTGTCCAAAAAGGAGGCCGCCCGGATTCTGGACGAATTCCGGCCCGATCTGGTGGTGGGCACCGGTGGCTATGCCTCTTTCCCGGTGGTGAACGAGGCCGCCCGCCGTGGAATCCCCACAG
>JAEDLP010000141.1 GCA_016295225.1 Oscillospiraceae bacterium | reverse complement strand
CCAGAAAAAAGAAATCCCTCCCCTGCAGGCCAAAGGCTGCAAGGAAGGGCTGCGGTTTCACTCAGCTTCGATGATCTTGATCTGATCTGCTTTCAGGCCGGTCTGCTCCATGACGATCTCCCCGATGCGGGCGGCGTCGGTGTCAGTCAGGCCGGTTTCCACGGCGGAGACCACTACGCTGATGCTGTTCTCCCCCAGGAAGGCCACACAGTCGGCGTACCCCTTCGCCGTGACTAGATTCTCGATCTGGGCCTCGGTCATGGTGTAGTCCGCCATGGTCTGGATGGCCGCGTTGGCCTCGTCAATGGCGTTCTGGTCCGCCTTCTCATCCTTGGCCGCCTCCTGGAGGAGGGACAGAGCATTGTCCCGGGCCTGCTGGCGGTTCAGACGGGCAGTGGAGAAATAGGTCCCGGATTCCGCGGCGTCGGCTTCGCCGGTGGCGTCCTTGCCCTCTTCCGAGGCGTTCTTGTCCTCCTTGGCCAGGAGGGAATCATTTTGGCTGCCTACCAGGGCGGCTTCTCCCAGGTTCTTGCCGGCGGCAGTGTCCTGAGAGTAGCTCCAGTTCAGATAGACCGCCCCACAGACAAAGAGCACAATGGCCGCGGCGATGGCGTTGCGTTTCCAGAGTTTCATAACTTCTTCCTCACTTTCCTTTACTGATGGAGATTTTATCGGCTCCCAGGCCGGTCAGCGCCGACGTGGCCTCGGTGAGCTTCAAACGTACATCGGGGTCGTCCCCTCCCTCACAGATCAGCAGCGCCCCCTGGTAGCTGGGATAGAGCTCCTGAACGGCCACCGTCTCCTGGGCGCTGCTCCCCCGGGACAGGATCACAGTCTCCGTGTTCTCCCCCTCTCCGGTCCTCCGGTCCACATCCTGGGCCAGAACCTGCCGGGGGCCGTTCTGGATGGTCAGAACGACCGTGACCTCTCCCGCCCCGTCGATCTTGGACAAGGCTTCCTCCAGGCGGTTCTCCAGGGCGGCCAGGTCAAACTGGGTGGTTGCCGTGGTCGCTTCCTGGACTGTCTCCTCCTCCTCTCCCATAGGGAGCGTCAGCAGGATCAGTCCCGCCAGGATCACCAGCCAAACCAGCCGGTACTTCTCCATAGGGCCTTTGATTTTTCCGGCCAGCTTGGCCAGGGCTTCTCTCCCGTTCATGGCGTTTCCTCACTTATGTAGATTTGATACTCTCGCGGAATCCCCAGATCCTCGGTGATCCATTGGATGAGTCGTTCCTTCTGACTCTGGGTAAAGGGACCGGAGACCGTCACCCGCTGAGGCGTGGGGACTCCCTCCTCTCCGGCGGCGCACTCCACTTGGGCTGTGCACTCCAGACCAAGTTCCGCCCCTTTGTCCACAATGTATGCGCCAAGTTCCTCCTCTATGATTCCTTTCATGGGATCTGCGGCAGCCTCGGCGAGACTTTCCTGACGGATGGACCCGGCCGGCAGGGTATTGACCATGTCGTACAGATCCTGGTAGTCCATGGACACAAGGGGCTGTAGGATGCCCAGAACCAGGATCAGACCGCCGGTGAGCTTCCCCACCTTTTTCACGGCCCCTTCGGGCATGAGGGCCTCTGCCGCGGCGATAATCAGCGCGGAAACCGTCACCGTTAAAATCCAGGTTCGAATAAGTTCCATGGGCGCTCTCCCTCCTATCCCGCCACCGCCGACACCGCCGAGGTCATAGCCACAATAAGCAGCACCCCGCAGGAACCGGTCATGGCCAGAATCAGTCCAAAGGCGCTGCCCAGGTTCTCAATGAGTCCGGTGATCCGACCGTCCCCGGAGACGGTGGCCGCCAGGGCCGCGGTGAGCTTGTACATTAAATAATGGATACCCAAACTCAGGAAGGGCGCCAAGCAGATTCCCAGCACCGCCAGCATCCCAAAGACCCCTGCGGTGTTTCGCAGGAGGGAAGCGCCGGCTAGAAGGGTCTCCGCCGTGTCGGAAATGACGCCGCCCACCACAGGAACCATGTTGGAGATGGTGAACTTTGCCGCCTTGATGGTAGCCGCGTCCGCGCTGCCGGAGATAACTCCCGACAGGTTCAGATAGCCAATGAAGATCAGCAGCACCACCGACAGGATGGTGGCAATCATCCACTTGAGCAGGCCGCCCATCCGCTTGAGTCCGTCGTTTCCCAGGGCCGCCCAGGCCACGTTCACCGCTACGAAGGTGTAGCACAGGGGGATGAGCAGATGCCGGATCAGCCGGATAAGAAAATCGGAAAAGAGGATAGTGACGCTGTACTTCACTGCGGCGGCCGCTGGAGCGCCGCTGGCTGCCGTGGTCATGGAAACCGCCGGAAGGAGGACATCGCCCAAGCTCTGCATGCTGCGAATGGCCTCCTCCCCCATGGACAGGAGGGAATTCACATCTCCCACAGCAACGGCGGTGATGGCCAGGGCACCCGCCAGGGTGGAGATTTTCAAGGGATCTCCGCCGGCCCCTGTCCCCATGGACTCGGCCAGGCCGCACAGAAGGGTGACCACCAGCAGAAGGACGCAGCTGCGGACGGATTCCTTCACCACGCCCGCCAGGGCTTCCCTGCCTTTCTGGCCCAGAGACTGCAGAATGGAGGGCACGTCCATGCCGTCGGTCAGATCGATCTCCCCCAGGTATTCCTCTCCCGTCCGTTCCAGATCCTCCAGGCCGTAGGACTGGGCCTGTTCCTCCAGGATCTCCTGTTGGTCCAGGGCCAAGGTACCGGGGGCCAGCAGGAAGACCAGGGCGAAAAGCAATATCAATCCCCGGGCTACAGCAGCTCCTGAACCAGTTGGAGGACCATTTTCAGCAGCGGAAGGGCCACCAGCACCGCCGCCGCGCTCCCTGCCACCTCCAGGAACGAGGCCACGCCTCCTTCTCCCGCGTCCCGGCACAGGGAGGACGCCAGCTTGGTGACCACCGCCAGCCCCACCGTCTGGACCATGGGGCGGAGGACCGTAGGCGACAGCTCGGCCAGGGCCGCCAGTTCTTTCAGCACATCCCGGATGGTTTCCAGCATGGGCAGGGTGTTCCACAGGAGGAGGGCGCAGGCGGCCAAACCCAGCAGGGCCGCCAGTTCCGGGGTCTTTTGCCGCACCACCACCGCGCAGAGGGCTGCCGCCACCCCAAGGGCAGCCAAGGCCATCATATCCATAGCCCATCACAACCCGAACAGGACCTTGACCAGGTCGAAGAGCTCGCTGATCTTCTGGACCACCATCATGAGGACCACGATCAACCCCGCCAACGTGGTCATGGTGGCCTGCTCCTCCCGCCCGGACCGGGTGAGCACCTGGTTCAAAACGGACACCAAGATCCCGATGGCCGCGATCTTGAAAATCAGATCCACATCCATTTCCGCCGCTTCCTCCTTCCAGAGAACTGCTTGTCCTCCTGTCTTTTGTTCTTCACAACTGTATGCGGGGACGAGCCGG
>JAEDLP010000025.1 GCA_016295225.1 Oscillospiraceae bacterium | reverse complement strand
CGGTGATGCAGTCCAGATGCTTGGGGATGACATTGTTGATGCGGACCTCGCCGCCAGCAGCAGCTACAGCGGTCATGTAGGTGCCGGCCTCGATCTGGTCGGGGATGATAGAGTAGGACCCGCCGTGGAGCTTCTTCACACCGCGGATCTTGATGACGTCGGTACCGGCACCCATGATGTCGGCCCCCATGGAGTTGAGGAAGTTGGCCAGGTCCACGATATGGGGCTCCTTGGCGGCATTCTCAATGATGGTCAGACCATCGGCCAGGGCAGCGGCCAGCATGATGTTCATGGTTGCGCCCACGGAAACCACATCCAGGTAGACGGGAGCGCCCTGCAGACGGCCCCCAGGAGCTACGGCATAGATGAAACCGTTTTCCACCTGGATCTCCGCGCCCATGGCAGTGAACCCCTTCAGGTGCTGGTCAATGGGACGCACGCCCAGATCACAGCCGCCGGGCGGGGGTACTTCTGCCCGGCCGAAGCGGCCCAGCAGGGAACCGATGAGGTAATAGGAAGCACGAATCTGGCGGGCCAGTTCGTAGGGAACATTCTGCTTATGCACGTTGGAGCAGTCCAGCTCCACGGTCGTGCGGTTAATCATGCGCACGTGAGCGCCCAGATCCTTCATAATACCGAGGATCAGGGTGACGTCGCTGATATTGGGGACATTTTCGATCCGGCAGACTCCGTCTACCAAAAGGGCGGCAGGAAGGATGGCGACAGCGGCATTCTTTGCGCCGCTGATTTCAACCTCTCCGTGGAGAGGATTTCCACCGCAGATCACATATTTTGTCAAAACGACACCTTCTTCTATGGTTCTCACATATATAGGTAAAGAAAACAGACTAGGGTCTGTATCTATCATTTCCGGTTTCCGTACACACATGTACGCGGATAACAGGGAAGCATTCTCACCCGCCTCCAAATGGACGCGATACTTCGAATACATTATAGCATTGAGCACAGGAAAATAAAAGAAGAATTTTAATAAAATGTGTGATTCCGGTGAAAATATTTCAAAATTTATGAAAAAGCAACAGAAAAATGACAGCGCGCTGGCAGATCCGGCAGGCGCGGCAGGACGAAAACCAGGATTCCCTGTCGAGAAGGGAAGGATTTTACCTCAAAATTTTGTGGGATGGGCTGAGCGGATTGACGGATAAGGGCAAGGATCTCCTCCTCGGAAGGAGAATCAGGGGAGCGGGACGCTGCGGCAAGTTCTTCCTGGGAGAAGAAAAGAACCGTCCCCCCGCAGTTGGATGAAATGGTCATGGGGAAAGGGCCTCCTGGGGGTAAAAGATAGCATCATTATACCGGGAAACCGGGGATGAGGGCAAATGTAATGATTGCCAGTCCCTTCTGGAAGCCGGGGAGATTCCCGTGGCGGCAAAAGAAGTTGGCAGAATCCCGGAACTGTGATATAATATCTTACTATCTTATTCCGTATCAACGCGGGGAAATTCCCGCATTTCGATAGGATGCAAAGAAATTGAGGTGCAGAAAGATGGAACTGAGAGAAGAAAAGGTCTCCGGGCAGACCGTGTATGAGGGCGTTATCGTGAACGTTCGGCTGGATAAGGCCAGACTCCTGGACGGCCGCATCACCAACCGGGAGGTGGTGGAGCATCCCGGCGGCGTGGCGGTTTTCGCCATGGACGACGAGGATCGGGTCATCATGGTGCGTCAGTTCCGCTATCCCATGGGGGAAGTGGTGCTGGAGCTGCCGGCCGGCAAGCTGGAGCCCGGCGAGGACCCCAGAGACAGCGGTCTGCGTGAACTGGCGGAGGAGACCGGACTGGAACCCCGGACCTTCCTCTCTATGGGCTGCAGCTATTCTTCCCCCGGTATCCTTGCGGAGAAGATTCACCTGTACTTTGCCAAGGACTTGGTCCAGGGTCATGTCCATCCCGATGACGGCGAATTCCTGGAAGTGATTCGCGTCCCCTATGACCAGCTGATGGACATGGTGGCCCAGGGGGAGATTAAGGACGGAAAAACGTTGGCCGGGATTCTGAAAGCGTCCCTTCTCCTGAAGGAGAGCAAGGGCTGAGAGAAAGGAACATCAAAATGGATCAAAAAAAGGTTCTGATCGTGGAGGATGAGAAAAACATCGTGGATATCCTCCGCTTCAACCTGCAAAAGGAAGGCTATGAGACCCTGGAGGCCTACGATGGGACGGTTGGTCTGAAGCTGGCCCTGGAGGAGAACCCCGATCTGATCCTCCTGGACCTGATGCTCCCTGGCATGAACGGTTTTGAGGTCTGCAAGACCATCCGGGACAAGGGGAGAAGCACCCCCGTCCTGATCATTACCGCCCGGGAGGCAGAAAAGGACAAGATCCTGGGCCTGGACCTGGGTGCTGACGATTACATCACCAAGCCCTTCTCCATCCGGGAGCTGATGGCCCGGGTGAAGGCCAATATCCGCCGGGTGACCATGGTCCAGTCGGCGGAGCCTCCGGCGGAAAACCGCCTGGACTTTGGCCGCCTGGTCATCGACAAGGGGGCTGGCTTCGCCGCCAAGGATGGGGAAAACCTGGAGCTGACCCAGCGGGAGTTTGAACTGCTGACCTACCTGGCCTCCAACGTGGGGAAGGTCTTCTCCCGCCAGGAACTGATGGAGCGGGTGTGGAACTATGAGGGGTACGTGGGGGACGTCCGCGGTGTGGACGTGGCCATCCGGCGTCTGCGGGAAAAACTGGAGGACAACCCCGCCCAGCCCAAATACATTATCACCCGCCGGGGTGCGGGCTATTACTTCCAGAAAGACTAAGGGAGCGTGATCGGCGTGCTGCGAAGCCTGCACATGAAGCTGGTGCTAATCATGGTGCTGCTGGTGGTGAGTCTGATGACCATCATCGGCGCGTTTCTGATCAATTCTGTCAACCGCTTCTATTTGAACGATTTTTATTCCCAAATGGCGGATGTTTTTGGGGACGACACCGCCCTGGCCCAAGATCTGGTCACGCCCAAGGAAGGGGAGACCGATCCGGTTCAGGCCCTGGACGAGGTTCTGAAAACCTATATGTGGCAGTTGGGCGTGGACGGTGGCAACCGGAACTATTACATTCTGGACGGCTCTGACTGCACCTACCTGGCCGGCTCCAGCGAGGAGGAGGTCCAGTCGCCGGAGATCACCCCCAACCTCTATACCGCCATGAACGAGGGTGAGGTAGGCACCAAGAGCGACCTGACCGCCAATTACATGGATCTGGCCATCCCCGTCCAGCGGGGCGGTCAGTCCTTCATCATCTATATCCTGGATAACCGGGGGACCGTTCAGGACCTGAACAGCGAGATTTTCCGGCTGGTTCTGGAGGCCCTGGTCTTTGGTCTTGTGATTTCGGTGCTGCTGTCCTTCCTGCTGTCCCGGGCTATGGTCACCCCCATCCGGGCGCTGACCCGGGGGGCGAAACGGGTGGCCGAGGGCGACTTTGACCACGAGATCCAGGTGTCTTCCCACGATGAGATCGGCATCCTCACCGGAACCTTCAACGACATGGCAGACCAGCTTCAGACCACTATCCGGGAGGTGGAGAATGAGCGGACCAAGCTCAGCACCCTCTTCCTCCACATGACTGACGGCGTGGTGGCCTTTAACCAGTCGGGGGAGGTCATCCACTCCAATCCTGCGGCGGAAGAAATGCTGAATATGGCCATCCCCGTGGGAGGCGACGTCCGCTACAACGACCTCTTTGGGGAAATCGCGCCCCTGGAGACCATTCTGAACCTGGACAGCGACTGCCTGGACAGCGAAACCTTCCTGGGGGACCGCTTCCTGCTCCTGCTGATGGCCCCCTTTGACCGGGAGAAGCAGGCCGGCGTTCTGGTGGTGGTCCACGACGTCACCCAGCAGGTGAAGAACGAGACCATGCGGAAGGAGTTCGTGGCCAATGTGTCCCACGAGCTGCGCACCCCGCTGACCAACATCCGCAGCTATGCGGAGACGTTGACGGAGAATCCCGACCTGCCGCCCGACATGATGAGCAGCTTTTTGGGGGTCATCCTCAACGAGAGCGATCGGATGACCCATATCGTCCAGGACCTGTTGACCCTGTCCCGGTTTGACTCCGGCTACAGCCAGATGAGCCTGACCAGCTTCCCCTTTGGGGATGTGCTGCGGGACAGCTATCAGGCCGTTCTGTTGGAAGCCCAGCGGCATGGCCATGAGCTGAAGCTCCTGGGGGATGCGGACCTGCCCGTGATCCGAGCAGACCGGGAGCGGGTCCTCCAGGTCATTATGAACATCCTCTCCAACGCCATCAAATACACCCCGGACGGCGGCCGCATCCTCATGTTGGCCGGTCAGACCCGGAATAAGGTTTGGCTGGAAGTGGAGGACAACGGCATCGGCATCCCGGAGGAGGACCGGGAGCGGATCTTTGAACGATTCTATCGGGTGGACAAGGCCCGGTCCCGGGAGTCCGGCGGAACCGGCCTGGGCCTGTCCATCGCCCAGGAGATCATCCAGCGCCATGAGGGCAGCCTGATCCTGGTGGAGCGGGAGGGACCCGGCACCACCGTTCGGATGGAGCTGAAGGTGGGAGGTCCTCGGGTATGATGCACAAGCTCAGCCGACGGAGGATCGACCAGATCGAAAACATCCTCATTGCCCTTCTGGCCTGCACGGCCCTGTTCCTGGTGGGAAAAACGGGCATGTTCCAGGCGGTGACCGACGCGGAGAACGGACAAGGGGGCGGCATTGCCGTTTCCGGCTTCCAGGGGATGGTGCTCTCCCGTGAGACGCCGGTCCGCCTGATGACCCAGACCTCTTTGGGCCGGTACGGGGTCCAGTATGACCAAACGGCCGCCGATGACTTGTATCACAGCGGGTTGGACGATCTCCTGATCCAGACCCTGGTTGCTATGGACGATCCCAAAACCGTGTCCCAGGAGGATTGGCAGCAAGCGGTCACCCAGGGAGAGGGATGGATCTATTATGATTTTCTGTATAATGTATCCTTTGACAGCAAAAGAGAGCGGGAAGGCCGCCTTTTTCTGATCCTTGCGAAGAACGGCAGGGTGGAAGAAGTCTATTATTACAACCAGGAGACGGAAGAGTACTATGCCGGCCGCATCAAGGAGGCGGAACTCTCTCTTCCCAAAGTATTGAATCGCCTGACGCCCAACGACGGAAAGTTTGCCTTTGAGGTGGAGAGTCTGGCCGAGTCTCTCCCTGGGTATATGATGATCCTACCGCAGACGCCGTTCTGTCAGGTATATCAGGTGACCAATCCCCTTGCCCATCTGGACGGGGCCACCCGGGAGAACCTGTTGGAGAAGCTGGACTTCAATACCAGGGCTTCCTCCGTCTATGAATCTGCCGACAGTACCGTGATTCGGGAAGGGATGGACACCCTCCGTATTCAGAAGGATGGAACCGTGAGCTTCCATGGGTCCGACAGCGGAGATGCCCGCTACCAGGCGTTGTCTCAGAGACATACCGACCTGCAGATCAAGGCGGAAGAGATTTTAGATCAAATCATGTTGGACATGCCCGGTGAGATCCAAATGCGCTGCCAGGACATAGAAACCCTGGCCGACGGTAGTGTGGAGTTGACCTTCTGTTATCTGTTGGACGGGGCCAAGGTTCAGTTGTGGAAGGAAGGCTGGGCGGCCCGCTTTGTATTCCAGGGGGTGGACCTGACCTCCTTTGAGATCTGTCTCCGGCAGTATCAGGGAACCGAGAAGTCCTGCGCGATCCTGCCTGAGACCCAGGCCGCGGCGGCTGCGGCGGCTATGGGGCAGAAAGGGAAGGAGCTCCAATTGTGTTACCGGGATGACGGCAGCAGCGATGAGATTTCCTCTGGCTGGACTGTCCGGGAACCGGGGTAAGGAGGGGGATGCATGGAACGAGCCAAACTGAAACTGACCGTTATCATCCTGCTGGCCCTGCTGAATGTCTTTTTACTGAGTCTTGTCCTGAGCCAGAACCTGCAGTCCCGGACCTATGAGCAGGACGGCCGGGTCCAGTCCCTGGTCTACTTGAACGACCGGGGAATCCAGGCGGAGGAGGATGTGATCCCCTGGGAGAGCGTTTTCCTGGATGCCAAGGCAGACCCAGGCAAGCTGCTGTTGGAGGAGAGTCAGGTCCTCCAGGGAACCGTGTCTTCCTGGGAGATCCTGTCCACCCGTCAGCCGGAAACCCTGGTGGTGGATTTTGTTCGGGGCCTTTCAGATCTGGAAGAGACCTGCTCCCGTATTGCGTCCATTACAGAAGGTTACGTGGATACGGGGGACGGGAGTCGGGTGATCCTCACCCCCATGTGGCAGATTTCCACCGATGTGGGTTCCTACCGGTTGAACTGCGCCACCGGAGAAGTGACCAGACAGAACTGAATACAAAAAACGTGCGTACCGATTTTGGTACGCACGTTTTGTTTGTAAAGAACGGTTCAGAAAATGGGAAAGGACGCAGCCTGTTTTCTTTCTGTCTTAGCCCTCTTCCTGGATGGCCTTAGCGTCCTCGATGGCCTTGTCGCGGGCTGCGGGAGGAGCCTCCTCGTAGCGGACGAAGCTGAAGGTGAAGGAGCCGCGGCTCTGGGTGATGGAGCGCAGGTCGATGGCGTAAGAGGTCATCTCAGCCATGGGAACTTCTGCTTCCAGGATCTGCTCGCCGTCGCCGGTGGGATTCATGCCCATAACGCGGCCGCGGCGCTTATTCAGGTCGCCCATGACGTCGCCCAGGTAGCTGTCGGGAATGGTGACCTTCAGGGCGCCGATGGGCTCCAGAATGGTGGGGTTGGCGTTGGCAATGCCTTCCTTGTAAGCCAGCTGAGCAGCGGTCTTGAAGGCCATTTCGTTGGAGTCAACGGGGTGATAGGAGCCGTCGTACAGGGTAGCCTTCAGGCCCACCAGGGGATAGCCGGCCAGAACGCCCTTGTTGGCTGCTTCGCGCAGGCCCTTTTCCACGGCGGGGAAGAAGTTCTTGGGCACGGAGCCGCCGAAGACTTCCTCAGCGAAGATCATGTCGTCGGTCTCATACTGGGGCTCGAAGCGGACCCAGACGTCGCCGAACTGGCCGGAACCGCCGGTCTGCTTCTTGTGGCGGCCGTGGGCTTCGACCTTCTTCTTGATGGTCTCGCGGTAGGGGACACGGGCGGGGCTCAGCTCAGCCTCCACGCCGAAACGGCTCTTCAGGCGGGAAACCAGAACGTCCAGCTGCATGTCGCCGGCGCCGGACAGAACTACCTGGCGGGTCTCAGCGTTGTTGACCACGGAGAAGGAGGGATCTTCCTCGTTCATGCGGGCCAGACCTGCTGCCACCTTGTCATCCTGGCCGCGGGTCTTGGGAGCGATGGCCTTGGAGTAGCAGGGCTCTGCGAAGGGGATGCCCTTCAGGGCCACGACCTTACGGGGATCGCACAGGGTGTCGCCGGTCTTGACCTTTTCCATCTTGCCGATGGCGCCGATGTCGCCGCAGGTTAGTTCCTTGACTTCCTCTGCCTTCTTACCGGTCATCTTGTACAGACGGCCCAGCTTTTCGGTGTCGCCGGTGCGGGAGTTGACCAGGGACAGGTCGGAGGTGATGACACCGGACAGGACCTTGATCATGGAGTACTTGCCGTACTGGTCGGACATGGTCTTGAAGACGAAAGCGGTGGGCACGCCGCCGGGGGAGACGACGAACTCCTCGGTGGTCTCGCCATCCTGCAGGGTAGCCTTGTGGAAGTTGCCCTCTGCGGGGTTGGGGAGCAGTTCGACAATGTAGTCCATCAGCATCAGGGAGCCGATGCAGTTGACAGCGGAGCCGAACAGGACGGGGAACATGGACAGCTCGCGGACGCCCTGACGCAGGCCGTTGATCATTTCGGGATAGGTGAAGTCCTCACCGCCGAAGTACTTGTCCATCATTTCGTCGGAGGTCTCAGCCACGGATTCCTTCAGGGCTTCGTTGAACTCGGCAACGACACCTTCCTTATCGGCGGGGATGTCCACTTCCACGCGCTTGTAATCCTTCAGTTCGTAAGCGCGCTTGTTCAGGGTGTCGATCAGGCCGGTGGTAACCTTGCCGGCATCCCACATGGGAACGACCAGAGGAGCGATCTTGTTGCCATAGCGTTCACGCAGTGCGTTGAAGGTGGCGTTGTAGTCGCTGTTTTCCTCGTCAGTCTTAGAGATATAGATAAAGCGGGGCATGTTGCGCTCTTCGCAGTACTTCCAGACCTTCTCGAAGCCAACGGAGATGCCGTCCTTGGCGGAGCAGACGATAATCGCAGCGTCTGCGGCGCGCAGAGCCTCCATCACTTCACCGGCGAAGTCGAATGCGCCAGGAGTGTCCAGCAGATTGATCTTGCAGCCCTTGTACTCGATGGGAGCAATGGCAGTGGAGATAGAAATCTGGCGGCGGATCTCTTCGGGATCGAAGTCGCAAACCGTATTGCCGTCTGCGCTTTTGCCCATACGGCTGACGGCGTTGGTCATGAACAGCAGACTCTCGGCCAGAGCGGTCTTACCGCTGCCGCTATGCCCCACCAGGCAGACGTTACGGATGTTTTGAACAGAATAACTCATAACAATGTTCTCTCCTTATTTACAAATAGGGGCGGGATGAATTCTCCCGTACCATAAAACGGGGTCATTATCTCCATAGGTTAAAGTATACAACAAGACTGGAAAGCTGACAACACAAAAATATAAAATTTACGATAAAACGGATAAAATTTCAGATGAAATCATGGATTTGGGATGGGTTCCGCCGCGGGTATCTCCTGGATGGCGCCGGAATCCCGGGCCACGGAAAAGAGGGCGGTGGAAGTTCCGCTGGCATCTTTTGCCGAAAAAATCCAGCTTCCGCCGTCGTCGGACAGTCCCACAGGCTCCAGCTGCAGGTCCCGTCCCTCTGCATGCAGCTGCTCGTCCAGGGCGGTCCGGGCGGCCTCCTGGGTGAGGAGGGGGGCGCTTTCGCCGCCGGTCTGGGGGGCTGTGTCTTCCTGGGTGCTCTCAGGCATAGGGGAGATTTCCCGGGAAGTCCCGCTCTCCTCGGCGGGATACGCACTGTCGGCAGCCTGTTCGGTGTTCTCTGCTCCGGCAGATTCCCCGGCAGGGTCGCCGCCGAAGAGCAGGGGGGCGCTCCCCAGGAGAACCAGGGCCAGGACGGCCGCGCAGGCCAGAGGAGCCCAGCGGCGGACCTTTTTTGGGGGGGTGGGTGCGGTCTTCGCTTCCACCAGGATGGAGTCCGTCATCCAGTCCGGGGGATCGGCGGCCATGGCCAACAGGGATGCATGGAGGGCCTGGAGGTCCCGGGCGTACTTGCGGCAGTGGGGACAGGTTTCCAGGTGGGCGGTCAGATCCGCCTGCTCCCGGGCGGTCAGTTCTCCATCCAGCTGCGCGCTGAGGAGATCTTCATAGGGTTCGCAGGGATTCACGGCGCCATTCCTCCTTCCTTGTGGTTAGACGGAGATTCCGCCAAAAGGTTCCCGTCGGCCAGTAAACTCTCCCGCAGGGCTCGGCGGGCCCGGGACAGCCGGGATTTTACCGTCCCCTGGGAAAGTCCCAGGGTTTGGGCGATCTCCTGATAGGAGAGCCCATCCACCTCCCTCAGCAGCAGGACGGCCCGGCTTTCCTCCGGAAGCTTTTCCATGGCGGCCATCAGGGCCTGCTGCCGTTCCCTCTGTTCTGCGATCTCCTGGGGCAGGGGGGCCTGGTCAGCCAGGGAAGCCAGGCCAGGGTCCTCCAGGGAGCGGTCGCCGGACCGTTTTCGGTTCTGCCGGAGATGATCTGTGCAGGCGTTCCGGGTGAGCCGATAGAGCCAGGTGGAGAGGGAAGCCTCCCAGCGGAAGGTCTTCAGCCCCCTCCAGGTCTTGAGAAAGACCGTCTGGGCGATCTCTTCCGCATCGTGGTGGCTGCGGGTCAGGGATAAGGCCAGGCCGTAGACCATCCGCTGGTGGAGACGGACCAGGGCTTCAAAAGCGTCGAGATCCCCCTCCCGGGCCTGCTGGATCAGGCGCCGTTCATCCTTCGTGGTCATCGTCTCTGAGTTCCCGCTTGATGCCTGCGGTGACCCGGTAGACATCCTCCAGGGTGGTGATCTTGGAGATCTCGCTCTTCCAGTACCCGGCGTAGGGGACCCCCTTCAAGTACCAGGCATAATGCTTCCGGGCCTCCAGACAGGCGATGCGCTCGCTCTTGTATTGGGCGGCCATTTCAAACTGGCGCACGGCCACATCGCACCGCTCCGCCAGAGGGGGCAGAGGCGGGATGGGTTCCCCGGCGATGGCGGCCTTGGCCTGCTGGAAGATCCAGGGGTTGCCGAAGACGCCCCGGGCGATCATGACCCCGTCGGCCCCGGTGTACTTGAGGATGTGGGCGGCGTCCTTCCCGGAGAACACGTCGCCGTTGGCAATGACGGGGATAGACAGGGCGTTTTTCATCTCCCGGATGTAGTCCCAGTTGGCGGTGCCGGAGTACATCTGAACCTTGGTGCGGCCGTGGAGGGTGATGGCGGCCACCCCCAGGGATTCCAGCATTTTGGCCAGCTCCAGGCAGACGATATTGCCCTTGTCCCAGCCCAGGCGCATTTTCACGGTGACGGGCTTGCCCCTGGCCCCCTTGATGGTGGCTTCGGCCACCCGGCAGGCTTTGTCCAGGTCTTTCAGCAGGCCGGAGCCGTCGCCGTTGTTGGCCACCTTAGGCACCGGGCAGCCCATGTTGATGTCCAGAATGTCCGCGCCGGAGACCTCCATGGCGATGGCGGCGGCCTCCTCCATGCAGACAGGGTCGCTGCCAAAGAGCTGGACCCCGGCGGGGTGTTCTCCCTCCTCCAGACGCAGGAGAGGAAGGCTTTTTTTATCCTGATAGCACAGGGCCTTGGCGCTGACCATTTCTGTGATGGTGTAGGCCGCGCCCAGCTCTCGGCAGATGCTGCGGAACGCAATGTCGGTCACCCCGGCCATGGGAGCCAGGACCAGAGGGGAGTCGATGTGTACAGAACCGATCTGCACGTGGCATCACCTCGTTTTCTTGTGAGTAGTGTTACTTTACATAATAGCATAGATTGCACAATTCTGACAAGGTTCCGGGTGGGGATTTCGGATTGCAAAGCGGCGGGAATGTGATATGATAAAAACCAGACGTTTTGGAACAAGACAGGTGGTAATATGAAGAAAAAAGGGAAAATCTGGGAGCTTTTCCGACAAATCCGTACAGAAATCATTTTCAGCGGAGAAAGTCTCCGCATCAATGCCCGGGCCTTGCTTTTCGGCTTGGCGGTGGGCTTGGTGGTGGGGGTTGTCGGCGGGGCCTTTGCCCGGTTGCTGGGACTGGCCGCTCAGGTCCGGGAGGGGACAGAGTGGGCCATCTTCCTGCTGCCCCTGGCCGGCCTGCCGGTGGTGTGGATGTACCGCAAGGGGGGCATCAAGACCGCCGGCGGCACCGATATCATCATCCAGGCGGCCCGAGGGGAACAGCCGGTCTCTCGGGTCCTGGCCCCGGTGATCTTTGCCTCCACCCTGCTGACCCACTTTTTTGGCGGTTCCGCTGGCCGGGAGGGTGCAGCCCTGCAGCTGGGCGGTTCCCTGGCGGAGCTGGTGCGCAAGCGGCTCCGCATCGGCGACGAGTTTGAGGATTTGGCCATCATGTGCGGCATGAGCGCCGGCTTTTCCGCCGTCTTCGGCAACCAGATCTCCGCCGTGATTTTTGCCCTGGAGATCTCCTGCGTGGGCATGCTGCCCATGGGGGCGCTGTTCCCCTGTGTGGTGGCCTCCATCACAGCCGGACACGTGGCCCGGGCCATGGGGGAGCGGGCGGTGACCTACTATATCTCGGCCTCCACCCCCGACGCGCTGTTCTATGGGAGGATCCTGGTGCTGTCCATTGCCTGCGGCCTGCTGAGCATCCTGGTGTGCTACACCTTCTCCGGCGTCCGCAAGGGGCTGGAGCACTTTTTCCCCAACCCTTACCTGCGGGTGGTGGTGGGCGGCGCTGCGGTCGTTGTCCTGACCCTGATGCTGGACACCAAGTATTACCTGGGCAGCGGCCAGGCTATCATCGACCAGACCATCGGCAAAGGCCAGTGTCTGCCCTGGGACTTCCTGCTGAAACTGTTGTTCACGGCGGTTACGCTGGGGGCCGGGTTCAAGGGCGGCGAGATCGTCCCCTCCTTTGCCATCGGCGCGGCCTTTGGCTGCGCGGTGGGGCCGCTGCTGGGCCTGCCGGCCCCTTACGCCGCCGCCATCGGCATGATCGCCCTGTTCTGCGGGGTGACCAACTGCCCCCTGACCTCTTTGGTGCTGGGCTTTGAGGTCTTTCTCTTCTGCAACTCCGGGGGCTTCCTGGTGGCCGTGGCCGCCAGCTTCCTGGTCTCCGGCTACAGCGGCCTGTACGCCAAGCAGAAATTCGCCTTTTCCAAGCTGGCCGACGCCACCGGTACTATCCCCGAGGAGGAGAGCATCCACAGAACATGAACCGTTTCAATGCAAAAACCTGCCGCGTTGGATGAAGCATATCGCCCATCCAACGCGGCAGGTTTTGTCAAGGGAAGGATACTTCCATTGAGTGGGGAAAAAGATCTTTGACAAATACGCTACCTTGTATTACCATATACTTACTATCTTGCAATACAAGGTAATGGAAAGGATGTGAACCAATGATCCCCTCGCAAATGCTGAAAGGAATTCTTCAGGGATGCGTTTTGGCAATTATCGGACAGAGGGAAACCTACGGCTACGAGATTTCCCAGGCGTTAGCCCAACGGGGCTTTGGAGATATTTCTGAGGGAACCATTTACCCGCTCCTCCTCCGATTGGAGAAGGGAGGGATGATCTCCGCCCGGCTTCTGGCCTCAGACCTGGGGCCAAAGCGGAAGTACTACACGCTTACCGACCAGGGCAGGCAGACCCTGGCGGAATTTCGGATCAACTACCAGGAGCTGCGGGCGGCGGTGGACCGTCTGCCTGGCTTTAACAAGGAGGATAGCTATGAATCAAAAGACCAAGGCACTGTTGAAAGAGAACAATCAACGGGAGAAAGCCCTTTCCAAGGAGAGTCAGGCAGTGCTGACTGACATCGTGGTCTATCTCCGGGGACAGACCTTGAGCGAATACTGCCAAGAAGAGGTTCGACGGGATATCCAGGAGATGGTTCTGGAGGCGGAGGCCAGGGGGGAAACCATCAGCCAGATCATTGGGGAGGACTATCAGGCATTCTGTGATGAGATCGTGGCGGCGCTCCCGCCCCGTACCCGGAAGGAACGGATTCTGGACGCCCTGGAAACCCTGCTGCCTGCCGTCGCTATTCTGGCGGCTATCTGGGTAGGTTTCTCTCTTTTGACGGCAGTTATCCGGGGAGAGAGCCTGTGGAACCTCTCCCTGTCTCTGGGACAGGGATTGTTGTACGTTGTTATCCTCCTGGTTGCCTGGGGATTGGTGACCTATGTGTGCAGGACTTCCTTCCGTCAAAAAATGGGGGTGCGGGAGAAGGTTGCCGTGGGTTTGGCTGCCGTAGTCGTTGTGACGCTGGTCATTCTGGAAAACCTCCTTTCTTGGCCATCGGTGACGATGCCTCTGCCTGGGGCGGTTTTGATGGTGGTTCTGCCCATCGTCTTTTATCTTTTTCTCAGCCGCCGTGTATAAAGATAAGGCTCTTCTGTCATACTACCCCCGAGGTGATGAACATGACAGAAAAGGAACTTTCCTATGTGGAAGACGCACTGGCCCATGAGCAGTACTTCCAGGCCCAGTGCAAGGAGACCGCCCGTCAGCTCCAGGACGCCGCTCTGCGGGCCAGCGTGGAGGAGATGGGCCGCAAGCACAAGCAGCTCTTCCAGAGCTTCTACGACCTGCTGTAAGGAGGATACGGACATGAACGATCAGAATCTCATGCAAAACATCCTTCTGCTGGAAAAGGGCGTCTGCGACCTGTATATGCACGGGGCCATCGAGTCCGGAACGGAGAATGTCCACCAGACCTTTCAGACCGCGCTGAACGCATCCCTGAACATGCAGGATGACATCTACAGCACGATGCTGTCCAAGGGCTGGTACACCGCCAAGCAGGTGGAGCAGAAGAAGATCCAGAACGTGAAGCAGAAGTATAACGGCTGCCAGTGCGGCCAGTGACACGCTGCAAACGCAAAAAACACAGGACCAATTGGTCCTGTGTTTTTTCTTGCTCAGGGATGTTCCGCGAAGTATTCCCGGGTCTGATCTGCGTTGTGGTAGACTTCTTCCTTCAGGGCTTCGAAGGAGGGGAACTTCTTTTCAGGACGGAGATACTTATAAAACTCCATCTGAATCTTCTGACCGTAGAGATCCCCGCTGAAATCCAGGATGAACCCCTCGATGGTCAGGTGATTGCCGTCGTCCACCGTGGGGCGGGTGCCCACGTTGGTGACCGCGATGTGGGTCTCGCCGTTCTCCAGGATGACCTTGGTGGCGTAAACCCCCTTGGCGGGGGGCAGCACATGCTCCTTCAGCTTCAGGTTCACCGTGGGGAATCCCAGGGTGGTCCCCAGCTTTTTGCCGTGGGAGACCCGGTCGCTGAGGGTATAGGGGTGGCCCAGGAACAGGTTGGCCCGCTCAATGTCGCCGGCGGAGATAAGCTCCCGAATGTAGGTGGAGGAAACCGTGATGCTGTCCAGTTCCACCTTTGCGATGATGTCGCAGCCTACGCCCAGCTCCTTGCAGGCCTCCTGGAGTTTTTGGGGATTTCCCTCGCCCTTGAAGCCGAAGTGATAGTCGTGACCGGCCACCAGATGGACTGCGCCGCAGTCCCGGATCAGGGTCTCCTCCAGAAACTTCCGCCAGGGCTGCTGGCGGAACTCAGGGGTGAAGGGCTGGACGATAACATCTTCGATGCCGTAATATTTGCGCATCAGGTCGGTCCGGTCCTCGGGAGAGGTGATGAGGGGCAGAGGCTTGCCTGTGATCACAGTCTGGGGATGGGGATCAAAGGTAAAGGCGGAGGGAACCGCGCCGATTTCCTTGGCCACCTGGGCGGTGCGGCGCATGAGGGCGGCGTGGCCGTTGTGCACGCCGTCAAAAAAACCCAGCGCGATAACGCGCTTTTTCTGATTCATGTGTTCCAACGTGTTATACCTCGAAAAAGCTTTTTATGGTGGTTAAGCAGCCCTGTTCCAGCTTGCTCAGGGCGAGAAATTCCTGCTGGCTGCTGTAGACCCGGTAGGTGCCGTCGGCTCCTTCCGTGGTTACGGTGTTGCCGTTGCGGACTTTTTTCGCAGCCCCCTCGCTGGTGAGGGTGAGGGCAGGGTAGTGGGCAAAGTAGGCGTCCACCGGCAGCAGGGCGGCGGCAGGGTCTTCCATCCCGGCCACCTGCTCTAAAGTCACCGCCTGGTACAGGGTGAACCCGGCGGACTGGGTCCGGCGCAGGGAGGACAGGGTGCCGCCGCAGCCCAGGGCCTGCCCGATGTCGTGGCAGAGGGTGCGCACATAGGTTCCCTTGGAGCACAGCACCCGCAGGGTGAACTCGGTGGGGGAGACCTGCTCCATGAGCTCCAGCTCATAGATGGTGATGGGGCGGGGCTGACGCTCCACCTCCTGCCCCCGGCGGGCCAGCTCGTAGAGCTTCCTGCCACCCTTCTTGATGGCGGAGTACATGGGCGGGATCTGCTGGATGGGTCCCCGGAACCGGTCCAGGACGGCCTCCACCTGCTCCTGGGTCACAGAGACCGGGTTGGTCTCCAGGACGGAGCCGGTGACGTCCTGGGTGTCGGTAACAACCCCCAGGCGCAGACCCGCGATATATTCCTTCTCCCGCTCTGCGGCGAATTCCACCGCCCGGGTGGCCCGGCCCACGAAGACGGGGAGCACACCGGTGGCCATGGGGTCCAGAGTACCGGCGTGACCGATGCGTTTCACATGGAGGATGCCCCGGAGTTTGGCCACCACGTCGTGGGAGGTCCAGTCCTGGGGCTTGTCAATGACCAGGATGCCGTTAGCCATGCTGCACCTTCCTGATCGCGTCCAGCATGGCCACCTTGGCCTGGGCCGGGGTGCCGTGGATGGTGCAGCCTGCGGCAGCCGGGTGACCGCCGCCGCCGAAGTGGGCGCAGACGGCAGAGGCGTTTAAGGTCTTGCCGTCGGTGCGCAGAGAGATTTTGCACTCCTCGGGCTTTAGCTGCCGGACGGTGACGGCGTTGTCCACCCCTTCCAGCAGGCCGATGAAGGAGGAGATATCCTCCAGATCTTCCTCGGTGGCCTGGAGTTCGTGGATCAGGTCCAGGGTCACGTAGGCAAAGACCAGGGAGCCGTTCTGCTCCAGGTCCATTTCCTGGATGAGCCGGCTCTCGATCTGCATGCGCTTCAGGGATTTCACCCGGAAGTGCCGCTTGTTTACCCACTGGGTATCGAAGCCGGTCTCCATGAGGCTGGCGGCGATGCGGTGGGTCTCCGGCGTGGTGTTGGAGTAGACGAAGCAGCCGGTGTCTGTGGCGATGGCCATATACAATAGCATGGCCATGGGTTGGGTGATTGTTACGCCCATCTCCAGGAAGATCTTGTAGAGAACTTCCCCGCAGGCCGCAGCGTCAGGGTCCACACAGGTTGCTCTGGCATAACCCTCGTTGGAGCCGTGATGGTCGATGCACAGGTCCACCCGGTCCTTCAAATGGGCCGCGCTGTCGGGGAGCATCCCCGGGGCGGCGGCATCCACAGCCACCACGGCGTCTGGCCGGAAGCCTTCCGGGGCCAGAACCCCTTCAAAGTAGGGATCGAAGAGCCCGTGGGCATCCTCGTTAAAAAGGACGTGGGCGGTTTTGCCTTTCTGGCGGAGGGCCAGACACAGGGCGGCGGCGCAGCCGACGGTGTCACCGTCGGGCCGCCGGTGGGTGAGGATGAGGATGTTGTCCAGCTCCAGTAAGCGGCTGGCGGTCTCTTGGACTGTCATTCCACCCCTCCGGATTCCTTGCGCTCAATGTCGTTGAGGAGTTTCAGAATGTGGGTACCCTTGTCGATGGAGGTGTCCTCGGTGAAGACCAGCTCGGGGGTGTAGCGCAGGGAGAGGGCATGGCCCAGCTCCCGGCGCAGGTAACCGCCGGCGGATTTGAGGCCCTTGATGACCTCTTTCACGTCGCTCTTGTCCAGGACGCTCACATAGACCTTGGCATAGCGCAGGTCAGAGGTGGTGTCCACGTTGGTGATGGTCACCAGACCGTGGACACGGGGGTCCTTGACCGTGCGGAGAAGGGAGGCCAGCTCACGCTGGATCTCCTCGTTGATTCGTCCGATTCGATTGGAAGCCATAGTTTGTACCTCCGTAGATCAAACTTCGATCTGCTCCATGAGGAAGGCTTCGATCACGTCGCCCACCTTGATATCCTGGAACTTTTCGAAGGTAATGCCGCACTCATAGCCTGCGGCCACTTCCTTCACGCTGTCCTTGAAGCGCTGCAGGGAGGAGATGGAGCCGTCGTAGATGATGATGCCGTCGCGGACCAGACGGAGCTGGGCGTTGCGCTGCATCTTGCCGTCGGTAACGTAGCAGCCGGCCACCATGCCCACGCCGGTGATGCGGAAGACGTTGCGGACCTCGGCGGAGCCCAGTTCCACTTCCTTGAACTTGGGAGCCAGCATACCCTTCATGGCGGCTTCGATCTCGTTGATGGCGTCGTAGATGACACGATACATTCTCATGTCGACCTTCATGCGGACAGCGGAATCCTTGGCGTTGGAGTCGGGGCGGACGTTGAAGCCCACGATGATGGCGCCGGAGGTGGCGGCCAGCATGACGTCGGACTCGTTGATGGCGCCCACGGCGCAGTGGATGACCCGGACGCGGACCTCCTCGTTGGTGAGCTTCTCCAGGGAGGCCTTGACAGCCTCGGCAGAGCCCTGAACGTCGGCCTTGACGATGATGTTCAGGTTCTTCAGCTCGCCCTGCTGGATGTGGGAGAACAGGTCGTCCAGGGTAACCTTCTGGTTGCCGGCGTTGGCAGCCATCTTGTTCTCGTGCTTGCGCTGTTCTACCAGTTCGCGGGCCATGCGCTCGTCGGCCACGGCGTGGAACTCGTCGCCTGCGCTGGGCACTTCGCTCATGCCGGTGATCTCCACGGGGACGGAGGGGCCGGCGGATTGGATCTTCTTGCCCTTTGCGTCGGTCATGGCGCGGACGCGGCCGACGGCGGTGCCGGCGATGATCACGTCGCCCTGCTTCAGGGTGCCGTTCTGGACCAGCAGGGTAGCCACGGGGCCGCGGCCCTTGTCCAGGCGGGCCTCGATGACCGCGCCGTGGGCGGTGCGGTTGGGGTTGGCCTTCAGCTCCCGCATTTCAGCGGTGAGGACCAGCATTTCCAGAAGGTTGTCGATGCCCATACCGGTTTTGGCGGAGATGGGGCAGACAATGGTTTCGCCGCCCCACTCTTCAGGCACCAGCTCGTACTCGGTGAGCTGCTGCATGATGCGCTCGGGGTTGGCGGTGGGTTTATCCATCTTGTTGATAGCCACGATGATGGGGATCTCGGCGGCCTTGGCGTGGTTGATGGACTCCACGGTCT
>JAEDLP010000140.1 GCA_016295225.1 Oscillospiraceae bacterium | reverse complement strand
GGGGATGGTGGTGTTGCGCTCGATGAGCTTGGTGTTGATGCCGCCCATGGTCTCGATGCCCAGGGACAGGGGGGTGACGTCCAGCAGCAGCAGGCCCTTCACGTCGCCCACCAGGACGCCGCCCTGGAGGGCTGCACCCATGGCCACGCACTCGTCGGGGTTGATGCCCTTGAAACCTTCCTGGCCGGTGATCTTCTTGACGGCCTCCTGAACGGCAGGGATACGGCTGGAGCCGCCCACCATCAGGACCTTGGACAGATCGGAGTTACTCAGGCCGGCGTCAGACATGGCCTGACGGACGGGGCCCATGGTGGCCTCCACCAGATGAGCGGTCAGCTCATTGAACTTGGCCCGGGACAGGGTCAGATCCAGGTGCTTGGGGCCGGTGGCATCAGCGGTGATATAGGGCAGGTTGATAGCGGAAGAAGTCACGCCGGACAGCTCGATCTTGGCCTTCTCTGCGGCTTCCTTCAGGCGCTGCATGGCCACCTTGTCGGCGGACAGGTCGATGCCCTCGGCCTTCTTGAACTCAGCCACCATCCAGTCCATGACGGCCTTGTCGAAGTCATCGCCGCCCAGACGGTTGTTGCCGGCGGTAGCCAGAACCTCAATGACGCCGTCGCCGATCTCCAGCACGGACACGTCGAAGGTGCCGCCGCCCAGGTCGTAGACCATGATTTTCTGGTCGTTCTCCTTGTCCACGCCGTAAGCCAGAGCGGCAGCGGTGGGCTCGTTGATGATACGCTTGACCTCCAGACCGGCGATGCGGCCTGCGTCCTTGGTGGCCTGACGCTGGGCGTCGGTGAAGTAAGCGGGGACGGTGATGACAGCCTCGGTGACGGGCTGGCCCAGGTAGGCCTCTGCGTCAGCCTTCAGCTTCTGCAGAATCATAGCAGAGATCTCCTGGGGGGTGTAAGCCTTGCCGTCAATGTTGACCTTATAGTTGGAACCCATCTCACGCTTGATGGAGATGACGGTGCGGTCGGGGTTGGTGATAGCCTGACGCTTTGCCACCTGACCGACCATACGCTCGCCGTCCTTGGAGAACGCGACGATGGAGGGAGTGGTGCGGTTGCCTTCTGCGTTGGCGATGACGACTGCCTCGCCGCCTTCCATGACGGAAACGCAGGAGTTGGTAGTACCGAGGTCGATACCGATGATCTTAGACATAACTGGTTCCTCCTTATTTAGAACAGTGGATGTTGATTGCAGTGGAATAATTTATATAAATGGAAATTGTTTACGTGATTTGTCATGCTTCGCGTCAGTTGGCGACTTTCACCATCGCGTGGCGGATAACCTTGTCGCCGATTCGGAAGCCGGCCTGGAAGACTTCGGCCACTACGTTTTCGCCCAGTTCCTCGTCGTCGATGTGCATGACGGCGTTGTGGACGTTGGGGTCGAAGGTCTCGCCCTGGGCGGGGATCTCCTCAATGCCCAGCTTTTCCAGCACGTTCTTCAGCTGGGTCATGATCATCTGGACGCCCTTGGCATAGGCCTCGTCAGCGGTCTCCTGCTTCAAAGCCCGCTCCAGGTTATCATAGACCGGCAGGAATTCCTTGGCGGTATCCGCCTTGGCGGAGGTCCAGGCGTTCTCCTTTTCCTTCTGGCTGCGCTTGCGGTAGTTGTCGTACTCGGCCAGCAGACGGAGGTACTTGTCCTCCTGCTCCCGAATGGTGGCCTGGAGGGTTTCCTCAGGGGTCTCCTCCGTCTCCTGGACGGGTTCCTCCGGGACTTCCTCCTGCTGGGACTCGGGTTTGTTCTGATCCATATCTTTCTTGCTCATTGCATTGGTTACCTCTTATCTAAAAGTCCTCGGGGGCTTCCCCGGTGGGCGGTGGAATCTCGCCCTTTCCAAACATGCGGGACAGTCCTTCCGCGAAGTAGGAAAGACGGGCCGCCAGATCTGCATAATCCATACGGGTGGGGCCGACCACGCCGATGACCCCCTGCATGCCGCCGCCAATGTCGTAGCTGGCCATGATCACGCTGGAGTTTTTCAGCTCGTCGGCCACGTTTTCTGGTCCGATGACGATCCTGACGTTTTTCCCCTGAACCACCGGCAGGTGGATATCATCCCCCATCTCCGACAGGTAATTCATCAGGGGTTCCGCCTTCTCCAGACTCTGGTACTCCGGGTGGGCCAGCAGGTTGGGGATGCCGGCGGTGTGAACCACGCTGCTCTCCAGCTCCTCCAAAACCTCCATGGCGAAGGAAACCACCAGGCTGATGAGTCCGTAGGCCTCGCCCACCGCGTGGGTAGCCACCCGCATGAGTTCGGGGGTAAGCTCCTCCAGGGTCTTGCCGGTGAAGGAGGTGTTCAGCAGGGTCCCCAGCAACTGGAGCTGGGTGTCGGACACCTCGGAGGGCAGGCGGAAGAGTTTATTCTTCACCACCTGGGTGTCGGTCATCAGGACGGCGATAAAGGCGTTTTGCTCCACCATCAGCAGGTCGTACCGGCTGATGACCGCTTTCCTGGTCCCCGTGGTCAGGGCGAAGGTGGGATACTTGGTCAGTTGGGAGACGATCTTCCCGGCCTCGGTCATCACCTGATCCATCTGACGGATCTTCAGGTGGAGGGCTTCGTTGATCTTTTGGGTCTCCTGGATGGTCAGCCGGTGCTCTTCCATGAGTTCGTTCACATAGAGCCGATAGCCGCTGGGGGACGGGATCCGTCCGGCAGAGGTGTGGGGCTGTTCCAGAAAGCCCAGGTTCTCCAGCTCGGCCATCTCGTTTCGGATGGTGGCGGAGGACACTTTCAAGCCGGCGCTGGCCACAATGGCTTTGGAGCCAACAGGTTCCGCGGTCTGTATGTAGTTTTCTACCACCGCGCGGAGGATCTGTTTTTTTCGCTCCGACAGTTCCATGGTTTGGGCCTCCTTTGGCTTCGGGCCTAATGTTAGCACTCAGTTCCCCCGAGTGCTAAAGTTAAGATAGCACTTTGCCCCAAGAATGTCAATAGGCCAATCGTGAATAACCTTTGAACTTTTTCACTTTTGACCCTTTTTCCTAGTTTTGCCGGATGTGCCCGGCTCTTTTCGTGCAATCTTTGCACCTGCTGGCGAAGACTGCCAAAAAAGCAGGGCGGGGTCCGAAGACCCCGCCCTGCGGATGGAAGCTGTTTAACTTGGTTTAACTCTCCGCCTGCCGCAGCCGTTCCACCAGGGTGGCCTTGGCCGCGAAGCGGTAGACCCCCAGGGGGACCAGGCTGCCCAGGATCAGGAAGACCGGGGCCAGGGCCAGCACGGGCGTCAGCGTAAAGGTGTAGGAGAAGAACCAGAACAGCTTCTCCAGGGCCGAGGCCAGCAGGGGGCTCAGAGCCAGGGTGAGGAGCAGGGACAGCCCCACCGCCCCCAGGGCGTAGAGGAGGCCCTCCCACACCAGCATGGTCTTTAGCTGCCGACCGGTCATGCCGATGGACTGGAGGACAGCGAACTCCCGCCGCCGGGCGATGATCCCCGTGAGGACGGCGTTGAAGAAGTTCAGCACCCCCACCAGACCCACGATGAAGCTCAG
>JAEDLP010000139.1 GCA_016295225.1 Oscillospiraceae bacterium | reverse complement strand
CCCTCTGCCGCAAGGCGGCGGAGACCCTGGGCCTGCAATTCAAGCTCATCATCAACGAGCAGCAGCTGATTTAATATCACAGACAAAAAACCACCGGTCCGAGGCGCGTCAAAACGCCTCGGGCCGGTGTTTTTTAGCAAAATTTCGGTTTTACATAAACTTTATCTCTCTTTGGTTTTTCCTTTAACCTTGGACGAGTACACTGTTCCTGTAATCAGAAAACAAACCCAAAAATGAAAAGAAACGAGGGAATCAACATGAAATTCAATCTGAAGAAAACAATGAGCGTTCTTGCTGCCTCTGCGGTTCTGGCCCTGTCTCTGGCCGGCTGCGGCGGTGAGGCCCAGCAGCCCGCCGAATCCAGCGAAGGCGGTGAGGCCGCTGTCCTCTCCGGGGCAGTCTCCACCAACGGCTCCACCTCCATGGAGAAGGTCATCGGCGTACTGTCCGAGCAGTTCATGGCTGACAACAGCGGCGTCACCGTGACCTACGATCCCACCGGCTCCGGCACCGGCATCGAGGCCGTCGCCAACGGCAGCTGCGACATCGGCCTGTCCTCCCGTGCCCTGAAGGCAGAAGAGGAGGCCAACGGTCTGACCGCCACCGTGGTGGCGCTGGACGGCATCGCCGTCATCGTCAATGAGGCCTGCCCCGTGGAGGACCTCTCCCTGGAGCAGATTGCCTCCATCTTCACCGGCGAAGTCACCGACTGGTCTGAGCTGGGCGGCGAAGCCGGGGTCATCGCCTGCATCGGCCGTGAGGCCGGTTCCGGCACCCGGGACGGCTTCGAGTCCATCACCAAGACCGAGGACGCCTGCGTCCTGAGCCAGGAACTGACCTCCACCGGCGCGGTCATCGAGGCCGTCAAGAGCAACCCCAACGCCATCGGCTACGCCTCCCTGTCCTCTGCCGAGGGCCAGGAGGGCATCAAGCTGGTCACCGTGGGCGGCGTGGCCTGCACCGAGGAGACCGTTCTGGACGGCAGCTACGCCATTCAGAGACCCTTCGTGATGGTCACCAAGGGCGGCACGGCTCTGAGCGAGGCGGCCCAGGCCTTCTTCGACTTTGCCACCTCCTCCGCTGCCAACGACCTGATCCGCACCGCCGGGGCTGTCCCCGTTGCATAAGACGGACTGAGGGATCGCTATGACTGAACTGGCGCCCCTGCCCCGGAAACGGGGCAGGGCAGCTGCAAAGGAGGCGGCTGCAATGCATCAAACCTCTTTGGGCCGCAATGCCCTGGAACGGGCCATGAGCCTCCTGTTCCTGCTGTGCGGGATCGTGGCGGTGGCCTTCGTGCTCTTCATCAGCATCTACCTGCTGATCTCCGGTCTGCCCGCCATTCGGGAGGTCGGCCTGACCAACTTCCTCTTTGGGAAGATCTGGTCCCCCAACACCGGCCAATACGGCATCCTGCCCTTCCTGCTCACCTCCGTCTGCGGCACAGCCGGAGCGGTGGTTCTGGGGGTTCCTCTGGGCCTGATGACCGCCATCTTTCTGGCCAAGGCAGCGCCGCCCAGACTGGCGGCAGTGATCCACACGGCAGTGGAGCTGCTGGCCGGTATCCCCTCGGTGGTCTACGGCCTGGTGGGCATGATCGTCCTGGTCCCCGCCATCCAGCGGGCCTTCCATCTGGCCTCCGGGGCCACCCTGCTGGCGGCCATCCTGGTGCTGGCGGTGATGATTCTGCCCTCCATCGTCCAGGTGGCGGAGACCGCTTTGCGGGCGGTTCCTGAGGAGTATGAGCAGGCCTCCCTGGCCCTGGGGGCCACCAAGCTGGAGACCGCCTTCCGGGTTTCCTTCCCGGCGGCCCGCAGCGGCGTGGCCACCGCGGTGGTTCTGGGGGTGGGCCGGGCCATCGGCGAGGCCATGGCCATCATCATGGTCTCCGGCAACGTGCCCAACCTGCCCGGCCTCTTCCAGCCGGTGCGGTTCCTGACCACGGCCATCGCCTCGGAGATGTCCTACGCCTCCTACGGCAGCCTCTGGCGGCAGTCTCTGTTCTCTGTGGGCCTGGTCCTCTTCCTCTTTATCATGCTCATCAACGTCTTGCTCAACGTCCTCATTAAGGGACGAAAGGAGGGGTAACGTGAACGGATTGTCCGCTTCCCGCAGAGCCTATAACACGATCATGAAGATCCTCCTGTACCTGTGCGCCGGGCTCACCTGCGCCCTGCTGCTCTTCCTGATCGGGTATATCTTCTACCGGGGCCTGCCCCACATCAGCTGGGATCTTCTCTCCACCCAGAGCAGCTACATCAAGGATACCATCGGCATCCTGCCCAACCTTCTGAACACCCTCTATATTATTCTGGTGGCGCTGGCCGTGGTATTGCCCCTGGGCGTGGGCGCGGCCATCTACCTGACGGAGTACGCCTCCAGCCGGAGAATGGTGGCCCTCATCGAGTACGCCGCCGAGACCCTGTCCGGCCTGCCCTCCATCCTCTTCGGTCTGGTGGGTATGCTCTTCTTCATCCAGATCATGGGCCTCCAGCAGGGGATTCTGGCCGGCGGCCTGACCCTGGTGCTGATGATTCTGCCCACCATTCTGCGAACCACCCAGGAGAGCCTCAAGACCGTCCCCCAGTCCTACCGGGAGGGGGCCATGGCCCTGGGGGCCCGAAAGTGGCGGGTGGTGCGCACGGTGGTCCTGCCCAACGCCGTGGACGGCATCGTCACCGGCTGCATCCTGGCGGTGGGGCGCATTGTGGGGGAGTCGGCGGCCCTGCTCTTCACGGCGGGCTTTGGTCTGGTCCTCAACGGCTTCGCCCAGTCCCTCCAGTCCTCCTCCGCCACCCTGACCGTTGCCCTCTACGTCTATGCCAACGAGCGGGGGGAGAC
Organism: Oscillospiraceae bacterium; assembly: GCA_016295225.1. Taxonomy (GTDB): domain Bacteria; phylum Bacillota; class Clostridia; order Oscillospirales; family Oscillospiraceae; genus Evtepia. The sequence goes on along the minus strand of JAEDLP010000139.1, from coordinate 719 downwards.
CGGCGTGGCCTTTGCCATCGCCGCCATCCTGCTGGTGCTGGTTCTGGGCATCAACGCCGCCGCCAACCTGGCCGGCAAGAAACTGAAACGAAAGAGAGGATGAGCCATGGCGGATATCATCACCACCCAACATCTGAACCTGTGGTACGGCCCGGCGGGGAAAAAGACCGCCGGGGACCAGGGCCATCACGCCTTAAAGGATATCAACCTGTCCCTTCCCGCCCACGAGATCACCGCCCTGATCGGGCCCTCCGGCTGCGGGAAGTCCACCTTTTTAAAGACCCTCAACCGCATGAACGACCTGGTCCAGGGGGTGCGGATTGAGGGGGAGGTCTGCTTCCAGGGGCAGAACATCTTTGACAAGGACCTGGACCCCACCTGGCTGCGGAAGCAGGTGGGCATGGTCTTCCAGAAGGCCAACCCCTTCCCCATGAGCATCTACGACAACGTGGCCTACGGCCCCCGGACCTACGGCGTCCGAAACAAGAGCCGGCTGGACGAGATCGTGGAACAGTCCCTGCGGGACGCCGCCATCTGGGACGAGGTGAAGGACCGCCTCAAGACCAGCGCCCTGGGCCTCTCCGGCGGCCAGCAGCAGCGGCTGTGCATCGCCCGGGCTCTGGCCAACCAGCCGGAGGTCCTGCTGATGGACGAGTCCACCTCGGCCCTGGACCCCATCTCCACCGCCAAGATCGAGGATCTGGCCGTGGAGCTCAAGC
>JAEDLP010000024.1 GCA_016295225.1 Oscillospiraceae bacterium | reverse complement strand
TGTACTGCCGTGATGATACTTCTGTATTTTGATGTACCCCTAGGAAACGAACTGGTGGCCAGAGTCATCTTTCAGGCGGAACTATACTATGCGGGCAAGCATGGTAACCTGGTGATCACAGCCATCGGAAGCATTGCGTTGTTCCTGGCCTTCAATCCCCCCAGAAAGCAAACCCCTCAAAACTGAAAAGAAAAAATGCTCCCCCATGAAACACAACTCTGTTTTCATGGGGGAGCATATCATTTTGTAAGCCTAAGCTTGGGGAAAGAAGTGGGGCCTGAATTACTTCAGAGCGACCTTTGCGCCGACGTCTTCCAGCTTCTTCTTCAGCTCTTCAGCCTCGTCCTTGGAGACGCCTTCCTTGATTGCCTTGGGAGCAGCCTCGACGACAGCCTTAGCGTCAGCCAGGCCCAGGCCGGTGATCTCGCGGACAGCCTTGATGACCTTAACCTTCTCGGAGCCGAAGTTCTCCAGAATGACGTCGAACTCGGTCTTCTCCTCAGCAGCGGGAGCAGCGCCGCCAGCAGCGGGAGCAGCCATAGCAGCAGCGGAGACGCCGAACTCCTCCTCCAGTGCGTGAACCAGCTCGGACAGCTCCAGAACGGTCAGAGCCTTAACCTCTTCGATGAGGGCAGTAATCTTCTCAGAAGCCATGATAGTTACCTCCTAAAATATGTGTTGTGTAATTTGTTTTGAATGTTGGGTGGGGAATTACTCGGCGGCGGGAGCCTCTGCTTCCACGAAACCGCCCTTTTCCTCGGCGATAGCCTTCAGGACAATAGCCAGGCTGGTGATGGGAGCCAGCATGGTGCCCAGGACCTGAGCCTGCAGGACGTCCTTAGCGGGCAGCTCAGCCAGAGCCATGACCTCGTCCAGGGGCAGGACCTTACCGTCCATGAAGCCGGCCTTGATGACGAACTTGGAGCCGTTGAACTGCTTGGCGAACTTGTTGATCACGCGCATGGGAGCGATGGGATCACCGTTGGACAGAGCCAGGGAAGTGGTGCCGTTCAGGGCCTCGTCCATCTCTTCCAGACCGCAATCCTTAATTGCGAAGCGCAGCAGGGTGTTCTTGACAACAGCGTAATCCAGCTCGTTGTTGCGGCACTCAGCACGCAGAGCGGTATCCTCGGCAACCGTGATGCCCTTGTAGTCCACCAGCACGCCTGCGGAAGCGCCCTTCAGCTTTTCAGTCAGCTCAGCCACGATAGCCTGCTTCTCAGAGAGAATTTTTGCGTTAGGCATGGTGTTTCACCTCCAGAATATGAAAAATGCTGTCTCGCGTTCAAAGACGCAAAACAGCACAAAGAAACAATCTCATACTGCATTCTCGGTAGGACTTATGGGTGCCTACTGTCTTTGAACACGAATGATAGTATATCATTCCGGAAAGGCGCTGTCAAGCGCCTTTCCGGAAAAATGATAGCTTTTTTGTAAAATCAGGAGCCGATCAGCCCAGCTTAGCGCCGTTGACCTTGATGCCGGGGCCCATGGTGGAAGCCACGACGCAGCTCTTGATATAGGTGCCCTTGGCAGCAGCGGGCTTAGCCTTGATGATAGCGCCAACCAGAGTGTTGAAGTTCTCGGTCAGCTTCTCAGCACCAAAGGAGACCTTGCCGATGGGGCAGTGAATGATGTTGGTCTTGTCCAGACGATACTCGACCTTACCAGCCTTTGCTTCCTTGACAGCGTTGGCAACGTTGGGGGTGACGGTACCAGCCTTGGGGGAGGGCATCAGGCCCTTGGGGCCCAGAACCTTACCCAGACGACCAACAACGCTCATCATGTCGGGGGAAGCGATGACGACGTCAAAGTCGAACCAGTTCTCCTGCTGGATCTTCTGAGCCAGATCCATCTCGCCAACGTAATCTGCGCCGGCTTCCTTAGCAGCGTCGGCCTTGTCGCCCTTGGCGAAGACCAGAACGCGGGGTACCTTACCGGTACCGTGGGGCAGGACGATTGCGCCGCGGACCTGCTGGTCGGCGTGACGGGAGTCAACGCCCAGCTTAATGTGCAGCTCAACGGTCTCATCGAACTTAGCGGGAGCGGTCTTGACAATCAGATCCATAGCCTCTGCGGTATCATACAGAGTTGCCTTGTCGATCTGCTTTGCGCTGTCCTGATATTTCTTACCTCTAAACATATCTCTTAACCCTCCTGCCTTACTCGCCGACGACAACGCCCATGGAGCGTGCGGTACCAGCGATCATGCTCATAGCAGCCTCGATGGTTGCTGCGTTCAGGTCGCGCATCTTGGTCTCGGCGATCTTACGAACGTCTTCCTTGCTGATGGTAGCGACCTTGTCCTTGTTGGGGACACCGGAACCGGACTCGATGTTGCAAGCCTTCTTGATCAGAACTGCTGCGGGGGGAGTCTTGGTAATAAAGGTGAAGGAGCGGTCAGCATAAACGGTGATGACCACGGGGATGATCAGGCCAGCATCGTTCTTGGTGCGCTCGTTGAATTCCTTGGTAAATGCGGCGATGTTCACGCCGTGCTGACCCAGAGCAGGGCCAACGGGGGGAGCCGGAGTTGCCTTACCGGCGGGAATCTGCAGTTTAACGTAACCAGTTACTTTCTGTGCCACTTAGAGCACCTCCATTTTAAAATGTGGTTGGACGGAGTTTCAAACTCCTCCCACGTTTGCGCCTTCTGCGCAAAGTACATCAGTGGGATCAGATGGATTCGATCTGATCCAGATCCAGCTCGACCGGAGTTTCGCGGCCAAACATGGAAACAACGACCCGAACCTTCTGGCGTTCCACGTCGATCTCTTCCACGATACCGAGGAAGGATTCCAGCGCGCCGTCGGTGATGCGGACGTTATCGCCGATTTCGTAGGTCACCAGGACCTCCCGCTTCTCCACGCCCATGGCGGCGATCTCGTCGTCCGTCAGGGGAATGGGCTTGTTGCCGGACCCGACGAAGCCGGTGACACCGCGCACGTTGCGTACCAGATGCCAAGTTTCGTCTGTCATAATCATCTTCACCAGCACGTAGCCGGGGAACACCTTGCGTTCCACGGTCTTGGTACCAGAGTCGGTGATCTCGGTCACGGTCTCCATGGGGATGTTCACCCCGAGGATGAGGTCGCCCATGTTGCGGTTTTCCACGGCCTTTTCAATGGTGGCTTTTACGGTGTTTTCATAACCCGAATAGGTGTGAGCCACATACCATTTTGCGCCTTCAGCCATATCGATTCACCTTTACCCGTTACTGGCTTACTGGCCGAAGAGGGAGAGAAGAGCGTCGATGACGGCGCTGGCAATGCCATCGAAGATCCAGACGATGATGCCTACGATGATGACGCAGACAATGACGATACCGGTTTTCTTCATGGTATCTGCCTTGGAAGGCCAGGCGACCTTCTTCAGCTCTGCCTTCAGCTCACGGAAGAAGCGGCCCATGCGCTTGCCGAAGCCGGATTTCTTGTCCTTATTGGACTTTTCCTTCTTGGCTTTTGCGGGCTTGGGTTCCTTCGCTGCCGGGGTCTTGGTCTCTTCTGCGCTCACATCCTGGTTCATCTTTTCTTGTTCAGACATTCAGTTCCACCCTTTCTTACGAATGTGGGCCATCATCACTTAGTCTCGTTATGAACGGTGTGCTTTCTGCAGAAGGGGCAGTACTTGTTCATCTCTAAGCGGTCGGGGGTATTCTTCTTGTTCTTCATAGTGTTGTAGTTGCGCTGCTTGCATTCACTGCATCTGAGAGTGACCTTCACTCGTGCGCCGGCCTTTGCCATATCGCGGCACCTCCTTTACGATGTTCGGCCCTGGGAAAAGAAAAAACCGAAATCGGCTTTGCCTGTCCACAGGCGATTCCGACTCCGGCGAATCAATTCTGCCAAAAATAAGCATGCTGGAAGAATACGGCTGGAATCGGCATCGGTTGCCTCCCTATGTCCAAATTGGTCAAGGGGTTGCGGACATATACCGTAATATGTGCGCAAAAAATAAGCCCTTTTCATAGGTGTAATCATATTACCATGAGGGAAGTCGGCTTGTCAAGGACTTTTTGCACTTTTTTCAGCCGTTTCCGTATCCCGCCTGGTTGACACCTGCCGTCCTTTCCGTTAAGATATTTTTATAAGGAAGTGATAGTATGCGAATCATGGCAATTGATTACGGGGACGCCCGCACAGGCGTTGCCCTGTCTGATGTGACGGGGCTTCTGGCCGGTCAGACCTTTTTGGTAAAGAGCCGAAAGGAAGAGGTGGTCCTGGAGGAGCTGGCCGTCCTGGCCCAAAAGCAGGGGGCGGAGGAGCTGGTCCTGGGCTACCCGAAAAACATGGACGGCACCGTTGGCCCCCGGGCGGAAAAGTGCGCGGCCCTGGCGGAAAAGCTGCGGGAGCGGACCGGCCTGCCTGTGGTTCTCTGGGATGAGCGCCGCACCACGGTGGACGCCCACCGGATTCTGGGGGAGCAGGGGGTCCGTGCCAAGAATCGTAAGGATAAAATCGACTCGGTCGCTGCTACCCTCATTCTGGATGGCTACCTGACCTGGAAGCGCGTCCAGGCCCAGCGACAGGAACAGGAGGAACACCATGGATAAAGACAAACGTCAGGTACAGTATCACATTGGCTGCGCCCCCGGTGATGTGGGCCGCTATTGCATCCTGCCCGGCGACCCTGCCCGCAGTGAGCTCATCGCCCGGTTTTTCGACGACCCCGTCCAAGTGGCCTATAACCGGGAGTATAACACCTATACCGGCACCATCCTGGGGGAGAAGGTCAGCGTCTGTTCCACGGGCATTGGCGGACCCTCCGCGGTCATCGCCATGGAGGAACTGACTGCCATTGGTGCGGACACCTTCCTGCGGGTAGGCACCTGCGGGGGCATTGATCTGAAGGTTCAGAGCAACGATCTGGTGATTGCCACCGGGGCCATCCGCCACGAGGGGACCAGCCGGGAGTACGCCCCCATCGAGTTCCCCGCCGTGCCCGACTATGAGGTCCTGACTGCCCTGGTGGACGCGTCCAAGGCCCTGGGGAAGCCCTGGCACGCCGGCGTGGTCCAGTGCAAGGACTCCTTCTACGGCCAGCACTCTCCCCAGAGGATGCCGGTGTCCTACGAACTGGAGGCCAAGTGGGAGGCCTGGAAGCGTCTGGGTGTTCTGGCCAGCGAGATGGAATCCGCCGCCCTCTTTACTGCCGCCGCCGCCCTGGGGGTCCGCTGCGGCTCGATTTTCCACGTGGTGTGGAATCAGGAGCGGGAGAAGGCCGGACTGGATCAAAAGGAATCCACCAATGTGCTTCTGTCCGTCAAGGCCTGCATCGAAGGGTTGAAGAATCTGATCATCCAGGATCGAAAGAAAGGAGAGGAGGCACACCATGGCTGATGATATCCGGCGTTCCTGCATCGACTGTGCAGTGACTCTGTGCGACGCCCACAATCCCCACAAGGCATTTCCCGCCTTCTGCATCAGCCGTCAGATGACGGAGGAGCAGCGGAACAATTCCCTGCGGGAGTATTTTACCAGCGAAGAGGATAAAAAGATCGTCCAGGCGGCGGCGGTTGTGGAAGCGGAGGGCTATCGCAAGTGGCCCCGGGTCCAGGAGACCATCGAGTTTGCCAAGCAAATGGGCTACAAAAAGATCGGCATCGCCACCTGTGTGGCCCTGATCCGGGAGAGCCGCACCCTGGCCAAGATGCTCCGGGCCAACGGCTTCGAGGTCTACGGCGTGGGCTGCAAGGCTGGGGAGGTGCCCAAGACCGAACTGGGCATCCACCCCAAGTACCACGGCCCCGGCCCCATGGCCTGCAACCCCGTCCTCCAGGCCCAGCTTCTGGCCGAGGAGGGGACCGAGTTCAACATCGTCATGGGCCTGTGCGTGGGCCACGACAGCCTGTTCTATAAGCACTCCCAGGCCCCCACCACCACCCTGGTGGTGAAGGACCGGGTCCTGATGCACAACACCGTCATGCCCCTCTACCACGCAGACGGGTACTATAAACATTTGAGTCATCCTTCCGAGGATTGAGCGAACATCCCGCCTGGGTTTCCGGGCGGGATGTTTCTCTGTCTCTGCTTGAAACAAAAATGCCAAGAAAACTTGACAAAAAGAGATTGACAAGTTAACTTGGCTGTGATATCCTGGGGGTGTAAAGAAAACTTGTCAAAATGCGGTAAGGAGGGTACACAATGGATAAGATAGATAAGAACGAGATCCTGCGCAAGGCCCAGATCCAGGCCCGGGAGGGCAAGGATGAGATGGAAGTCTATTTAGACCGGCGGGGCAGTCAGCTCGCGATGGTGGTTGGCTTTGTCATTTGTGCAGCGGTCTCAGTATGTACGGGCGTTGCTCACCTGGCCATAGAAATCAATAACATGTGGTTTCTTTACTGGGCAATGGCTTCCGTATCGTCTTTTTATAAGTGGTATCGCTTGCAAACAATGCTTGATTTGGTCGTGGCGATTGTGACTGTGGCGGCAGCGGTCCTGAATGGGGGCATGTTCTTATGGAATCTATTCGGATGAGGCGACGGTATGGACAACGATTTAATTCTGCACAACAACCTGAAAGAAGCCCGGAACGAGAAAGGCCTCTCCCAAGGAGAGTTGGCCAAGCTGGTGGGCGTTTCCCGCCAGACCATCAGCTCCATCGAGACTGGGCAGTTCAGCCCCACCGCCAAACTGGCCCTGCTGCTCTGCGTGGCCCTGGAGAAAAAGTTTGAGGAGCTGTTTTACTTCTAAGCATCCTCGTCTATCGAAAAAACCTTTTTCGACGATTTGCCCCACCCCGCTCCGGTTCTTTCCGGAGCGGGGTTTTGCATAGGGTAGCCAGAGAGGAGGGAGGAACCATGGAACAGCGATTTCCCATGGAAAACGGCCAACTTACCTGCCGGGAGAACGGCGGCAGGGTGGAGGCGGCCATGGAGGTCCGTCCGCCGGACAAGGGCCTGTACCACGGCTACCTGGTGGGGCCGGGGGGAACCTGCGACCTGGGGACCCTCATGCCCGAGGGAGGGAGCCTCCGTCTGCGCCGCTCCCTGTCGGCGGCCCAACTGCGGCAGAAGGGGTGCTGGCCCATCCAGGGGGGGCAGATTCGGAAGACCTATTCCTTTGAACAGACGCCCTTTCAGGGCTGGAAGGAAGTGGGGGACCTGGCCAGCCTGTTTCCGGCCGACCAGCTCCTGGCCCGGGCGGCCGACCAACGAAACCGGGGCCTTCTGCGCCGGCACCAGGAGGGAGGGTTTTCCCTGGCCTTTCCCTGGGACCCTCGCAGTCCCTTCCCATTGATCCCCATCTTTTGTTTTGCCCAGGTGAAATCCCTGGGTGGGAAAGCCCACATCGTCTTCCGGTTTCGGGAGAACGGCGCGCCTGAACGGCCCGATGGATGACCTGCCCTTGCCAGAACGGAAAATCTGCGATACAATACATCCAAATCTGTTTGACGCATCGGAGAACGATATGGATTATTTTCACCTGTCAGAAGACAAGCAGGAACTGCTGAAAATGAGCAACCTGGGGCTGGCCTACCTGGGGGACGCGGTCTATGAGCTTATGGTCCGCTCCTGGCTGTGCTGCCACGGTAAACTCACCCCGGGCAGCCTCCACCGAGCGGCCCTGGCTTATGTGGCCGCCCCCCGTCAGGCCAGGATGCTGGAGAAAATTCTCCCCAGCCTGACGGAAGAGGAGGAGCGCATCTACAAGCGGGGCCGCAACGCCAACCCCCACTCCCACCCCCGGGGGGCCACCCGGCGGGAGTATCAGATTGCCACGGGGCTGGAAGCCCTCTTCGGCTGGCTCTACATCCAGGGAAATACCCCGCGGCTCAATGAATTGTTCGAAATTATGATGGAGGAGGAGACCTGATATGCCCATGGACGCCCTGTGCCTGTCCGCCGTCCGCAGGGAGACGGAACAGGCAGTCCTCGGCGGCCGGATCGACAAGATCCACCAGCCCAGCCGGGATGAGATCCTGCTCCATATCCGCAGTAAGACCGGCGCTTGCCGCCTGCTGCTCACCGCAAACCCCGCCCGGCCCCGGATGCAGCTTACCCAGCTGCCCCGGGAGAACCCGGCGGAGCCCCCCATGTTCTGCATGCTCCTGCGGAAGTACCTCACCGGCGGCAAGATTTTGGAGCTGCGCCAGCCCCCCATGGAGCGTCTGGCCGAGCTGGTCATCGAGGCCTCCAACGAGATGGGGGACAAGGTTATCCGCCGCCTGATCCTGGAGGCCATGGGCCGACGGACCAACCTGCTCCTGCTGGACGGGGAGGGGCGCATCGTGGACTGCCTGCGCCGGGTGGATGTGGACCTGTCCCAGGAAAACGCCCGCCCCCTGCTGCCAGGGATGTTTTATAAGTATCCCCCCATGCAAGCGGGCAAGCTGGACCCGGAGACCATGACCCCGGAGGAGCGGGCCGCCCTTCTGACGTCCTCTCCTATGGATGCCCCCGCCGATAAATTTTTGATGAACCACTTTTTGGGCCTGTCCCCCCTGATTGCCCGGGAGGCCGCCTTTGAGGCCTTTGGGGAGGTGGACGCCCCCGTGGGCCGGGACCCGGAAAAGCTGTTGGAAAAAGTGGACGCCATCCTGGAAAAGCTCCGGGCGGGAGACGTCCAGCCCACCATGCTGGTCCGGGAGGGCAAGCCGGTGGACTTCTCCTTCCGGCCCATCCTCCAGTACGGCCCCGGCACGGAGAACCGCGCCTTTGACACCTTCGGGGATCTGCTGGACGCCTTCTATCAGGCCCGGGAGACCGCCGATTCGGTCCGCCAGAAGGGACAGGACTTTATTAAGTCTCTAACCCATGCCCGGGACCGTCTGACCCGAAAAATGGCGATGCAGGAGAAGGAACTGGAGCGAACCAAGAACCGGGAGCAGGACCGCATGTACGGCGACCTCATCACCGCTAACCTCTACCGGATGGAGAAGGGGATGAAGGTCCTGCGGGCGGAGAACTACTACGATCCCGACTGCGCCGAGATCGAGATCCCCCTGGACCCCTTGAAAACGCCCCAGCAGAACGCCGCCAGGTATTACAAGGCCTACACCAAGGCCAAGACCGCCGAGGAGATGCTCACCATCCAGTTGGAGAAGGGGGCCGCCGAGGGGGCGTACCTGGACAGCGTCCTGGACAGCATCTCCCGGGCGGAAGGGGACCGGGACCTGGAGGAGATCCGCCAGGAGCTGGTGGAGACCGGCTACCTCCGCCGGAAGGGCAAGGCCAAGGACCGCATGAAGCGGTCCCATTCCAAGCCCATGGAGTTCCGCTCCTCCGCCGGGTTCCGCATCTCCGTGGGCCGCAATAATTTGCAGAACGACATGCTCACCACCAAGCAGGCGGGGAAGTGGGACTACTGGTTCCACACGCAAAAAATCCACGGCTCCCATGTGATTTTGTGGACCGAGGGGGAGAAGCCCGACGAGAGGAGCCTCCACGAGGCCGCCTGCCTGGCCACCTGGTTCTCCCAGGGCCGAGAGGGAAAGAAGGTCCCGGTGGACTACACCCCGGTGAAGTTTGTAAAGAAACCCGCCGGCGCCCGCCCGGGCATGGTGGTCTACACCACCTACCAGACCGCCTATGTGGACCCGGATGAGGAGCTGGTAAAGAAGCTGAAGACCTGATACCCAAAAGAAAAACCGGAAGGATCTGTCCTTCCGGTTTTTGCATATTCTGCATGGATGCTCACAGAGTATCCGTATCCACCAGGATGTTATCGGTGCCGTTTTCCTCAAATTCCGTGATATACGCCTCGATCCGCTGGTTCAGCTCGGCGTAGTTGCTGGCGTCGATGGGCACGTCGTTCATGTCCCGCCGGGCCAGGTCCTCGGCCAGGATGTCGAAAAAGACGTTGTTCTCATACTCCATGATGGCCTCGTGAATGCCGCCCTCCACAAAGGCCCGGGAGGGAACGGTCTCCCCTTGGTAGGTCTCGGCCAGGATCTCCATGCCCTCCTGCCGGGCCTTTTCAAAGAGTAGGCTCTCCACCTGGTCGTAGTCCCGGAACCGGTCCTCTCCACGGGTGGAATTGAGGATCCAGTTGCCGATGTATACCATATCTAGCAGACGCCGGAATTGCTTCTTGCTCAGTTCCAGCTGCATACCATGACCTCCTCGCTGTGGGATGATTGTTCGCTTCATAGTATTCTAAGCAGACCGGTGGGGAATGTTGCGTCTCCGCCGGAATCGTCCCACCATTATAGTGTGCTTTCCCGGAAAAGTCAAAGGGCTTCTTGTAAAAAGACTGTGAAGATTTCCAGCCAGGGCAGCGGAGGGAAGGAAATATCACAAAAACAGGGGGAATTCTCAACGAAAACCGTCAAAATGATAGGGTATGGAGGGATCAGGAGGGCGGGATACCGCTCTTTACATTTCGCGCAATATCGGGTATAATGATTTGCTAACAAAATAAAAAAGAAGTGGGATAGATTCATGGAAAAACCAGTCATTATTTCAATCAGAGGAACCCAGGCCAGCGAACCCGGCCAGGAAGACGTGATGGAACTGGTCACCCAGGGAACCCTCAAGGGGCAGGAAGGGGATTTCTCCCTCTCCTATCGGGAGAGTGAGCTCACCGGCCTGGAGGGGACTACCACCACCTTCCACATCGAGAAGGACCAGATCACCCTCATCCGGGAGGGGACGCTCACCTCTGAGATGATCTTCCAGGTGGGCAAGAAGCACTTCTCCCCCTACCAGACTCCCTTCGGCGGTATCATTCTGGGGGTGAACACCCAGAAGGCCTTTTCCGACATGACCGAGACCGGCGGCAGCATCTCCATCCGCTATATCATGGAGGTGGAGAACGAGCGGGTGGGGGAGAACTCCTTTGAGATCCAGGTCTCCGAGCCCACCCCCGGCAGCCTGCCCTTGGACCAGTGATATCCTTTCCCTGCGCATCCAAATACTTTGAGAATAAAGGTGACATACAGTATGGCGAATTTGATCCAATACGCGAAAGACCAAGTGACCGAATGCACCCGCAAGGCCTACGAGACCGCTGCGGCTGCGGGTGTTCTTCCCGCCGGCGTGGAGCTCAAGGGCTCCGTGGAGATCCCTAAGGACCCCCAGAACGGCGACTACGCCTCCTCCTATGCCATGGCCGGCGCCAAGGCCATGAAGATGAACCCCCGTGCCATTGCCCAGGCTCTGGCCGACCACATGGACCTGGAGGGGACCATCTTCTCCGACCTGGAGATCGCAGGCCCCGGTTTTATGAACTTCCGCCTGGGCTCCAAGTGGTACGGCGACGTGCTGGCGGATATCGAAGCCGAGGGCCGTCTCTATGGCCAGGGCAAGGACGGCGCAGGCCAGAAGGTCATGGTGGAGTTCGTTTCCGCCAACCCCACCGGTCCCATGCACATGGGCAATGCCCGGGGCGGCGTCCTGGGCGACACCCTGGCCAACGTCCTCCAGCGGGACGGGTTTGATACCTGGAAGGAGTTCTATGTGAACGACGCCGGCAACCAGATCAACAAGTTTGCCGTGTCCATCCAGGCCCGCTACCTGCAGATCCTCCTGGGGGAGGAGAACGTGGAGTTCCCCGAGGACGGCTACCACGGTCAGGACATCAAGGATCTGGCCCAGGGCTTTTATGAGAAGCACGGGGATTCCTACAAGGATGTGGACGAGCAGACCCGCCTGGACGCTCTGGCTGCCTTCGGCCTGGAGCACAACATCCCCAAGATGAAGGAGGACCTCCGCCGCTACGGCATCGAGTACGACCAGTGGTTCTTTGAGTCTTCCCTCCACCAGTCCGGCTACGTGGCCGAGACCGTGGGGATGCTCACCGAGAAGGGGTGGACCTATGAGAAGGACGGGGCTCTGTGGCTGAAAACCTCCGACCTGCTGAGAACCAAGTTCCTGGCTGAGGGCAAGAGCCAGAAGCAGATCGACAAGCTGGAGCTGAAGGACGATGTTCTCCGCCGGGCCAACGGTTTCTATACTTACTTTGCCGCCGACATCGCCTACCACCGGAATAAGCTGGAGGTCCGCGGCTTTGACAAGGTGGTGAACATCTGGGGCGCCGACCACCACGGCCATGTGGCCCGTCTCCAGGCGGCCCTGGACGGCTTGGGTCTGGACGGCTCCCACCGTCTGGTGGTGGTGCTGATGCAGCTGGTGAACCTGCTCCAGGACGGCCAGCCCGTCCGCATGTCCAAGCGTTCCGGCAAGGCCATTGCCCTCCACGACCTGCTGGACGAGGTCAGCGTGGACGCCGCCCGTTACTTCTTCAATTCCCGCTCCTCCACCAGCCCCGTGGACTTCGACCTGGGCCTGGCCGTGCGGGAGGACAGCGAGAACCCTGTGTACTACGTCCAGTATGCCCACGCCCGCATCTGTACCCTAATCGCCCGTCTGGCAGAGGAGGGCCACCAGGTGCCTGCCGCCGCCGATATCCGGGCCGAGCTGCTGAGCACAGAGGAGGAGAAGGCGCTGATCCGCACACTGGCCCGTCTGCCTGACGAGATTCGTGCCGCCGCCCGGGACTACGACCCCTCCCGGATCAACCGCTACCTCATCGAGCTGGCCGGGGATTTCCACCGGTTCTACGGGGCCTGCCGCATCAAGGGCGAGGAGCCTGCCGTCCTGTCCGCCCGCCTGAAGCTGGCCGACAGCGTCCGCTCCGTCCTGGCCAACTGCTTGAACCTGCTGGGCGTTACCGCTCCCGAAAAAATGTAAACAAGCTACAAAAAGACCTTTCCGCAAGCACAACAGCGGAAAGGTCTTTTTTCTCGCACAGTATTATCGGCCTGCGGCCACCAGCTCCCGGGTGGCGGACAGCAGGGCGTCGGCCAAAGCGTCGATTTCTTCTCTGGTGTTGGAGGGCCCCAGGGACACTCGCAGCATGCCGTCCCGGACGGCCTTGGACAGGTTCATGGCGGCGTAGACATGGCTGGCCTTGCCCTTGTGACAGGCGGAGCCGGAGGAGATACAGATTCCCTTGTCGCTGAGATAGCGTACCACCACCTGGCTGGGGTAGCCGGGGAGGGAGATGGCCAGAATGTGGGGGGCGTCGCCCTCGGAGACCACCACCAGACCGGGAACCTCCGCCTGGAGTTTGTCCAGGGTGTAGGCTTTCAGTTCAGTGAGGTAGTCCACATGTTCACCCAGGGCGGTGTGGCCCAGCTTGCAGGCGGCGGCAAAGGCGGCAATCTGGGGGGTGGCCTCGGTGCCGGAGCGCATGGCCTTTTCCTGGCCGCCCCCCCGGATCATGGGGACCATGGGGTGCAGACGGGGGCTGACATAGAGGGCGCCCACGCCTTTGGGGGCGCCGATCTTGTGACCGCTGATGGCGATGAGGTCGGCCCCCAGGCTCTTGACCGTGAAGGGAACCTTTAAAAAGCCCTGGACGGCGTCGCAGTGGAGAAGGGCGTTGGACTTTTTGCGCTTTAAAAGCCGGGCGGCGTCGGCCACAGGCTGGAGGAACCCGGTCTCGTTGTTCACCAGCATCATGGAGACCAGCACGGTGTCAGGGCGGAGGGCATCCTCCAGGGCCTCCAGGCGGATATGGCCGGTGGCATCGGGGTGGAGGTAGGTGACCTCATAGCCCTGCAGTTCCAGGGCCTTGCAGGGCTCCAGCACGGCGGAGTGCTCCACGGCGGTGGTGATGATGTGCTTGCCCTTGTGGCGGCCATGGTGGACGGCCAGCTGAATGGCCCAGTTGTCCCCTTCCGTGCCGCAGGAGGTGAAGTAGACCTCGTCGGCCTTGCAGCCCAGGGCGGCGGCTATCACCGCCCGGTGGTCGGCCACCTCTTTGGCGGCCCGGACGCCCAGGTGGTGGAGGGAGGAGGGGTTGCCAAAGTCCTCGGTCATCACCCGCAGAGCGGCCTGGGCGGCCTCGGGCAGCACCCGGGTGGTGGCGGCGTGGTCCAGATAAATGGTGTGCATCGTAAAAACCCTCTTTCGGGATAGTATGTCAAAAATCCTTTCTATTCTAATGAGGCGAGGGAAGAATGTCAAGGTTCGTTTTTGTTTCGTTACTTCAGCCGGCAAAACCTCCTTGTGCCTATTATAGCATGAACTTTATAGGATGCACTTGACGCGCATCTTAAGAGGTGCCAATATGAAGAAAGCGACTTTTAAGGTGCTTGGAGGGAGGATGTTATGGATAGTATCGTTGCGAAAATCTGGCAGGGAAACCTCCCACCGGCCAGACATTGTGGGGAACACAATCAGGAAATCAAACAGTTGGAAGAATTGATGCAGTTGAATCTCGAGACGTTGGAGGAATATCTTAGTGGACCGGCGAAGAAGATGTTTGAAAAATACCATGTCTGTGTTGAAGAATACATTCTGTCGAGCTGAGAACAGGTTTTCTATGATGGATTTTGTCTTGGCACAAAAATCACGGCGGAAGTGTTGACCGGGGCGGAGAAGATCGTTTGATGGAACTGCTTGCTCCAGCAGTCACCTAAAGGGCAGGAACCACGCCCCCGCGCGCCCAGCCGGTGGACGCGCCGTAGACGGCGTACCGACAAAGGGCCACAGGCCAGGGAAGCATGAAATCACAAACCCTGCAAATCACCAAGCGCCTCAAAGGGGTCCAGGGCTTCGCCCTGGCGATCTTTTCTCCCTTTTCTCCGGAGAAAAGGGGGCCCCGCCGGAGGCGCGTACCAATGTGGAGGATATCCGCAGCCTTTCAAGAGGAACGGGGATACCCAACAGAAACGGCTTCCCGCCCGGAAAGCCGTTTCTCGTTAAACCAGATTGAAGAAGGTGCACAGCAGTCCCCGATAGATCTCCGTCAGGGTCAGCCGGGGGACCTCCTCCTGGGCCACCAGGGTCAAGGTGCCCCGTTCCTTGCCGTCCACCCAGACGGTCAGGCTGCCCAGCTCCTGCCCCTGGGTCACGGGGGCCTGGACGGACTCCACCAGATCCAGGGTGGTGGTGACTTTGGCGGCGTCCCCCTTGGGCAGCAGCAGTTGGGACGCCTCCGACAGCACCGGCTGGACGGTGGTGGCTTTCCCCAGCGTCACCTCCACCGGTGGGATGGGCTCTGACGGAGCCGCCGTCACCAGGGCGTAGGAGGCGAAGCCGTAGTTCAGCAGGGCCTTGGCAGACTCGAACCGGTCGGCGGAGGTGGGGGAGCCCAGCACCACGGCGATGAGCTCCATGCCCTCCTTCTCGGCGGTGGCGGAGAGACAGTAGAGAGCGCCGTCGGTGGAACCGGTTTTCAGGCCCGTGGCCCCCTCGTAGAACCGGATGAGCTTGTTGGTGTTGGCCAGCTGGAAGGTCCCGTCCCGCAGGGTGTCCATCCAGATGGTGGTGTAGGTGCGGATGTCCGGGTGGTGGAGGATGAGCTCCCGGGACATGAGGGCGATGTCGTGGGCGGAGGTGTGGTGGCCCTCGGCGGGCAGGCCGGTGCAGTTCTGAAAGACCGTGTCGGCCATGCCCAGTTGGGCGGCTTTCTCATTCATCTTTTCCACGAACCCGCTCTCGCTGCCCGCCAGATACTCGGCCATAGCCACGGAGGCGTCGTTGCCAGAGGCCACAGCGATGGCTTTCAACATATCGTGGACGGAGAACTGCTCTCCCTCCTTCATGTACACCTGGGACCCGCCCATGCCGGCGGCGTCGGCGGAGACCGGGACCATGGTCTCCTTGGTGATGGTCCCGTTGTCCAGGGCCTCCATAATAAGGAGCATGGTCATAACCTTGGTGACGCTGGCAGGTTCCAGTGGTTCGTGGGAATTCTCTTCGTAGAGGATCTCTCCCGTGGATTTCTCCATGAGGATCACCGCCTTGGCGTTGGTTTCCGGTCCCGCGGCGGATGCGGGAACCAGACATAGGCTGAACGTGCAGAGAATCAGAAGAGCGCAGAGTTTCTTCATGGAAGGACCTCCTTTGGTGTCACTAGCCTATGGCCCTAACCAGACAAATATGACAAAAGGCCCCAGTCCCGAAAACAGGACTGAGGCCTTGGACAGTTTACATGTACCTTTTCTGCAGCTCGTTGGCCCAGGCGCCGTACCGGTCCATCTTGGCCTGGCAGTCGGCGCTGTCAGGCCCGGTGGCCAGGACGTAGACCTTGATCTTGGGCTCGGTGCCGGAGGGGCGGATCACCAGGTCGGTGCCATCGGCCAGCAGATACCGCAGGACGTTGGAACCCACCAGTTCCATGGTGGTCTTCTCGCCAGTGGCGGTGTCCACCTGAGAGCCGTCCTGGTAGTCCCGCCGGAGGGTGACCTTCACCCCGGCGATCTCTTCCAGGGGCACGGCCCGCAGGTCGGCCATGAGGGCCTTCATGTTGGCCATGCCCTCCAGGCCGGGCATCACCAGGTTCAGGGTTCGCTCTCCGTGATAGCCGTGCTTCCGGTAGAGGACCTCCAGGGCATCCAGCAGGGTCATTCCCTGGGCAGCGTACCAGGCGGTCATCTCGGTGAGCAGCAGGGCGGCGGTGACGGCGTCCTTATCCCGGAGGTAGTCGCCGATCATGTAGCCGATGGACTCCTCGTAGGAGAAGATCACGTGGCCCTCCCCGGCGGCTTCCAGCTGGTTCTTCTTTTCGGCCATGAACTTGAAGCCGGTGAAGGTGTCAAAGCACTTGAGGCCATTGGCTTCGGCCACCTTTTTGGCCATGTTGGTGGTGACCAGGGACTTCAGGGCCACAGGGTTCTCAGGCATGGTGCCCGCCCGCTTCTTGGCCCCGATGAGGTAGTCCAGCAGTAGCACGCCGGTCTGGTTGCCGGAGATCTGGACGTATTGGCCGTCCTTGTTTTTTACCTGGATGGCCACCCGGTCGGCGTCGGGATCGGAGCCCAGGATGAAGTCGGCGTCCACCTCCCGGGCCAGCTTCACGGCCAGCTCGAAGCTCTCGGGGGTCTCCGGGTTGGGGGACTTCACTGTGGGGAAGGAGCCGTCAATGACCATTTGCTCGGGGACGCAGTGGAGGTGTTTGATCCCCAGTTGTCCCAGCACGTAGGGGATCTGCTGGTAGCCGGTGCCGTGGAAGGGGGTGTACACCATGCGGAAGGTGTCGGCCACCTTGGCCACGGAAGCTTTGTCGTTAATCTGTCCCAGCACGTGGGCCAGGAACTTGTCGTCGGTCTCCTTGCCGAGGAGGGTGATGAGGCCCTGATCCAGAGCGGTCTGGTAGTCCATGGTCTTCACATCGTCGAAGACGTCGATCTCCTCCATGACCTTGGCGATGGCGGAGGCGTGGTGGGGGGGGAGTTGGGCGCCGTCGGACCAGTAGACCTTGTAGCCGTTGTACTCGGGGGGGTTGTGGCTGGCGGTGACATTCAGGCCGGCAATGCAGCCGTATTCCCGGACAGCAAAGGACAACTCGGGAGTGGGGTGCATGGCGTCAAAGAGGCGGACGGGGATGCTGTTGGCCGCCATGACGCAGGCGGCCTCCCGGGCGAAGTCTGCGGAGTTGATGCGGCAGTCGTAGCAGATGGCTACGCCTTTGGAGGCGGCCTCGGGTCCCTCTGCCAGAATGACCTGGGCAAAGGCCTGGGTGGCGTGGCGGATGACGTGGATGTTCATGCGGCGCAGGCCCAGGCCCATAACGCCCCGGAGACCGGCGGTGCCGAACTCCAGCATGCTGAAAAAGCGGTCTTCGATCTCTTTGGGATCGCTGGCCATGGCTTCCAGCTCGGCCTTTTCCTGGGGGGAGAGGGCGGTGCTTGCCAGCCAGCGTTCATATCGTTCCTGATAAGTCATGGAGTGTTCTCCTTTCCTATTTGTGGTACCGAGTACCTAAATTGATCTGGAAAGCCCGGTAGACCTGTTCCAGGACCATGACCCGGGCCAGGTGGTGGGGGAAGGTCATGGGGGACATGGACAGGCGGAGCTGGGCCTTTTCCTTTACCGAGGGATACAGGCCGAAGGAGCCGCCGATGACCAGGGCCAGGCTGGAGGCTCCCTCCACGGTCCATTTCTCGATTTGGGCGGCCAACGCCTCGCTGGAGAGGAGTTTTCCCTCCACGCACAGGGCGATGAGCTTGGCGTTCTTGGGGAGCTTGGAGAAGAGAAGGGCGGCTTCCTTTTCCAGGGCGGCGTCGATCTGGGCCTGAGAGGGGTTGTCGGGGAGCCGCTCCTCGGGCAGTTCGGTGATGGTGAGCTTACAAAAGGCGCTCAGACGCTTTTCATACTCGGCGCAGGCGGCGGCAAAGTGCTTTTCCTTTAATTTACCTACGCAGAAGAGATGGATGTTGACCATAAGGACTCCTGATGCTGCAAAGATTTTTCGCGAGAAAAAACGGACGGCGGGGGTTCCGCCGTCCGTTTATCTTGTGTTGAGAGAACGGGACGGAGCCTCAGCCTGCGCTGGTGCGCCAGTCCTCTTCCGGGATATTCTTTTCCTGGATGTCCGCGCCGAGCTTGGACAGCTTTTCCACGATGTTCTCGTAGCCGCGCTCCACATAGTGGATCTGATCGATCTCGGTGATACCGTTGGCAGCCAGACCGGCCACGATCATGGCGGCCCCGGCACGCAGGTCGCAGGCGCAGACCGGTGCGCCGGTGAGCTGCCCCACGCCTTCGATGACAGCCACCTTGCCGTCCACCTGGATGTTCGCGCCCATGCGGCGGAACTCGTCGGCATAACGGTAGCGGTTATCCCAAATTCCTTCGGTGAGGATACTGGTACCCTCTGCCAGGCACAGGACAGCGGCAATCTGGGGCTGCATATCGGTGGGGAAACCGGGGTAGGGCATGGTTTTCACGTTGGTGCGGGTGAGTTTGCCGTGGCGGCGGACGATGAGGGCGTCCCCATCCTCCTCGATCTCCACGCCCATTTCCACCAGTTTGGCGGTGATGCAGTCCAGATGCTTGGGGATGACATTGTTGATGCGGACCTCGCCGCC
>JAEDLP010000138.1 GCA_016295225.1 Oscillospiraceae bacterium | reverse complement strand
GAAGCGGTTGACCACCTTGGTCATGGCCACCAGACCCACGTTCTGGCTGAAGGAGGTCACGGGCGGGCAGCCCAGCAGGGCGGAGATGGCGGAGGAATAGCCGTCGCAGGCCAGGGAGCCGGAGATCTCTTTGCTCTCGATCTCCCGGTCCAGGCCGGTGGACACCAGGGCCGTGGTGTCGCCGATGGTCTCGGCCGCCGACACCAGGAAGATGATGCACACGGACAGGATGGCGCCGGGATGGAACTCCGGCGCATAGGGCATCAGACGGGGCAGCGCAAGGAAGCCGCCGTCCAGGATGACGGACAGATCCACCTTCCCCATGAAGATGGCCACCAGGTAGCCCACCACCAGGCCCACCAGAACGGAGAGCTGCTTGGCGTAGCCCTTGGCCAGGATGTTCCAGACCAGGCAGACCACCAGGGTGACGGTCCCCAGCAGCAGGTTCTGGGCGGAGCCGAAGTCGTCGGCATAGCCGCCCCCGAAGGACCGGGCGCCCACGGAGAACAGGGAGTACCCGATGGCGGTGACCACGGAGGCCGCC
Source organism: Oscillospiraceae bacterium (assembly GCA_016295225.1). Lineage (GTDB taxonomy): Bacteria > Bacillota > Clostridia > Oscillospirales > Oscillospiraceae > Evtepia. Next base: position 3,027 of record JAEDLP010000138.1, on the reverse strand, counting down.
ACGATGGGGGAGATGATCTTGCGCCAGTATTGGGCCAGCAGGCCCAGAGTACCCTCAAAGATACCGCCCACGATGACCGCGCCGATGACCGCCGGGTAGCCGTAGTTGGCCGCCACGGTGCACAGGACGGTGACGAAGGTGAAGCTCACGCCCATGACGATGGGCAGGCCGGAGCCCACCCTCCAGACGGGGTAGAGCTGGATGAGGGTGGCGATACCCGCCACGAACATGGCGTTCTGGAGGAGAATGGCGATCTCCGCCTGATCCAGACCGCCGGCGGCGGCAATGATGGTGATGGGGGTCAGGTTGGCCACGAACATGGCCAGAATGTGCTGGATGCCAAAGGGAATGGCCTTCAGCAGGGGAACCCGGCCCTCCAGCTGATAGATGTTATGGACGCTGCCGGTCTTGTTGCTCATAATCGCTTCTCTCTTTTCTCAGTTCCCGGCTTCTCAGCCCTGGAGTTCCTTCTTCCACTCCAGCAGCTGAGCTCTCACGTCCTGGTGAGCCAGTTCTTCCTCCCGCAGGGCGGCCATTTGCAGGCTCAGGTCATGGGCCTCCTCCTTGGCGCGGGCGCACGCCTCCAGCTGCTTGCGGGACTTCAGCAGAAGAGTCTGCCGGGTGAGGGCGCGGAAGGGAGGCTCGATGGCCAGCCGCTTGTCCTGCAGGTCCTGGATGGCGGCCTCCTCCTCGGCCAGGGCGGCGTCCACCTCTTCCAGGGTCATGGCCCGGATCTTCTCAGGCACCAGGACAGCCTGGGGCTGATACTCCAGGGAGTCCCGGGCGGTCTCCAGCCCCTGGCGGACGTCCTCGGTCAGGAGCGCATCCTCCCCCCGGGCCATGGTCACTTCTTCTTGGGATACGTTCATTTCATTGGTGTTCATAGTAAGGTACCTCACAATATAAATTTACATAGTTTCCTTGGATTGGTCGTTCAAGTTGGTGAACCAGCCGCCGTATTCTCCTTCGGCCTCACTCCTCATTCCCGGGGAGATACTGTCCAAAGAAGGTCTCGTTCCGGTTCTTCTCGTCAAACAGGTTGTTGTATTGGAGGATGGCGTACTTGTTCAGCCACTCAGCCTCCTCCCCTTCGGCCTTGTCCAGATCCTGGTAGCACCCCTGGGACTTGGAATAATATCCCTTGGCGCTGAGGGCGGGGATATACTCCTCCATCTCCTTCAGGAACTGATAGTAGGGGGGCAGCTGGATGCCGGCAGTCTCCAGCACATACCGGGACAGGTAGTTGATGGAGGTCCCCTCCACCTGCTGCTCCTCAATGTCGAAGTTGGCCCAGATGAAGAAGGGGATGGTGTACCGCAGGACTTCCTCGTCCAGGGTCTCGAATTCCTTGTCGTAGAGATCCTCGTAGAACTCGTTCCCCAGGCTGGGCAGGTGGTCGCCGAACATGACGACGATGGTGTCCTCCTTGAAGAAGCGCAGCTCCCGCAGCAGGTACTGGACGGCACTGTCGGTCTCGTGGAGGCAGGTCAGATACTGCTCGGCCTTCTCATATCGCTTGCTGTACCTGCCCGGGCTGAGCCAGATGGTCTGGTTGTAATTAGGCCCCTTGTAGGTATAGCCGCCGTGGTTCTGCATGGTGATGCCAAAGAGGAACATGGGCTGGTCCGACTCCTTGTTTTTCACCTTGTCCACGATGTACTCGAACATCTCCTGGTCGGTGATGTACTCCCGCAGGATATCCTCGTTGGGGTAGTCGTCCATAAAGGTTCTCTCGGAGAATCCCAGGTAGGGGTAGATGCGGTTTCTGGACCAGCCGTTGGCATAATAGGGGTGGGTGGCCTGGCTGGTGTAGCCCAAGGACTGCATGAGCCAGGGCAGGGCGTACATATCCTCCTGGACGTACTGCTGGTAGGGCACGCAGCCCTCGGGCAGGAAGGCCATGGTGTCGCCGAAGAGGAACTCAAACTCCGAGTTGGCCGTGTTGGCCCCGTAGATGGACGCCAGGGCATGGCCCCGGATGGTATTCGTCTTCAACCCGTCCAGGAAGGGGGTGACCTCCTGGTTGGTATAGAGCTCCCCCAGGATGCTGAAGTCCGCCCAGGACTCGTTCATAATGACGATGATGTTGGGCAGGTCCTGTTCCTCCGCAGCGGTCTCCCCGGCGGCGTAGTCCTGGGCTATGTCCTCCACGGCGGCGGCGGAGTAGCGGTCAGGCTCCTTGACGATGGAGTCCCGGACGCCCAGATAGAAGTTTAAGTAGTAGCCGTTGTACTTGGTGCCGTAGTTGGTCCAGTTTCGGATGGCGATGCCGCCGGAGCCGAAATACAGGACCACCGACATGGCCAGAACCCAGGTCACCGACACCAGCCGGCGGTTTCTCTTCTTCATGGGGAAGGAGGGCAGGGCGAAGGCCATAAAGAGCAGCAGGACCATGAGACACAGCACATAGACCATGGTGGCGGTGTACTCCTCAATCCGGTACTGACTGGCCACGTTCAGGGCGGTGCCGGCGGACCGCAGGTCCATGGGGGTGAGCTCATTGCCCCGGAACTGGTAGACCAGGCCGTTGGCAATGGCCAGGATGGTCAGCAGGATGGCGGTGATGGCCACCGACAGCTTGAACCTGGCGGTGAGAATGAGGATCACGCCGCAGACGATGGTGACGCACAGGGCGTTGAGGATGCCGTGCCAGCCCATGTCCTGGGGCCAGGTGCTGACCATGGCGTTGGGCATGATGCTGGTGAGGACCACCACCGCCAGCCCCCAGAGGAGGTTGGCCAGGTAGTTCCAGCGGATGCGGGGCAGGTTCAGCTTCATGCTGCCCACCAGGAGGAACAGAGGCGCGAAGAGAACCCCCATCCCCCAAAAGGCGAAGACCGCGCAGAAGGCAAAGGCGGCCGCCCCCAGCACACCGCCCACATAGGAGCGCTTCTGGACCTGGATCAGCGGGGATCTCTTCCCCCGGGATTTTTTCTCTGGTTTTTTCGATGTTTTCTTTCGTTTCATCTTTTTCATCCCTCGTAATTCGTGGGTGCTTTGCGCAGGAGGGCCACCGTCTCCACATGG
>JAEDLP010000137.1 GCA_016295225.1 Oscillospiraceae bacterium | reverse complement strand
TGGCCATGTTCGGCATGAGCGACGAGTTCGGCATGATGGCCCTGGCCTCCCGCCGGAGCCAGTATCTGGACGGCGGCTACGGCATGGACTGCGCCCAGGACACTGCCGCCCGGATGGATCAGGCAGTGAAGGAGCTGCTGGACACCTGCTACCGGGAGGCCGTCCAGGTCATCCGGGACAACCGGGAGGACATGGATAAGGTAGTGGCCTATCTTCTGGAAAAGGAGACCATCACCGGCGGCGAAATGGTGGCCATCATCGAGGGCCGGGACCCCGCCGCCGTGGATTCCCCCTACCTCTCCACCGCCGCCCCGGCAGAGCCGGCCCAGCCCCAGGAGCCTGTTAAGGCGGAAGAACCCGCCGGGCCTGGGGAAACCGTGGAGATCCCCTCCGACCAGCTTCCCCCCCAGCAGCCCGAAGACGACGATATCTTCTGATCTGCCTCCCCTCCCCCCCCCTTGGGAGGAAAAAGAGAAAGAATGAGGTCCTATGGTTATCTACCTTCAAATGATCGACGATCCCCGGGATCGGTGGAAATTTGAACAACTGTATACCAAGTACAAAGACCTCATGCACTACACGGCCTATAAAATCCTCAGGAATGACCGGGACGCGGAGGACGCCGTTCACGACGCCTTTCTTGCCATTGTGAGAAATATTGAAAAAATTTCTGCTGTGGAGCGTCCAAAAACCAGGGCCTACGTCGTTACGATTGTTGAGAACAAAGCCATCGACCTCTATCGGAAGAGACAGCGGCGCCCTACAGAGGCGCTGACGGAGGAGACGGTGGGGCTCTCCGTGGAGTACGACGGGGACGACGAACTGAGCCGGTGCATGGCAAAGCTGCCCGCCCGATACCGCCAGTTCCTCCTGCTCCGATATGACCACGATTACACGGTAAAGGAGGTGGCCCAGATGATGGGCTTGTCCCTGTCCGCGGCCTATAAGCTGGAGCAGCGGGCCAAGAAAAAGCTGGAGACCATTTGCAGGGAGGCGGGGGTGCTATGATTTCAGAGGAGCGTTTGAGAACCGCCGCCCGGGCCGTCAGCCAGGCCATGATCGACAGCCTCCCAGAGCCGGAGGACTGCCACCACGACTTCTCCCCGGAATTTGAGCGGAAGATGAAAAAGCTCCTCCGCAGGAGCCGCCACTGGGGGCTTTATCAGGGCCTGAAACGGGCAGCCTGCTTCTTCCTGGTCCTCCTGCTCTCCGGCGGGGCCTTTCTCACCGTAAACGCCGAAGCCAGAGAGATCGTGTTTGGGTGGATCAGTGAACGGTTGGATGAAGACTATCACTATTCCTATCAGGGCGGCGATAAAGTTTCCCCAGAGGATGTGCGGTATGTCCTGCCGGAGATCCCCGCGGGATACGAGCCTTACGATCTGTATGACGATGGCAAGGGCTTTGTTTCCCTGTGCTACGCAAATGAAGCTGGGCAGGGGTTCAGTTTTGAGTATATGATAGGAGAAGACACCGGAGACATGTACCTGCTCACCGGAGAGGAAGGGGAGAGGCGCATGGTTACCGTGAACGGAAAACCGGCGGAATTCTATCCCTCCACCGGGGAGAACGTGTCCAGCACCCTGGTCTGGCAGGATACTGAGACCGGAGCGCTGCTCAATATCTCCGGATTCTTTGAGGAAGAATACCTGATCCAACTGGCGGAAAGCGTGGTCCGGGAAGAAAAATAAAGTTTTTTGAAAAAATTTCAAACCAGGTGTCCAAAATCGCCTCCCTCTTTCGTTACTATGGGTGAGAACGAAAAGAGGGAGGTGATTTTTATGTGGAAAAAGGCAACCGTTCTAGCTTTGGCATTGGTGTTTGTGTTGAGTCTTACGGCTCTGACTGCCTGCACCGGTGAGCAGCCCGCAACCGCCCAGACGACAGGGGACGACGGCGTGGTTTCTGTCCAGGCTGAAGTGGAAACCAATTTGGACCAGAACGACTTTGCTTTTGTTTGCCCCGCGACATTCCAAGTGGAGCAGGACCCCGCCACAGGGGAATATGCCATCCAGGAGATCCAAACAAAGGGCTTCATAACCTCCAAGGGAAAGCCCATCTATGCGTTCTTACCGAAGGACGATGCCGAAACAATCCGGCAGGAGGACGGCAGCTGTTTGGTTCAGCAATCCCTGCAAATGTACAAAAGCAACAAAGAAAGCGCCACGTTGTCTCTTGCGGCAAAGTTTACACTTAATGCGGAAACCGGGGAAATCACAGGCGTCGCTTCTCTGGTGGAAGTACAGGACGCGAATTGAAACAGAAGCCGCTCCATAACCTAACGCTGTGATAAACGACCAAAATACCGGGGCGGCGTAAGCCGCCCCGGTATTTTGCAGGGAGAACCGGCATGGCTTGCTGAGAAATGTCCGGCGGCTTGCGCTGGGGCTGTCGATATTGTATCATAGTACCGAGAGCAAACCCGGGAGGAAGGGAGTTTGTGGAGGAAAGTGCGGGCGAGCAAAATAATCTGATCGTCTGGAAGGACGAAGAGAACGAAGTTCTGCTTTATATCTCTGCATATCTGGACAAGAATGCGTTAATCGAACTGGCAGAACGTGTCGTTCAAAAAGAAAATTAAAAATTTTTGAAAAAATTTCAAAATAAGTGTCCAAAAACACCTCCCTCTTTCGTTACTAAGAGTAGAAGCGGAAGAAGGGAGGTGTTTTTTATGCGGAAGCGAGTGCTGGCGTTGACCTTGGTTTTGGCTCTGGTGTTGGGGATCTCGGCCCAGGCAGCTCAGACACGATCGTATCAGATCAGTCCATCGCTTACCTTTACGGGGACGACTGCAAATTGCGCGGTGGTTGTCTATGGTGAAGATAACAATGATGCGATCTCCATCACGGCCAAGCTGTACCAGGGCGGCACTCTGCTGAAGACCTGGAAGAAAAACGGCACGGGCTATGTCAAGCTGAGTGAGTCCACCACAGTGACGAGAGGGTTGGCGTACATTTTGGAGACCACCGTAACCATCAACGGAGTCAAGCAGTATGTCCCGTTGGTCAACAAGCCGTGTATGTAACGGTGGAAGGAAGAAATACTTACGTCTAACAAAGGAAGAAAAATTATGAAAAAGCGTTTTGGAACTTTGACCCTGGCCCTGATTTTGGCCTGCTCGCTGGCTGCCCCTGCGGGAGCAGTTGTAGCGCAGGAACCCACAACTGCCGCCCCCTCGGAGAGAATCGTACTCGAGCTGGAGTACATGGATTTCTATGAGAACCAGGACTATTATATGAGCCTGGTTCGTGACAAAGACTATACGCTCCATTTCGACGTTCCTGAAGAATATCAGGAATTAGAGGATGCCAGACAGGCTGAAAATGGAACCGCAGTTCAGGCATTGGTTCCCGGTCCGGAAGCCGGCGATATCGTACCTTACGGAACTACGGTGCCTACAGTCGCCCATAATATTGCCACCCAGGGAACGTACTCGTTTAATGGAGAAGCAGCCTATTCCGATCTCTACACGAATAGGTATTTTATTGGTTCGGCTTGGTACATCGTTACAGTGAACAATCATAATTACACCAATGAGTTACTTACGGTTACGGCCTATAACGTAATTTCAAAGGGAACGAT
>JAEDLP010000023.1 GCA_016295225.1 Oscillospiraceae bacterium | reverse complement strand
ACGGCCAGGTCATGCAGGTCATCGAGTTCCAGCATGTCAAGCCCGGTAAGGGCGCAGCCTTTGTCCGCACCAAGATGAAGAACGTCATCACCGGTTCCGTTACCGAGACCTCTTTCAACCCCACTGCTAAGTTTGAGAACGCTTACGTGGAGAAGAAGGACATGCAGTACAGCTACAACGACGGCGATCTGTACTACTTCATGGATCAGGAGACCTTTGACATGATCCCCATCGCTACTGAGCTGCTGGGCGACAACTTCCGCTTTGTGAAGGAAGAGATGATGTGCAAGATCAGCAGCTACAAGGGCAAGATCTTCTCCGTGGAGCCCCCCACCTTTGTTGACCTGGAAGTCACCGAGACCGACCCCGGCTTCAAGGGCGACACCGCTACCAACGTGACCAAGCCTGCCGTCCTGGAGACCGGCGCTGAGATCAAGGTCCCCCTGTTCATCAACGTGGGCGACAAGATCAAGGTCGACACCCGCAGCGGCGAGTACCTGGAGCGTTCCAAGGGTTAATTTTTGACTGTTCAGACAGGCTCGATGGGTCAGTGTGGCCTGTTGAGCCTGTCTTGCTCATGGAAACCATCTGTTTAGAAAGGAATGATTGATTATGACTATGACTATCACCGAAAAGGTCGCTTATCTGAAGGGCCTGGCTGACGGCCTGGATCTGGACAAGGAGCCCTCCAAGGAGGCCAAACTGCTGACCAAGATCATTGACATTCTGGAAGACATCGGCCTGGCCGTGGAGGACCTGGAGGACGAGATTGAGGCCGTGGAGGAAGAGGTGGACGCCATCTCCGAGGACCTGGAAGACGTGGAAGAGGTGCTCTTCGAGGATGACGACGACGACTTCGACTTCGAGGGCTGCTGCGGCCAGTGCGGCGACGTGGACGACGACGCATTCTTCGAGATCGAGTGCCCCAGCTGCGGCGAGGACATTGTCATCGACGAGAGCATCCTGGACATCGGCGAGGTCACCTGCCCCAACTGCGGCGACAAGTTCTCTATGGACCTGGTGGACGAGGGTGAGGAGGAAGAGGACGACTGATCCTCTCATTCACACACAACAAAAGGACGGCGTAAGCCGTCCTTTTGTTGTGTGTTGAAAAACCTGGCTGCGCATGAAATGGCAGCCAGGTTTTTTGCCGGGGGATATTTATTGTGTAGATGGAATCATAAACCCAGAATCTGTTTTTTCTTGGAGTCGTAGTCCTCCTGGGTGATAAGACCGTCATCCAGCAGGGACTTGTAGGTCCGCAAGCGGACGGCCAGCTCCTCGTCGCTGACAGGAGAGACGTAGGGGCGGCCCGCAGGGGCCTCTTCCCGGCCGGAAAGGAGGTTCATCTTGTCCTGCATGAGGACCGGGGGCAGGACGGCCACAAAGAAGGCCAGCACTAGACAGACGATCCGCAGGTCCGAGAAAACGCCCTGGCCGTTGGCCAGGCGGTCCAGCCGCTGGGCGCTTTTGTACACCCAGTAAATGCGATAGAAGGGGACGAACAGGCACAGCAGAAGCTGGTTGGTGGGGGTCCGGGGGGGCTCGTCCTCCACCTGGTTCAGATACCCGGTGGTGCGGTAGATCCAGATGAGATACCACACGCCAAAGGTGAAGATCAGAAGCAGCACATGCTTGAGCATGTCGCAGTAGCCGTCCCAGGGCTGGGAGACAGGGGCGGTATCGTCAACCCCCGGGTATTCCTGCCGGGGCGGACCAAAGTCCGCGGGCCCTTCATAGGACTCGCCCGCAGGGGGGATCGGGCCGGAGAAGGTTCGCGCCGGGTTCCCGTCCGGGAAGACGAGGGAGAGGGACAGCAGGAAGTACACAGCGATGGAGAAGAGGTTCCCCAGCAGGTTGCCCAGGTAGGGGGAGGCGGCGATGGACAGGAAAGCCCCCAGGGCACCGGCCAGACCGGGCAGGAACCAGAGCTTTTCCGTCAGGGGCTGGTACTCGAAGAGGGGCTCCAGCACTGAGCAGCCCGCCCAGACCAGCAGGCCCAGAGAGGCCGTCAGAAACAGGAGACAGCCCAGGAAGCTCCACACGCTGCTGAAGCTTCGGGGCAAGCTCGCCAGGTTCAGCAGGCACAGGGCGGCTGCCGCAATGGGAAGCATGATGTCCCGCCGGCGGAAAAAGAGGACGGCGGCGAAAAATCCGTACACGCCGAAGCCCAGCAGGGAGAGAAAGATCAGGGAGGCCGGGAAGTAGTTCAGACCTCCGAACAGACGAAAGAGATACCCCAGGGCGGTCAAAGCCGTCAGGATGGCCGTGGCCAGGGGGATGGGAGCAAGGGAGCGCTGCTGCATAACGACAGCTCCTTTCACGTTGATATGTCTAATATAAAGGATGGGGAAAGGGTTGTCAATTCTTGTCGGGAGAATTGATTTTCTCTTCAAATCTTGCTACAATATCCTATTATGTTACCTGAGCGGGGCCGGACCCCGCAGCAAAGGAAGTGAAGCAATGAAGCTGCTGGTGATTGACGGCAACTCCATCGTCAACCGTGCCTTTTTCGGCATGCACCCCCTGACCAATCAGAAAGGGTTCCCCACCCACGCTATCTTCGGGTTTTTGAACATCCTCCGCCGTATGGAGGAAGAGGTGGACCCCGACGGCCTGTGCGTGACCTTTGACCGGAAGGAGCCCACCTTCCGTCACCTGGCATACGAGGGCTACAAGGCCCAACGCAAGGGGATGCCCGAGGAGCTGGCCGTCCAGATGCCCGTGCTGAAGCAGGTGCTGGACGCCATGAACATCCCCCGGTACGAGCTGGCCGGGTGGGAGGCCGACGACCTCATCGGCACTATCTCCCGGAAATGCGAGGCCGCCGGCTGGGACTGCCGGGTGGCCACCGGCGACAAGGACTCCCTCCAGCTGGTCACCGACCACACCTACATCGAGCTGGTCACCAGCCGCATGGGGAAGACCACCACGAAAGAGATGGACCCCGGAGCCTTCCGGGAGACCTACGGCTTTGAGCCTCCCCAGATGGTGGATTTTAAAGCTCTCATGGGGGACCCCTCGGACAACATCCCCGGGGTACCCGGGGTGGGGGAGAAGACCGCCATGGCCCTCCTCCACGAGAACGGCACCCTGGAGGAAATTTACCAGCGGCTGGACGCGGAGACCCTCAACGCCAAGCCCGGCGTGAAGAAGAAGCTCACCGAAGGCCGGGAGAGCGCCTTCCAGTCCTTCGACCTGTGCACCATCCGGTGCGACGCCCCCATGGACTTCGATCCTGAGGAGACGTTGAAAAAGCCCGCCAACGCCACCCTCCTGCGGGAGATTTTCCAGGAGCTGGAGTTCTACAAGCTCATCGCCCAGATGGGCCTGGACGCCGCCGAGATCCCCAAGGGGGAGTGCGCCCACTGTGAGGGGACCTGTGACATGGAGCTGGTCACCGAGACGGCCCGGGTCCGGGAGCTGCTGGACTTGTGGCAGGGCCAGACGGTCTCCCTGCTGACCCTCCCCGACCTGTCCGGCCTGGCGGTCTGCTGGGGGGAGAGCGGGGAAAAGGCCGGGCTGTTCTTCCAGGACAAGACCCCGGGCTACGAGGACTTTTTAAAAGCGTTCTTTGCCCCCAGCATCCAGAAGCTGGGGTATAACAGCAAGGATGTGATGACCCAGACCTTACAGCGGGGCTATCGGGCCGAAGGCTTCCTCTTCGACGCGGCCATCGCCGCCTACCTGCTGTCCCCCACCGACGGCAGCTACGACCTGGACAAGGTGGGGGCCCAGTATTTCGCCGAGAGCTTCCCTCCGGCCAAGGACTATCTGAGCTCCAAGGCCTGGAAGGACGAGGAGACCACCGCCAAAGCATATGGAACCATGGCCAGCCACGCCGCCCTCATCCTGGCTCTCTACGAGGTCTTGCCCCCCAAGCTAGAGGAGCTGGGTCTGATGCGGGTTTACCAGGAGATCGAGCTGCCCCTCTGCCCGGTGCTGGCGGAAATGGAGGTGGCGGGGATGCTGGTGGACGACCAGGCCCTGACCCAGTTCGGGGACGTCTTAAAGACCGGCATCGCCGCCCTCCAGGAGGAGATCTTCCGGCAGGCCGGGGAGGAGTTCAACCTGAACTCCACCCAGCAGCTGGGTCACATCCTCTTTGAGGTCATGGGCCTGCCGCCGGTGAAGAAAACCAAGACCGGCTACTCTACCAGCGCGGAGGTGTTGGAAAAGCTCCGCCCGGCCCACCCCATCATCGACAACATTCTGGAGTACCGCCAGCTCACCAAGCTGAACTCCACCTACGTGGAGGGCTTGTCCAAGGTCATCGGCCCCGACGGCCGCATCCACACCTGCTTCCAGAACACCGTTACCGCCACGGGCCGCCTGTCTTCCACGGAGCCCAACCTTCAGAACATCCCCGTCCGCACAGAGCTGGGAGCCCAGATCCGGAATATGTTCATTGCCCCGGAGGGCTGGGTGCTGGTGGACGCCGACTACTCCCAGATCGAGCTGCGGCTTCTGGCCCACATGGCGGGGGATCAGAACATGATCGACAGCTTCCTCTCCGGGGAGGATATCCACGCCCGGACGGCATCCCAGGTCTTCGGGGTCCCCGTGGAGGAGGTCTCCTCCGAGCTTCGCCGCCGGGCCAAGGCGGTGAACTTCGGCATTGTCTACGGCATCTCCGGATTCTCTCTGGCCCAGGACATCGGGGTCAGCCAGAAGGAGGCCCGAGAGTATATGGAGCGCTACCTGGCCACCTTCGCCGGGGTCCGGGAGTATATGTACAACATCAAGAAAAAGGGCAAGGAGGACGGCTATGTGTCTACCCTCATGGGCCGCCGCCGCTGGTTGCCGGAGCTCCAATCCTCCAATTTCAACCTCCGCTCTTTCGGCGAGCGGGTGGCTTTGAACATGCCTATCCAGGGCACCGCCGCCGATGTGATGAAGCTGGCTATGATCCGGGTGTCTGACCGCCTGAAGGCTGAGGGCCTCCGGGCCAAACTCATCCTCCAGGTCCACGACGAACTGATTGTGGAGTGTCCCGAGGAGGAGCAGGAGACCGTGAAAAAACTTCTTTGCGAGGAGATGGAGGCCGCCGGGCGGTTCTCGGTTCCCCTCATCACCGACGCGGGGGCCGGACGAAGCTGGGCGGAAGCCAAGGGCTGAGCCCATCCGAAAGGAGAACTACCATGAACTACAAACTGGTCCCTATGGATCGTTCCCACCTGGCTGGGGTGGCGGAGCTGGAGCGGATGTGCTTCTCCACGCCCTGGAACGAGGCCATGCTGGAAGAAGAACTGTATAACGACACCGCCTCCTTCATCGTAGCGGAAGGGGAGGACGGTTCGGTCTTGGGCTACGCTGGCCTTCATGTGATTTTAGACGAGGGCTACATCGACAACGTGGCCGTCCGGCCCTCCTGCCGCCGGATGGGCATTGCCGACCGGCTGCTGGATGTGTTCGTCCGGTTCGGCCAGGCCAACTTGGCCTTCCTGACCCTGGAGGTCCGCCCCTCCAACACCGCCGCCGTGGCCCTCTACGAAAAGAACGGCTTTCGGGAGGCCGGCCGCCGGAAGGGGTATTATGACAACCCCAAGGAGGACGCCCTTCTGCTGACCCGGGAGTTTACGAGATGACCCTCCGGGAATTGGATTTAGAGGAGCTGAAATGGCTCCATGCCCGAGAGATGAAGGAGGCCTTTCCCTCCGAGGAGCTCAAGCCCTACGCCGCCATGGAGGCCCTGTGTCAGTCGGGGCTGTATCACCCCGTGGGGGCCTGGGAGGGGGACGACCTGCTGGGCTACGCTGTTCTGTGGGAGAGCCCCGGGGGAAAGTATGTCCTCATTGACTACCTGGGGGTTACCGCCAGCCGGCGGAACGGCGGTTTGGGCGGACAGATCTTACAGCTGCTCAAGGAGCAGTTCCGGGATTGGGACGGCATTATTGTGGAGTCCGAGGCCCCCGACGGCGGGGAACAGGACCCCCTGCGGAAGCGGCGGATGGACTTTTATCGCCGAAACGGCTATGCTTTCCTGGACTATGACTGCATCCTCTTTGGGGTCCACTATGCGGTCTGCCTGTGCTCCCCCAACGGGAAAGGCACCCAGGCGGGGACCATGGAGGCCCACAAGGCATTGTACCGCCGGCAGTTTTCCCAGTGGGCCTATGACCGGTACATCCAGATCCCCCGGGACCCGGAGCACCCCCTCCAGCCGCCGGAGTCCTGGGCGGAGCAGACCACCCTTCCCGGGTTGGAAGAGAGAAAGGAAGAAATCCTATGATCATTCTTGCAGTGGAATCCTCCTGTGACGAGACGGCAGTGGCCCTGGTGAAGGACGGTCGGGAGGTCCTGGCCGACTGCATTGCCTCCTCGGTGGAGATGCATAAAATTTACGGCGGCGTGGTGCCTGAACTGGCCTCCCGGAAGCACATTGAGGTGATTGCCAGCCTGGCCGACGAGGCTCTGGCCCAGGCGGGCCTGAGCCGGAAGAATATTGACGCCGTGGCGGTGACCTATGCCCCCGGCCTCATCGGCGCGGTGCTGGTGGGGGTGAATTTTGCCAAGTCCGTGGCCTATGCCCTGGGGGTTCCTCTGATTCCCGTCCACCACGTCCGGGGCCACATCGCCGCCAACTACATTGCCCACCCCGACCTGGAGCCCCCCTTTGTGTGCCTGTGCGTCTCCGGCGGTACCTCCCTCATTGTGGACGTGAAGGGCTACACCGACATGGAGATTTTGGGAGCCACCCGGGACGACGCCGCCGGGGAGTGCTTTGATAAAATCGCCCGTGTCATGGGCTTAGGCTATCCCGGCGGCGGTCCCCTGGACCGGGCCTCTCAGGGAGGAAACGACAAGGCCTTTGTTTTGCCCAAGGTCCACGTCCAGGATGCCCCCCTGGACATGTCCTTCTCCGGCCTGAAGACCGCCATGCTCAACCTGATCCACAACGCCCAGCAGAAGGGAGAGGAACTGCCCGTGGCCGATTTGGCGGCCTCTTTCTCCGCCGCCGTCAGCGACGAATTGGTCCCCCGGACCATGGCCGCCGCCCGGGAACTGGGCTACGGCAAGGTGGCCGTGGTGGGCGGCGTGGCCGCCAACTCCCGCATCCGGGGGGATCTGGAAAAGGCCTGCGAGCAGGCGTGCTGCAAGCTCTACCTTCCCCCGTTAAAACTCTGCGGGGACAACGGCGCTATGATCGGCAGCCAGGGGTACTACGAGTACCTGGCCGGGACCCGGGCGGGAACCGACCTGAACGCCTTTGCCAACCGGGATATCTCGTTGGGATATTAAAAACGGTTGTGCACCGATTGTGCACACTGGTGTGGAAAAGTCGGTGGAAAATGTGAATAACTCTTTGTAGAATTTTTGCGATTTTTGGGGAAATATCGGGGGCAGAGCAGCCTTTTTTCAAGGTTTCCTCCCCGGTATACCCAATGTATAGAAAGAAAGGATTGACAGTAGAGCGTTTCTGTGGTAAAATACTATCCGCAGATTTGCAAAAACGAATAGGCTGGTGTAGCTCAGTTGGTAGAGCATCTCACTCGTAATGAGAAGGTCGCGTGTTCGAGTCACGTCACCAGCTCCAAAAAGAAGGACACGCAAGGCGTGTCCTTCTTTTTGGTTTTCATGGCCTCAAAAGCCCGAATATGTCTTCAGTTGAGCAAAAAGATCCCCAGGTTCAGGTACCCGGCGAAGGTGACCCAGAGAAGGTAGGGGAGCAGGAGCCAGGCGGCGCTTTTCCGCACCCGGTAGAACTGAACCATGGTGACCAGGATCAGCCCCCACAGCAGGAGGAGCCACAGGAAGGCGACGAAATAGACCTTTCCGTTGAAGAAGAGGATGGGCCAGAAGAAATTCACCACCAGCTGGAGTCCGTAAAGGGTCAAGGCCCGGCGGATGAGCAGGCTGTCCGCATCGGAACGGCCCACCAGATAGCTGGCCAGACCCATGAACAGAAAGAGAACCGTCCATACCACCGGAAACAGCCAGGCCGGGGGAGAAAAGGGTGGCTGGTTCAGCTGGGAGAAGGCCGTCATCTGGTTTCGGGTCACCAGGGTGGACAGGCCGCCCACGACCAGGGGAACCGCCAGAGCCAAGAGCAAGGATTTCCACTTTGTGCGCACAAAAATCACCTCGCCCTAGTATACAACGGAACATTGAACGCTATACGAAAAAAGAGAGCGCCTGCGGAAAGCAGGCGCCCTTTGGGTCTGTGTTGATTGGAGCCAGGGCAGGGGGGTTAGCCCTTCTGCTTCAGGGACGCCTGTGCGGCGGCCAGCCGGGCGATGGGAACGCGGAAGGGAGAGCAGGAGACGTAGTCCAGGCCCACTTTGTTGCAGAATTCCACGGAGGTGGGGTCACCGCCGTGCTCGCCGCAGATGCCCAGGCTGATGTCGGGGCGGGTCTTCCGGCCCAGCTCCACGGCCATGGACACCAGCTTGCCCACGCCGGTCTGATCCAGATGGGCGAAGGGGTCGGACTCGTAGATCTTGGTGTCGTAGTAGTAGTTCAGGAACTTGCCCGCGTCATCCCGGCTGAAGCCGAAGGTCATCTGGGTCAGGTCGTTGGTGCCGAAGGAGAAGAACTCGGCCTCCCGGGCCACCTCGTCGGCGGTGAGGGCGGCGCGGGGGATCTCGATCATGGTGCCTACCATGTACTTCATCTCAATGCCAGCGGCGGCAATGATGGCGTCGGCGGTGGAGACCACTACGTCCTTGACGTACTTCAGCTCCTTGACCTCGCCCACCAGGGGGATCATGATCTCGGGGATCATGTGCCACTCGGGGTGCTTCTTCTGGACGTTGAGAGCGGCCTGGATGACAGCGGTGGTCTGCATCTCAGCGATCTCGGGATAGGACACGGACAGGCGGCAGCCCCGGTGGCCCATCATGGGGTTAAACTCGTGGAGACCCTCGATGATGTCCTTCAGACGCTCCACGGAAACATTCATCTCGCCGGCCAGCTCCACGATGTCGTCCTCCTGGGTGGGAAGGAATTCGTGGAGAGGGGGGTCCAGGAAGCGGATGACCACGGGGCAGCCCTCCATGGCCTCATAGATGCCCTCGAAGTCGCTCTGCTGATAGGGCAGCAGCTTGGCTAGGGCCTTCTTGCGGGAGTCCACGTCCTCGGAGACGATCATCTCCCGGATGGCCTTAATGCGGTCGCCCTCGAAGAACATGTGCTCGGTGCGGCAGAGACCGATGCCCTGGGCGCCGAAGGCCCGGGCCTGGGCGGCGTCTCTGGGGTTGTCGGCGTTGGTGTAGACCCGCATGCGGCGGAACTTGTCCGCCCAGCCCATGAGACGGCCGAAGTCGCCGGAGTTGGGGTTGGCGGGGACGGTGGCGATGGCCCCCTGGAAGATCTCGCCGGTGGAGCCGTTCAGGGAGATCCAGTCGCCCTCCTTGTAGACCTTGCCCCCCAGGGTGAAGGACTTGTCGGCGTAGTCCACAGAGATCTCGCCGCAGCCGGAGACGCAGCAGGTACCCATACCCCGGGCCACCACGGCTGCGTGGGAGGTCATGCCGCCACGGACGGTCAGGATGCCCTGGGCCACCTGCATGCCCTCAATGTCCTCGGGGGAGGTTTCAAGACGGACCAGGATGACCTTTTCCCCCTTTTCCGCCCAGACCTTGGCGTCCTCGGCGGTGAAGACCACCCGGCCGGCGGCGGCGCCGGGGGAGGCGGCCAGACCCTTGCCGATGACGGCGGCTTTGGCCAGAGCGTCGGGGTCAAAGGTGGGGTGGAGCAGGGCGTCCAGCTGGTTGGGCTCCACCCGGAGGACGGCCTCCTCCTCGGTGATCTCGCCCTCGTCCACCAGGTCCACGGCGATCTTCAGAGCGGCGGCGGCGGTGCGCTTGCCGTTGCGGGTCTGGAGCATGTAGAGCTTGCCGTTCTCAATGGTGAACTCCATGTCCTGCATGTCCTTGTAGTGCTTTTCCAGGCGGTTGGCGATTTCCACGAACTCGTCGTAGACAGCGGGCATCTCCTCCTTCAGGGCGGAGATGGGGGAGGGGGTGCGGACACCGGCCACCACGTCCTCGCCCTGGGCGTTGATGAGATACTCGCCAAAGAGGGCCTTCTCGCCGGTGGCGGGGTTGCGGGTGAAGGCCACGCCGGTGCCGGAGGTGTTGCCGGAGTTACCGAAGACCATGGACTGGACGTTGACAGCGGTGCCCCAGCTGTAGGGGATCTCGTTCATGCGGCGATAGACGTTGGCCCGGGGGTTGTCCCAGGAGCGGAAGACCGCCCGGACGGCTTCCATGAGCTGCTCCTTGGGGTCCTGGGGGAAGTCCACGCCCTTTTCCTGCTTGTAGAAGGCTTTGAAGCGGGCAACCAGATCCTTCATGTCCTCGGTGTCCAGCTCCACGTCCTGCTTGACGCCCTTCTTCTCCTTCACGTCATCGATGATCTCCTCAAAGCGCTTCTTGGACAGTTCCATGACCACGTCGGAGAACATCTGGATGAAGCGGCGGTAGGAGTCATAGGCGAAGCGGGGGTTGCCGGTGAAGGCCGCAAAGCCCTCCACCACGGTGTCATTGAGGCCCAGGTTCAGGATGGTGTCCATCATGCCGGGCATGGAGGCCCGGGCGCCGGAGCGGACGGAAACCAGCAGGGGGTTGGAGGGGTCGCCGAACTTCTTGCCGGTGTGCTCCTCCAGCCAGGCCAGGTTGGCCAGAATCTCCTCCTGGATCTCCGGTGCGATGGTGCGTTTGTCGTCGTAGTAGCGGGTGCAGGCTTCGGTGGTGACGGTGAAGCCCTGAGGGACGGGCATGCCGGCCAGGGTCATCTCGGCCAGGTTGGCACCCTTTCCGCCCAGCAGCTCCCGCATGTTGCGGTTGCCCTCGGAAAATTTGTACACGTACTTTGCCATACTCATACTCTCCTTTTGGCCCTGATCCGGACGAGGGGCTGCGCCGCCCTTCCTAACAAAACAGCGCAGATGGCCCGGAAAGGACCAGAATATTCTTGATTCCCATCTCTTTTCTTGGTTGAATTATACTATAGGTTCGCGAAAAATCAAGATATTTTAGAGGGAAAATACAATTCTGCGTTTTGTAGAAGAATCGGTGGGAGAAAACAAACACGCCTGTCCCCTTTGGGCAGGCGTGTCAAGTTTCCTTGCTTTATTGGTCTTTCAGCAGATCCCACTGCTTCTGGAAGAGATCGTTGCGCCAGCGGATCTTTTCCGCCCCTTCGCCGGGCGCGTAGTCGTAGAAGCCCGCGCCGGTCTTGATTCCCAGGCGGCCCTGGTCGGCCAGCTCGTTGAGGACGGGGCTGCGCTGTTCTGCGCCCAGGTCTTGGAAGAGGTAGTTGCTCACCGCCCGGAAGATATCCAGGCCGCCCAGATCCACGGTTTCCAGGGGACCCAGGATGGAATATCGGAAGCCGGGGCCGTACTTCATGGCGGCATCCACTTCCTCGGGACCGGCGGCCCCCAGCTCTATGATGTGGAGGGCCTCCCGGAGGACGGCGTACTGGAGGCGGTTGCCGATGATGCCCAAAATATCCTTCTTCACAATGACGGGCTTTTTCTCCAGGGAGAGGGCCAGGTCATAGACAATCTGGGCGGCTTCCTGGCTGGTCTGGTCGCCCTTGGTGACTTCCACCAGGGGGATCAGATCCGGGGGATTCCACCAGTGCATGCCGCAGAAACGCTCAGGCTTTTCCACGGCCTGTGCAATATCCGTGACCCGCAGGCCGGAGGTGTTGGTGGCCAGGACGGTGGTCTCGGGGACAAGCTTGCAGATTGTGCGGAAAAAGTCCTGTTTTACGGTCAGATCCTCGGCGATGTTCTCCACCACGAAGTCGGCGGTTTCATAGACGGCGAAATCGGTGGTGTATTGGATGCGCCCGGTGATGGCATCCATGGACTCGGTCAGGCGGCCCTGGTCCCGGAGGACGGCCAGGTCGTTGGCGATGCGCTCCTGGGCTTTGTCCAAGGAGACCTGGCGGCGGTTCCAGAGGGTGACGGCGCAGCCGCTCTGGGCAAAGAGCCGGGCGAGGGTGACGCCCATAGTGCCCGCGCCGGCCACCACCACGGTGTGAATATCAGCGTTCAGCATAGGAATTCCTCCTTGTTATTAAAGGTAAGATTGGGATTAGAGTACCACAGGCGGGAAAAAGAATCAACGGCCAGGCGAGAGACCTGGCCGTTGTTTGTATAGTTGTATGGATAGAATGGATAGAGATCGAAGCAGATCAGATCTTACCGGCGGCCTTCAGACCAGCCAGGACGCGGTCGGGCGTCAGGGGAGCTTCTTCGAAGCGAACGCCGGTGGCGTCTTCCACGGCAGAGAAGATGGCCGGGAGGGTGGGGATGCAGCCAACCTCGCCGATGCCCTTCATACCAAAGGTACCCTTGGGGTCGTTGCTTTCCACCAGGATGGAAACAATCTCGGGACGGTCGTCGGCGGTGGGCAGCATATACTTGTGGAAGCCCTCGTTATAGAAGCCCTTGCCTTCCTCATAGGTCATTTCCTCGCGGACGGCCCAGCCCACGCCCTGGAGGACGCCACCCTCTACCTGGCCTTCGCACAGGCGGGGGTTGATGACCTTGCCCACGTCGTGGGCGGCGGCGATCTTCAGGACCTCCACCAGACCCAGCTCCATGTCGACCTCCATCTCGGCGGCCTGGGCGGCGAAGGGCAGGGAGTTTTCAGGCACCTTGCACTTGCTGGCCAGGAACTGTTTGCCTCTCAGGTGGGCCTCATAGGCCAGGGTTTTCAGGGTGATCTCCTTGCCTTCGCCCTTGATGACGCCGTCTTCCAGGGTCAGCTTGGAGGCGTCGGTGTCCAGGAATTCCTTGCCGGCGGCATAGGAGAGGATGTCAGCCTTCAGCTCTGCGGCGGCCTCCTCCATACCTGGCTCACCGAGTACAGGGTGCGGGTGGCATGACTGCCGATGTCAAAGGGAGCAGCGGCGGAGTCGCCAAAGATCATGGTGGTGGTCTCAAAGGGGACGCTCAGCAGGTCGCAGGCCACCTGGATCAAAGCGGTGGTGGAACCGGGACCGATCTCGGGGATGGCGGTGTTGATGCGGAGAGAGCCATCCTGCTCGATGACCATATCTACAGCGTTGTAGTCCACGCAGAAGGGGGCGGCGTTACTGACGTGGGTGTTGCAGGCGATGCCCACGCCCCGGCGCTTGTTGCCGGTCTGGGCCTTGCCCCGCTTTTCATACCAGCCGATCTCTGCGGCGGCCTTGTCCAGGCACTCGTTGGTGCCCACGGAGCCCACAGAGAAGGGGAAGAAGTTCTTGTCGTCAGGCTTCATGGTGTTTATCTTGCGCAGCTCAATGGGGTCCATGTCGAGGGCCTGAGCGATCTTATCCACGCAAGCTTCCACCACAGCGGTGCCCTGGGGAGTACCGAAGCCGCGGAACGCGCCGGCGGTCTGCTGGTGGGTGTAGACGGGATAGCCCGTGTAGCGCAGATAAGGGATATGATAGGTACCGGCAGTGCCGCAGACACCGCAGACGGCCAGCAGCTCCACGCCGAAGGTACAGTAAGCGCCGGTGTTCAGCTTGGCGGTGGTGTCCAAGGCTACGAAGGTGCCGTCCTTCCTGGCGCCCAGCCGGGCGTGCATGTAGCCGCCGTGACGGGTATCGGAGGCGATAAAGTCCTCCTCGCGGGTGTAGACCAGCTTAACGGGCCGCAGAGCCTTCATGGACAGGGCGGCTGCCAGAAGCTCCGCCTTGCCGCTGATGCCGATGCGCACGCCGAAGCCGCCGCCCAGGTAGGGAGGATTCCGAACCCGGACCTTGCTTTCGGGCATGTCGAAGGCGTAGGCCACGATCATCTTGGTGGGCGTGGGGGTCTGTGTGGTGGAGATGATCTCCAGGGTGCCGTTGGCCTTATAAGAAGCCACAGCGGCATGGACCTCCATCTGGCACTGCTTGACGCGGGGCAGCTTGACGTCGGCCTCCACGATAACGTCGGCCTGGGCAAAGCCCCGGTCCAATGCCTCGTCGCTGTAAGGCTCGGACTCGCAGAAGGCGATCTTCACGATCTCGCCGCAGACGTTTCGGTGTTCTTTGTTGCCGTAGACAGGCTGAACCTCGGGGGCGTCGGGCTTCAGAGCCTCGATGGGATCGTAAACGGCGGGAAGCTCTTCATACTCCACCTTGATGAGCTTGATGGCCTCGGCGGCGATGGCTTCGGTCTCAGCGGCAACGGCAGCAATTTCGTCGCCGATGTACTTGGGCTCATCGGTAAAGATGGTCTGGTCCCGGACGGGTTCAGCGGGACGGGGGGTGGTGACCATGGTGGCGGAGGTGTTGAAGGGCTTGTTAGTGGTGTTCTCAAAGGTGCAGACGGCTTCTACTCTGGTTCCATCCTTGGACAGCACTACGAACTTGGGGTCAAGGGGAGCCACGGCCATGGCGGCGTCGCCGGCGGGCTGGGCGGTGACCACGTTGCCCACCAGGGTGGCGGAGTTTCGGATCTGGAGAGAGCCTACGCTGCCGGCTCCCTTACACAGGGAGGGGAAGTACTGTCTTACCATGGGGCTTCTGGCGATCTCTGTCAAAGTAACGGCCGCGCCGATGACCAGCTGGCCGCCCTCCACGCGGATGCCTTTCATATCCTCGGCGGCGGTTACGTCCACCAGGGTCTGGGGGGCCAGCTTACCTGCCTCTATGTCAACCATCACGTCAGAACCGCCAGCAATGATCAGCGCGTTTCCCTCTCCGCCCAACAGGGCGTCCAGGGCTTCGGCTGCTGACTTTGCAATGATGTAATTCATCTGGTTACCTCCTTTTGTTCTGCATGGTCTTTCGTAGGAAATGTCGATTTTTCGAGATTCTATGGGATTCATCACAATATAAAACTACTCTTAACGCAATCGTTCCCTGGGTAATTCGGGAAATTTCGCGCATTTTTGTGAACAATTACGGATATGTTTTTCATAACATAACGAAAGTCAGAAAAGAGGTCTGTTGTTGTTATTTTTAAGATATCGTGTTATACTTTTCGAAAAACGGCCTTATTTTAAGGGGAAGGAAGGGAACCGATTATGACGTATGATTGGAAGCTATACCTTTGCGACGACCAGGGAAAGAAGTTTTTCGGCCTGGGTCCCATGACCCTGCTTTTGAAGGTGAAGGAATACGGTTCCCTGAAAAAAGCGGCGGAGGACATGTCTCTGTCCTACCACAAGGCCCTGAACATGGTAAAAGCAGCCGAAGCGGGCTTCGGCTGCTCTCTGATGGTGAAGAAGATCGGCGGGGAACGAGGGGGCGGAAGCACCCTTACGCCGGAGGCGCTGCGGATCATTGAAACGTACCAAACCTTTGAGACCCGCCTGGACCAGTCTGCCGGTCAGATCTTTTCGGAGCTGTTCAGCTCCCAGGCGTAATCCACGTCCCGGAGATCCCGGGCGTTTACCTCCCGCTCTATGACAAGCTGGGGATGGCGTCTGATGACGGCCTTCCCCAGACCATGGGACGGGAGGTTTTTCAGTTCTTCAAAGAGACTGGAGGGGAAGATCACCGGGTTGCCCCGCCGCCCCTGGTGGACAGGCAGGTGGATCTTGTCCGGCTGGGCGAAAAAGCTCCGGCAGAGAAGCAGGATGGTATCGGTCTGCAGCCAGGGCTGGTCTCCCACAAAGAACATGCAGCCGGCGCTGTCCGGCGGGATATGGGTCAGCCCCAGGCGGATGGTCTTGGCGGTGTCATTGTCCCGGTCGTCGTTGGATACAGGGGTGAGGCCCCAGGCCCGGGCCAGCTCCAGAATGGGGTCCTCCCTGGCCACCACGGCCACGGTCTGGAAGAGGGTGCGGGGGAGGGCCTGGAAGAGCCGCTGGATCATGGGCACCCCCTCCACCGGGGTGATGAGTTTATTTCCCTGAAACCGTGTGGAATGGCCCGAGGCCATGACCACGGCGGACAGGGTGCAGTTTGCTGGGCGCTGTGTCATTCCCATCATTCCTCCTGCTCTATTTCAGCGGGCGTGCCGGCACACCAGCTCCAGCACGCTGCCTGCGATGCACCGGGCCTTGTCGGAGATGGTGAAGCAGTTTTCTTGTTCGCCCGTGCGGGGGTCGATATCGGCGATTTTGAGGCCCTTGGTCACCGGGAACCCGTCCCGGATCAGGCCCCGGAGCAGGCCGGAGATGGAGGCAGGGACGGGGAACTCTCCCGCCTCGTTGGAGATCACCGCGATGGGTTCTCCCTGCTCCACCAGATCGCCGATGACCTGGCGGCCCCGGAGAATCCCCGTGTGCTCGGCGTGGATGACCCGTTCCCCGGAGACGCCGCCCACCAGACCGGGGACGCCGGTGTTGGGCTGGGCGGGGCCTTCGGTCAGGATACGCCCCAGATTGTGACCCCGCATGGTTTCAATGACGAAGTCCACATCTTCCCCCGCTGTGAATCCTGGACCCAGGGCGATGGTGAGGGGGGCCATATCCCGGCGAGTACCCAGGTTCCGCTTGGCCAGGATGGCGTCCACCACCACAGCGGGCTTTAAGCGGGGGATGCAGGCGCCTTCTGGGTCGATGAGGATAGGGACTTCCCCCGCCTCCAGGGTCTGGGAAAGGTGAGAAAGATCGGGGATCAGGCGGGCGGTCATTCCCTCCACGGTAGCTGTTCCCTGGTAGACCGCCTCGCTGACTGAGACCTGCCGGCGGATGGCGGCGGGCTGGGGGATTTCCAGCACCAGAACGGGAAATCCTGCGCTGTGGAGTCTGTGGATGACGCCGGTGGCCAGATCGCCGCCGCCGCGCACGAGAATGAGAGGTTCCATAGGGTGACCGTCCTTTCTAACGAAACCGGGTGAGGTAGGTCTGGGTGTGGCCCAGGCTTTCCAACAGTGCAACGAGCGCTTGGCCCTCTGTCAATCGCCTTTCCTCGTCGCACTTGTTGAGAACGACGCGGTAATCCCGCTGGCCCACGTCCTTGCGGGAGCCTTGGGGAGCCAGAAGGATTTTGGCAAAATCCTCTCGGGTGAGCGGGTGGTCCATGCCGCAGCCCAGAAAATCGCAGACCAGCTCCGGCCGGAAGCAGACCTGGCCTACGGGCTGCCCCAGGGCGTCCAGCCCCAGGACGGCGATGACCGTGTCGGTCTGGGGGAGGAGGACAGGTTCGTGGTCCGCAGGGATCTTGCAGGCCATGTGCCTGGCCCCGTCTGCTTCGATCAGGACGATGTCAGCGTGTTCCAGCAGCCACGCCAGAAGGGGTGGAGAGGGCGGCCCCAGTTTTTCCGGGGAAACAGCCTGTCCGCAGACGGCGTACTGCCCGGCGGCCCAGCGCACTTCGCATTCCTGCCGGGTGGCGCAGACATGGTTCGGCCGGTAAATTTTCGTGGTGGTCATCACAGCGGTCCGCTTGCTCTTTGCCTGATAGTCCGCTGCCAGGTGATACAGAAGGGTGGTCTTGCCGCCGCCCCCCACCAGGGAGATCACCCGTCCCGGCAGGGCCAGGCAGCCCACCGAGTTTCCCTGGGTCCAGCCCCGGTCGCTGTGCCATACGATTTGTGTCATAGGGTCCCCCTTTCCTGGTCGTGGAGGGTAAAGCGGTTTTTCTGAAAGGAGAGCAAGCCCTCCTTCTGCATCAGGCTCAGCTCGTGGGAAAGGGCGCTGCGGTTGACGCAGAGGAAGGAAGCCATTTCCTCCCTGGAAAAAGGGATGGTGAAGGTGTTTTTCTGGTGCTTGTTGGCCTGCATGGTCAGATAGACCAGGATCCGTTCCCGCAGTCCTTTCTGGGACAGAATTGCCAGACGGTATTCCTTCTTCATGTTCTCCTGGGAGATGAGGGTAAGCAGCTGGTTCAAGGCCTGCAGCCGGTGCTCCTCCCGAAGAATTCCTGGTTGGGTGAGCAGTTCAATAGGGAGAGAGAAGACCTGGGTGGAGAGGGCTGCCACAGCGTGATAGGGGGAGCGCTGGCTCCTGGTGCAGACCAGGTCGGCCCCCAGCACCTTCATGGGGAGTAGCACGGACATGAGGCTGTACTGTCCGCTGGGAAAGAGGTGCATGATATGAATCCGCCCGGTGAGGATCACCCCCAGGCGGTCTACCTTTTGCTGGGGGGAAATGACCACCTGTCCCTTTTGGAAGGTTTGCAGATACCCTTGGGGGAGGACCTCCCGCTGGATGACCGTATCCGGCAGGTGGGCGAACAGTTCGTTTTTTTGCAGAGCCATAGGCACGTCCATATCCAGCCTCCTGGGTGTTCTGTTTGGATTATATAATAGGATAGCACAAAAAAGTTGTTGCAACAACTTACTTTTCTATGGAAATGGATTATGGTGAAAGAAACGCTGAAATGGAAAAAAACAGAACGGAGTAAATACGATGAAAAAACGAACTGCCCTATTGACAGCGTTGGCCCTGACCCTCTGCCTGTTGGCGGGCTGCGGCGGCCAGACCCAAGAAGCTCCTTCCCAGGAGGATAAGACGGAGATTATCGTTTTCGCGGCAGCATCTATGACCGAGACACTGACGGAGCTGGGGAACCGCTACATGGCGGACCACCCCGGCGTGACCCTTGTGTTTAACTTTGACTCCTCCGGCACCCTGAAGACCCAGATCCAGGAGGGGGCCGCCTGTGACGTTTTCATTTCCGCCGGACAGAAGCAGATGGACCAGATGGACCTCCGTGACGGCGGTGACGAGAACACCGAGGGGCTGGACCTGGTTCTGGAGGGGACCCGCTTCGATATCCTGGAGAACAAGGTGGCCCTGGCTGTCCCCGAGGGAAACCCTGCCGGCATCCACTCCTATGAGGACGTAAAGACTGGCCTGACCAATGGGACCATTTTGATGTCCATGGGCAACGCCGATGTTCCTGTGGGCCAGTATACCCAGACGATCCTGGCCTATTATGGGTTGGTTGAGGAAGACTTGGTCCGGGCCGGCTGCATCACCTACGGCTCCAACGTGAAGGAGGTCACCACCCAGGTG
>JAEDLP010000136.1 GCA_016295225.1 Oscillospiraceae bacterium | reverse complement strand
TATAAAAAGCTTTGAAAGCTTTTTATCAAGAACTAGTATAAGAGTGCGAAAAAGGCAGTCCCCGCCAATGGGCGGTGTACATAAGGCAGTTAGAAGCCGCAGTAGTTTACGCCGCTGTGCTGCGCTTGAGTTTTGTCCTGCTATCTGATAATATGAAACCGAACAGAGTTACAGATCGGGAGTTGTGGGAGGAAGTTCTTGCATGGCTATCCTCTCAAGGGGTAAAAACGATGTTGAGTCCATTTTACAGCGCTGTAAAACAGAATATCGAGCCAATCATAAAACCATTGGGCTTCCGTAGCTATCGCCGGTATTATTATCGTATTATCAATGATGTGGTGCAACAGTTTTTCCCCCTTTGGCTACACCATGACTTTACGATTCGTTTTGTGCTTAGATCACTTTATCAAGACAACGAGCGTACAGCAGAGGGTGATGAAGTCATGCGGCTCATCAACGGTACGAATCTCTGGCTTGGTCCAACTTCTACAGAAATTGCCCCGCATCACTATGTTGCCAATGAGAATTTCCTTACCCTGACGCCAAAGACTTATCAACTCTCAGCAGATATTTGCAAAGAGGCATTGACGGAATACTTGCTCCCATGGTTTGAAGAAAACACAGATTCCGCAAAGGCATACGCAGCTTGCAAAACCGCCAAATTATATCTTTCACCCCAGGGCTGCACGGTGAACTGCCCCAAATTGTACGGACAGCACAAAAAAGCCCCTGGTAGGAAAATATGAAGTTTTAAGCGGAGTGGCGCAGCGTGAGCGGCGCCACTCCAGTTTTTAACTGGATGCGCTGGTGGTTATAGAAATAAATATAGTTGTCGATCAAAACATTGGCTTCCTCAAAGGTGGCAGCCTGATGTCTGTAAATGCACTCGGTTTTGAGAATGGAAAAGAAATTTTCAGCCATTGCGTTGTCATAGCAGTTTCCACGTCTTGACATGGACGGCGTTATCCCATATTCTTTAGTCAGGTCAAAGTATGCTTGAGAAGTGTACTGACTCCCCTGGTCGCTGTGGAGCTGCAACTCCGCAGCGACTTTCTTTTCTTTTTGCATAGCAAAACGGATGGTGTCCAGTACAAGATTAACAGTTTGCGTTGTTCCTGTTTTGTAAGCAACAATGCTGTTGTCAAACAGATCCCGGATCACAGACAGATAAAGAATGCCTTGACCGGTATGAATGTAAGAAATATCTGTGACCCACTTGTGGTTTGGCCGGTCAGCCTGAAACTCTCTGTTGAGTAAATTCTCATATTTGTGGAGTTGCTGTCCCATTTGTCTCCACTTCCTGCGTCGGCGAATCTCTGCCAGAAGTTCGTATTTCTTCATAATTCTCAAGATCGTTTTCGGGTTTCGATATATTTTCTTTGCCCTTTTCAACCACTCCCACATCCTTCGGTATCCATAAGTTCTGTCGCATTTTTCTTGTTGTTCCCGGATCATATCTGCTAAATCCGCATCATGCGCACGTTGCCCAAGTCGGTTCACATACTCATAGTAGCCGCTGCGGGAGACGCCAAAGAAACGACACATGGCGGATATTGAATAGCGTCTCCTGTTCATATAGATAACCTGGTATTTGACTCGTGGCCTCACTTCCTTCCTGTCAATTGCAGAAAATCCCGCAAAAGCTTATTTTCCATTCGCAGTCGTTCCAGTTCTGTTTTTCCCTGCTGATGAGGGGCCTGTCCATCCTTCCTGGGGCGCCCTTGGGGGCGAGGCTGAATACCTGCTATGATTTTCCGTTCTCTGCGCCGGCATCGCTTTAATAATTCCTTGACTTGCTCCATCTTCAATCCATAATGCTCTGCAATCTCTCGTTTGGTTTTTCCGGCTTCCTTCATTGCCAAGATCTCAGGCTCCAGAATCTTGATATGTGTGTAATTCCTCTTAGTCACAGTAATACCCCCTGACGTAGTTATTTTCCTACATCAGGGGGTATTTTGTCTATTGTCCGTTTTTACTGGTCCTGTTCACATCAGCCGCAGGGGGTGCTCTCTTTATGCGTTCCGGGGGGCGTTCTCCTCCGACGGGCCCGCCAGGGGCACCGTGAACTCCGCCTTGAAGAGGTCGCCGTCCACAAAGAGACGGAACTGCCCGCCCTGGAGCTCCACGAGACTTCCGGCGATGTTGAGGCCCAGGCCGCTGCCCTCGCTGCTGCGGGCGCTGTCCCCCCGGACGAAGCGCTCCATCAGCTCCTCCGCCGGGACATTCAGGGGATCCCGGGAGACGTTCTTGAAGGAGAAGCAGGCGAAGCCCCCCTCCTTCCGGACATCCACATAGAGCCGGGTGCCGGTCTGGGCGTACTTGCAGGCGTTGGAGAGGAGGTTATCCAGCACCCGCCACATGAGGGCGCCGTCGGCGTGGCAGGTGAGCTCCTCCTCCGGCAGCGTCACCACCGGGGTGAGACCCGCATCGGCCAGGCGCTCGCTGTACTCCCCCACCGCCTGCTCGATGAGCTCCCGGACATTCCGCCGGGAGGGGCGGCAGGGCAGGTTCCCGCTGGCGGCCTTAGAGAGCTCCACCAGGTCCTCCGTCAGCTTCTTGAGCTTCCGGGCCTGGCGGTCCAGCACCAGAAGGTAGGCGTGCTCCTGGGCGGGGGTGTGGTCTTTCTGCAAAAGGTCCACGTAATTGATGATGGAGGTCAGGGGCGTCTTGATATCGTGGGAGACGTTGGTGATGAGCTCCGTCTTCAGGCGCTCGCTCTTAAGCTGGTCCTCCACGGCGATGCGCATCCCCCGGCCGATGGCGTTCAGGTCCTCCCCGTGGCGGCGGAAATCCCAAAACATCCGGTGGGTGTCCACTTTGTAGCTGAGGTCTCCGGCGGCCAGGGCCTGACCACCCTTGCGGAGCTTCTGGAGCTGGAGAGATGCCGCCCCTGCGGCGGCAATGAGAATCAGGGAGAGCAGCAGGAAAGGTCCGCCCGCACCGTTGCCCAGCAGAATGGCGCTGAGAAAGGCCAGCGCCGTGGCCCCCAGCACCGTCCGCCAGACCAGGGGGATGGCCCGGACGGCGGCGACCGTCCCCCGCCAGATCACCCGGAGGCCCCGGTAAAGAACGCGGAGAAGCTGATAGATCAGGGTGTTGCGCCACCACTTCCCCAGCTTACCCCGGACGCAAACGGTCATCCACGTCCCCTGCAGCAGCACTTCGCAGGCGGCCAGCATCAGGGCCATCAGCATCAGGGCCGGCGGCTCGCAGAAGAGGAAGTCCGCTCCGCCGTTCAGCAGTTCCGCCAGCAGCATAAGAAGGACAATGACCGTTGTCACCGTCACGGCGAGATAGAGGTCCAGGGGCAGCTTCTCCTGCCAGCCGGAGACGACCTCCTCCCGGCCGGGGCGGCGGCCGGAGGCCCGGGCCAGATAGAGGAAGACCACCAGCAGCCCGAAAAGGCAGAGGGCCGTGAGATACGGCGCGGCGCCATAGGTCTTCTCCTCCCGCTCAAAGAAGCGCTCCGCCCAGTAAAGGCTGTCGGAAGCCTTGCCATCCCCGTTCAGGTAGAGCCGCAGGCAGTATCGCCCTCCCCAGAACTCCCCCACAAAGACGTCGTCCCCACTGTGGCCATCATAGAGGGCAGGTTCCTCCACCTCGCCACCGGTCCCCAT
>JAEDLP010000135.1 GCA_016295225.1 Oscillospiraceae bacterium | reverse complement strand
AGATCCACATAGTTGACGATGGAGGTCAGGGGGGTCTTGATGTCGTGGGAGACGTTGGTGATGAGCTCGGTCTTCATCCGCTCCGACTTCATCTGGTCCTCCACGGCGGCCTGGATGGCGGTGCGCATGCTGTTCAGGTGTTCGCCGTGAGTCTTGAACTCCCAGCGGAGTTTATCCAGGGGGACCTTGTAGTCCAGGTTGCCCTGGGCCAGTTGGCAGCCGCCCTGTTGGAGTTCCCGCATAGAGAGGGCGGCGTAGAGGACCAGAGCGGCCTCGGCGATTTTGAGGAACACCCAGAGGATGGCAACGTTGTTTCCAAAGACCATGCCGCAGATACACAGCCCCTCCAGGAAGCAGAGGATCAGGAACCCCACCGCTGCCTGCCAGACCAGGGGAACCCTGGACAGGAGGAAGGGGACTCCCCGGCGGATAGCCTGGGCCGCCCGGCGGCACCGGTCAACGATCCAGTGGCCTGGCTTGCCCAGCCGCCGCAGGAGCAGGTTATCTCCCATGGTCTTGGCCTTGATGCGGCGGACCAGGGAGAGATACCAGACCAGCAGCAGGGCGATGCAGGCGGCCAGCAGGGGAAGAGCCAGAAAGCTGATACCGTTTCTGCCCAAAATCTGGTCCAGGACCCAGAGGGTGAACGTCCCCAGAGCCAGACCGGCGACGATCAGAATGTCTGAGGGAACCGCCCGATCCAGCCAGCCCAGGGCGATCTCGTCCGTGTCCTTCCGGCGACCAGCGGACCAGGTCAGGTAGATCAGGGACAGCGCCCCCAGGCAGGCCCCCGCCGTCAGAGCGGCCAGATACAGATTCCGATCCGCCCAGAGGGTGGCCGCCCGGCACAGCTCCCGGTAAACATAGCTGTTGCCCACGTTTCTCAGGTCCGAGCGGAGAAAGCCGGTAATGGTGACGGTTTCCTCGTGGTTGCCCTCCACATAGGTGGAAATAGAAACGGTCTCGCTGTACCGGGCCCGATAGTCCCCCAGTTCTTCACTGGCCGACAGGGTCTTGCCGGTCTGGTCCTTGATGGTGTAGAAGAAGTTGGGCTCTGCCAGCAGGGTGTCGATGTTGGGCTGATAGCCCGGCTGGTTCTCCTGGGACTCGTAAATCTCATACACTTGGTAGATCAGGTCGGTGACCAGGGTGTGCTCCACGTTGTCCATCAGGAGGTTGTATCCGTTGTCCTGATAGGCCCCCCGGGCGGTGAGCCACTGGACGGAGCCGAAGCTCACCGCCGCGGTGGTCAGGGAGACCACGCAGAGCACGCCGGCGATGGCCTTGAGCCAGGGTTTGGTTTGCAGGGTTTTCATGGGGTGCCTCCTTCCATTTTGTACCCCTGGCCCCAGACCACTTTGATGTACCGGGGCTCCGAGGGGTTGTACTCCAGCTTTTCCCGTAAATGGCGGATGTGGACGGCCACGGCGTTCTCCGCGCCGAAGGGGTCCTCCCCCCACACCGCCCGGTAGATGCGCTTGGGGGAGAAGACGGTGCCGGGGTTCTGCATGAGCAGTTTTAATATTTCATACTCCCGGGGGGTCAGGGCCACCGGGTCCCCGTCCAGGGAGACCTCCTTGGTCCGGTCGTTCAGGGCGATGCCCCCGATCTGGAGGGCGGTGGGCTTCACCGTGCCGCCTCCCAGGTGGAGATACCGGCGGAGTTGGGACTTCACCCGGGCCAGCACCTCCACGGGGTTGAAGGGCTTTGTGATGTAGTCGTCGGCCCCCACGTTCAGACCCAAAATTTTGTCCGTGTCCTCGCTCTTGGCGGTGAGGAGGATCACGGGGACGTTGGATTTCTCCCGCAGCTTGGTCATGGCGGTGATGCCGTCCATGTTGGGCATCATGATATCCAGCAGGACCAGATGAATGTCCTCCTTTTCCATCACCGCCAGGGCCTCCTTCCCGTCGTAGGCCGGGAAGACCTGATAGCCGCTGGTGGTGAGATAGATGGTCAGGGCGGAGACAATGTCCCGCTCGTCGTCGCACACGAGGATGTTGTACATGGCGGCACCTCCTTATGTCTCTTTCTGAACCCATGATACCGTAGATGGGATTAAGAAACAATGGCGGGAATGATTAAGATTTTCTTAAGAGGGCCTATGGCTCCCCTGAGAGGGGAGCTGTCTGCGAAGCAGACTGAGGGGTGCTATCCTTAAGAATTTTGCGTCGTACCGGCACGACGAGAGAACGTCAAGATAGCACCCCACCACCGCCTGCGGCGGTCCCCCTCCCCTTGCAGGGGAGGCATTTCCCACGCCCCACGCAAAACGCCCCCGGCCGCATTGGGCCGGGGGCGTCCTGCTCTATGCACATTTGGAGGAGGTGAGAGATAGCGAATGCAGTTCGGTCTGGGGCTTGCCCTCCCGCCGGGAGGACTGTTTCGACCGATGGGAATTTTTATGGTTTACCGAACCACCAGCTGGTCGCCCACGCAGTCCACCACCAGGGTGGAGCCGGGCAGGACCTCGTCGGCGATCATCTTCCGCCCCACGATGGTCTCCACCGTGTGCTGGAGGAACCGGCGCAGAGGCCGCGCGCCGTAGAGGGGATCGTAGCCGTTCTCGATGACATAGGTCTTGGCGGCGGGAGTCAACTCCACCTTGAGCTGTTTGTCCTCCAGCCGTCTGTTCAGGTTGGTCAGGAGCAGATCCACAATGGAGGTGATGTTCTCCTTGGTCAGCGGCTTGTAGCACACCACTTCGTCCAGCCGGTTCAGGAACTCGGGCCGGAAGGACTTTTTCAGCAGCTGATCCACCTGGATCTTGGCCTCGTCGGAGATGTTGCCCTCCCCATCCATGCCGTCCAACAGGTACTGGGAGCCCA
This sequence comes from Oscillospiraceae bacterium, assembly GCA_016295225.1. Lineage (GTDB taxonomy): Bacteria > Bacillota > Clostridia > Oscillospirales > Oscillospiraceae > Evtepia. The sequence continues at coordinate 835 of JAEDLP010000135.1, read as the reverse complement.
GGTTGGAGGTAAGGATGAGGATGGTGTTCTTAAAGTCCACCGTCCGGCCCTGGCTGTCGGTGATGCGGCCGTCGTCCAGAACCTGCAGGAGGATATTGAACACGTCGGGGTGGGCCTTCTCCACCTCGTCGAAGAGGACCACGGAGTAGGGCTTTCTGCGGACGGCTTCCGTCAGCTGACCGCCCTCCTCGTAGCCCACGTAGCCGGGAGGGGCGCCGATGAGCCGGGACACGGAGAACTTCTCCATATATTCGCTCATGTCGATGCGGACCAGGTTCTTTTCCGAGTCGAAGAGGGCTTCGGCCAGGGTCTTGGCCAGCTCGGTCTTGCCCACGCCGGTGGGGCCTAAGAACAGGAAGGAGCCGATGGGCTTATCCGGGTCGGCGATGCCGGCGCGGCTTCTCAGGATGGCCTCGGACACCAGGCGGACGGCCTCGTCCTGGCCCACCACCCGCTGGTGGAGGATGTCTTCCAGGTGGAGGAGCTTTTCCCGCTCGCCCTCCATCAGCCGGGCCACGGGGATACCCGTCCACCGCTCGATGATCCGGGCGATCTCCTCCTCGGTGACCTTGTCCCGCAGGAGGGTGCGGGCCTTACTGTCGTTGGCGATGCGCTCCTCTTCCTCCAGGGCTTTTTTTAGGGCGGGGATCTTGCCGTACTGGAGTTCGGCAGCCTTGTTCAGGTCGTACTCCCGCTGGGCCTTTTCCAGTTCCGCGTTGGCGGCCTCCAGGTCAGCCCGGAGCTGCTGGACCTTGCCGATGGCATCCTTCTCGTTGTCCCACTGGGCCTTCTTGGCCTTGAACTCCTCCCGCATGTCGGAGAGTTCCTTCTGGAT
>JAEDLP010000134.1 GCA_016295225.1 Oscillospiraceae bacterium | reverse complement strand
CGTCAATGGGTCGCCGTATTTTTCAACCAGCAGATCGGCGGCTTTTTGCTCTCCGCCCAGATACCGCCGGTACAGGGTTTCATCTGAAATTATGTTTGCCGCCTCCCTTCGTGGCTTGATGCGGGGGGGTGAACAGCCCCAGCCTGTGCTGTCCGCACAAGCTGGGGCTGTTCACAATCGAGCGGGAGCTTTGCGGCCTATTTTCGTCTGTTACTCCGACCTGGGAATCAGCTTATAGGCCATGATGGTATAGGTCGGGATGGTGATGAGAAAGCCCAGGATATTCTCCAGGGTGAAGTCGGCGGTGTTTCCGTTGGCCAGGAGAAACCGGCCCACCAGCCCCAGGGCGGTGAAGCCCAGGGTCATGAGGAAGAGCTTTCCGGCCTTACCCTTGCCGAAGAGCCGGTGCATCAGGTTGCCCATGACCCCGTAGAACAGGAAAAAGCTGATGAGCAGGGTGATTTTCAGGGGCTCAATCATGCTGATCAGCGGGAAGTAGGTGCCGCCCAGCAGGGTCACGGCGGCGAAGAGAAAGACCCGCATCATTTGCAGGGTAGGTTTGTCCATGGTGTTTCGTCCTTTCTTTTCTCAGGTGAGATGAACGATGACCAGCTCCGGCGGGTTGAACAGGCGGGGAACGAAGGTGGTTTCCCTGGCCAGGCCCCGGCTCACCAGGAAGGTGCAGTCGGGGAAGTCGTACCGTCCCCCGGCGTAATCTGGGAAGAGGCCCTGGTTGGGGGCCAGCAGGCCGTTGAGCAGACCGGGGATGCGCCACTGGCCGCCGTGGGCGTGGCCGGACAGAACCAGGTCGAAGCCGTACGCCCGATACTGGTCGATGCGCTCCGGCCGGTGGGACAGGAGCACGGTGAACAGGGTGGGGTCGGTCTCCTGACAGGCCTGGAAGAGCTGCCGGTCGAAGGCTGGGTCACCGATGCCCGCGGGGTCGTCCACGCCGCAAAGCTGGATGGTCTGGCCGTTCACCGTCAGGGTCTGGCAATGGCCCTCCAGGACCACCGCGCCGGACGCCCGGAGGAAGGCTTTGATGTCGGCCATGTCCTCCCTCCGGTACTCGTGGTTGCCGGAGACATAGAAGGTGGGCCAGATTTTGGCGGCCTGGGTGACGAATTCCTCGGCCTTGTCCCGGGGAAGATCGTCGTCGATGATGTCGCCTCCCAGGAGGACTGCGTCGGGGTCAGCCTGTTGCAGGGCCGCCAGCAGATCCTCCTGGCCCTCCCCGTAATCGCAGGAATGCAGATCGGTGACCAGGGCCAGACGAATGGGCGATGTGATCTGATCCGAGTCCACGTCGTAGATTACGGTGACCATGTCATCGGTGGAGCCAAACAGGAAGAGCAGACAGAGGGCGGTCAGCAGCAGGAGGACCGCCGCTATCAGGAGCTTTTTCGCAGCGGGTTTCATTTACCTAACGTAAAGAGCACCCGGGCGTTGGGATCGGCCATGCGGACCAGGACGGTGGCCACTTCAGCCCGGGAGATGGGATCGTTGGGCCGGAAGGTGCCGGAGGCGTCGTTGCCGGCAAAGACGCCCGCCCGATAGAGCTTGTAGATGGCGGCATCGGAGCGGTAGACGTCGGGGATGGAGCCGGCCTTCACCGTGTTGATGGAGGGCAGAGCGGCGTCGGGCAGGGCGTTGGCCAGGATAGAGGCGAACTCCTGCCGGGTCAGGGTGGCCTCCATGTTGGAGGGCACGGAGGTGATGATCTTCTGGCTGAGGGCATAGTCGCTGTAGGCCTTGTACCAGGGAGAGGTGGCAGAGAAGGAACCGCTGCCGGTGGTGTACAGCTTCCGCATCCGGGCGGCCAAGGTGATGGCCTGGGCGGTGGTGATCTTGGAGGCGGGTTCAAACTTGTTGTTCTCCACGCCGTTCATCAGGCCGTAGGCGTAGACCGAGGCGATGCTGTTGTAGTACCAGGCGCTCTTGGAGACGTCCTTGAACTGGTTGTTGTAGGTGGCGGTCTTTTTGAAGCCCACGCCACCGGTGTCCCACTTGGCGGTGAGGGTGTGGCCCTTGCTGGTGGAGACGGTGGAGGCGTTGTTGACCATCTTCCCGTCAGAGGTGTACCAGCCCAGGAAGGCGGCCCCCGACCGGGTGGGGGTGGGCAGGTCATAAGTGGTCCACTGCTTCACCAGTTGGGAGCCGGTGGAGCAGGTCCCGCCGTTGGCGTTGTATGTAATGGTCAGATAGCCGGATTTCACCGTGAAGGTTTTGTACTCCGAGTCGGCATAGGTCCAGGGGTTGGTGTTGGCGTTGGCGGCCTGGGCCTTCACCCGGTACTGCCCGGCGGGGAGGGCATCCAGGGAGAGGGGGGAATTGGCGTAGAAGTAGCACTTATAGTTGGACTTCCAGGAGCCGTCGGCCTGTTTCTGATCCACGTAGACATTGTAGTGGGTGGCCAGGTTGGCGGCGGTCCAGGTCAGAGAAATGTTGTCCCCGGTGCCGTAGGTTTCGGACAGGTTGGTGATGGTGGGGGAAGTGGGGGCGGCGAAGGAGGGCAGAATGGTATCCTTGCCGGATTTGTTGGCCTTGAAGTAGATCAGACCGCCGATGGTGCCGTCGTACTCGGACAGCAGCCGCTTGGAGACGTAGCCGGAGTCATAGAGCCGGGCGTCCCCGTCCACCACGTTGGCCACGGCCGCGAAGTGTCCGCTGTTCTTCACCCGGGCCACCACGTAGTACCCGCTGGCGATGAGCTCGCTGATGCGCAGGCAGACGTCCGGCAGTGGCGTGGAGGTGGAGAAGAACTCCTGGTTCACAAAGTAAAACCGGGGAGAGAGGCTGGACGTGATGAGACCAAAGGACAGCAGGGCGTCCTTGGACCGGTCGGAGCTGTGGCTGATGCAGCCCTTGGAGTCAAGCCAGTCCCGTAACACGCCGGGGTTCAGGCTGGCGGGGTCATAGGCGCCGGAATGGCACATGAGAATGGCGATGGCAGAGACCAGGCAGCCGGAGCCGCCGAGGGTATGTAAATCCCCCAGGGCGGTGTTGCCCCAGGCAGGGTCACCCTGACGCCAGGTGGTGTAGTCGGTGCTGTACGTGACGCCGTTGTAGACGGCGGTCCCGGCTGCGCCGGCCATGGGGAGCGGCAGAAGGGTGAGCAGCATCACCAGGGCCAGAAATGCCGAAAGGACACGGTTGTTTTGCTTCACGTCCAAATTCCTCCTTCTCTTAGGTTGGATGCATAGAATATTATCTTAGTATCGCACAATTTTGGAGAAAAGTCCAGTAAATAGGGGGAATTTCCGGGATTTGCAGGGAAATCAGGAAGAATGGGGGTGAGACAGCCTGCGTTTCTTGGTATCCACCAGCCGATTTGTAGGGGCGGCCCAGGTGATTTTCCCGCAATGGCCAAGAAGCCTCCCTTGTCAGAGGGAGGCTTCTTGGAAGTCTGATTGGTTTTGGGTGTTTACTTCAGATTGAAGAAAGCGTCACGGCCCAGATAGACAGCGACATCGTCCAGTTCCTCCTCGATGCGCAGGAGCTGGTTGTACTTGGCCACGCGGTCGGTGCGGCTGGGTGCGCCGGTCTTGATCTGGCCGGCGTTCAGAGCCACGGACAGGTCGGCGATGGTGGTGTCCTCGGTCTCGCCGGAGCGGTGGGAGATGACGGCGGTGTAGCCGGCCCGGTTGGCCATCTGGATGGCGTCCAGGGTCTCGGTCAGG
>JAEDLP010000133.1 GCA_016295225.1 Oscillospiraceae bacterium | reverse complement strand
AAGGAGGAGGTTCATGCATTATCAAGCCATCACCCCCCGGGTCTGGCATATCGAGGAGGACTATCGGGACTACTGCACCCTGGTCCGGGGGGACAGGCTGGCCATCCTCTGGGACACCGGCCAGGGGAAGGGGGACCTGCCGTCCTTCCTGGCGGAGCACGTGGACACGGACTGTCTGGTCCTCAACAGCCACGGCCACGCCGACCACATCGGGGCCAACCACCGGTTCCCCAAGGTGTACGCCAACCGGGCCGACTGGCATCTGCTGGCCGCCCACAGCCGGATGACCACGGGGGAGCCCCCTGCCTACGAGGTGGAGGATCTGGTTCCCGGGACGGTCTTTGACCTGGGTGGGCTTCATGGCCGGGTGGTCTCCCTGGCGGGCCACACCCGGGGGTCCGTGGGTCTGCTGCTGGAGGAGGAGGGCCTCCTGCTGGCAGGGGACGCCCTGAACCCCACCCTGCTGATGCTGGGCCGGGAGTCCGCCCCGGTGCCGGTGCTGAAGGAGACTCTGTCGGCGGTGGAGGACCTGCCCTTTGACCGGTATCTGGCCAGCCACTACCCCACCCCCCAGCCGAAACGGATGGTTGGGGCCCACCTGCGCCACCTGGACTGCCTGCGGACGGAGGCCCCCTCCCATCCCGGCCCTTACGGCCCCCGGGTCTGCCGGAGCATCCACAAGGACCCCGCCGGCCGGTCGGTGATTTTCATCGACAGGGGCTTGGTGGAGCCGTAACCCCGCTTCTGACAGACGAAAAACATCCCCCGCTGCCTTTTTGCAGCGGGGGATGTTCTGGCTTGTGGCGCTTATTGGGCTGCGGTCAGAAATTCCTCAAAAGCGGCTTTTACGTCCTGATTGCCGTCGCAGATGAGGAGGACGGCGTATTGATCCCGGGTGAAGACCAGGGCCTTTTCCGCCCGGCTGACCTCGTCGGGGCTGTACTGGCGAAAAAGGGTCAGCCGCTGGTCCAGGTGGGCCCGGAGGGTGTCGGCGGCGGCTTCCGCGTCCGCCGGGTCCTTCACGGCGATGACGGCGATCTCGTCGGCCTTGCCCTCGGCGGAGTAGGAGAGGAGAAAGTCGTCTACCTGCTCATAGGGCAGGTCGGAGACGTAGGTGAAGAGGGTTTCCGCGTCCCCCACCTGGCTGGTGATGGAGCGCATCTCCGGCAGGGTGGGATCGGCGGCCAGGAGGGCTGTCTGCATGGCCTCCATGTCGGCGGTCTGGGCGGGAGACGTTTCGTTTCCGCCGCAGCCGGCCAGGGCCAGGATCAGCAGCCCGGTTAGAAACAGGGGGAGCAGTCGTCTCATAGATTAACCCACCGCCTCTGCTTCTACCATATCGGCGTCGTTCTCCATGGCGTCCTCGATGCTGGACCAGTCCACGTCCACGCCGAAGGCCTCATCTATGGCCGCCTCGATCTTTGCCTGGTCCTCTTCGGAGATGTCCGGTGCGGGCTCCTCCTGCTCAAAGCCGTAGATGTGGACGGCCAGCACATACTCGCTGCCGGTGACATGGAGCCAGCTCCAGTCCATCCACAGGGGACCGTAGTCCCCGGAATCCACAAAGGACTGGATGCCGGAGAGCATGGCCTCCACGATTTGGGCGTGGGGCTCGTCGATGGCGTCAAAGCCCAGGGCCACCAGCCCCTGCTGTTCCTCCAGAGCCTGCCGCAGACGGGCGGGGATCTGGTAGATATCCTCGATCCCTTCCTTGTTCTGGATGGCGTAGTTGTAGGTCAGGCCGTTGGCGGCGGGGAAGAAGTCCCGGTCCCATTCGTGGCCCTGTCCGGCCATCTCGTCATTCATGTTGAAGTTGGCATAGCTGGCGGCGCCCTGGTCGGAGTAGATATCCACGTGGTACCAGTCGTCATCCAGCTTCACCAGGTTCCAGGAGTGGTAGCGCTCGGTGTTGTGGACCACCATGCATTCGATGTCCAGCATCTGCAGGAACAGGCGGAAGGTGGTGGCGTAGCCCACGCAGACGGCGTTGTGGTATTTCAGCACCCCGTAGGGATTGTCGCAGTCCTCGCTGGTCTGGGGGATCACCTGGAGGACGCCGGTGTCGTAGGTGAGCTCGGTGGTCATCCAGTCGTAGACTGCTTTCTCCTTTTCGTAGGGGGTCATGTCCTCGGTGATGATCTCCTCCAGCACGGCGGAGGCCATCTCCAGGGTCTCCTTGTCCTTGGCGCTGAGGCCGGCGTCACTGCCGGAGCGGTAGGCGTCGGAGATGTTTTTGGTGGAGCGAATCCAGAACTCCCCGTTCATGATGGGGATGTCGTCCTCCTGGGTCTCGTCGGTGGTGAGTCCGATGGCAGCCTTCAGGTCGCTGATGGCCCGGACGGTGACCAGGCTGGCGGCGGCGCTGAAGATCACGCCAATCAGGAGGATGGCCGCCAAAAGCACGGCAACAATTTTTTTCTTTTCAGTTGTCATGGAGAACCTCCCTTTCATTTTATGGAGTTTGTGGAAACTATAGTAAAGCGGGGGCGCAAAGTCAAGGGATTTAATAAAAACTTAAGAGAGGTTACGAGAAGATTCACCGTTCTGTTACGGCTGTGTTATTTTTGGACGGGAAAAACGGAAAGGACCGTGTACGCCGCCTATAGAGAGGGGGTACACGGTCCCAGGTTCAACTTACTCCTTGGGTTGGTTTAAGGTGTTCAAATCATAGGGGGTGGTCTGGTAGACGTAGTAGTTCAGCCAGTTGGTGTAGATGAGCTGGCCGGCGGAGCGCCACCGGACAACGGGGGTCTGGGTGGGGTCGTCGTTGGGGAAGTAGTGCTTGGGCACGTCAATCTCCAGGCCCTTGTCCACATCCCGCTGGTATTCCAGGGCCAGGGTGTTGCGGTCGTACTCCAGGTGGCCCAGGAAGAAGAACTGGCGGCTGTCCTCGGTCTTCACCGCGAAGACGCCCACCTCATCAGAGACCGCCAGGACTTCCAGGTCGGGGACCTTGCGGATGTCCTCCTCCAGCACCTCGGTGTGGCGGGAGTGGGGCGCGTAGAACCGGTCGTCAAAGCCCCGGAACAGGGGCGAGGAGGGTTTTAATACCTGGTGGTCGAAGACGCCGAAGACCTTCTTGGGCAGAGAATGCTTGGGGACGCCATAGTGGTAGTAGAGACCGGCCTGGGCGCCCCAGCAGATGTGGAGGGTGGAGTGGGCGTGGGTCTTGGACCAATCCATGATCTGGCACAGCTCGTCCCAGTAGTCCACGTCCTCAAAGTCCAGGTTCTCCACGGGGGCTCCGGTGATGACCATGCCGTCGTAATACTTGTCCTTGATTTCATCAAAGGTGGTGTAGAAGGACTCCAGGTGGCTGCGGTCTACGTTCTGGGCCTCGTGGCTCACGGTCTGGAGCAGCTCCGCCTGGATCTGCAGGGGGGTGTTGGAGAACTTCCGCAGCAGCTGGGTCTCCGTGACGATCTTGGTGGGCATCAGGTTCAGGATCAGAATCTTCAGGGGACGGATATCCTGATGCATGGCCCGGTATTCGGTCATGACGAAAATGTTTTCTCCCTCCAGGATCTCGCGGGCGGGGAGAGAGTTGGGTATTTTAATCGGCATAGAACAGCCTCCTTTGGTTGATCGGGAATACACCATATTATAACGTATGGCGGCTGAGAACGCAATGGGGGAATCCTTTCGGGGGAAAAAGGGCGCGATGTGTGGAAAACTGGCCCGGGGAAAGGAGATTTCGGGCCTGGATTTCCACCTGGGAAAAGAAAATGTGGAAAAAATCGAAAAAAGTGAAAATTAGGGGTTGACTTTCTCGGAAAGCGGTGGTAA
>JAEDLP010000022.1 GCA_016295225.1 Oscillospiraceae bacterium | reverse complement strand
CTTCCATTGTATTGTCAAGATACCCAAATGGATATTGAGGTGAGACAATGGGATACTACCCCAGAATACGGGAACTGAGAGAAGACCATGACATGACCCAGCGCCAGGTTGCCGCCCACCTACAAATGCCACAACCGCAATACTTTCGTTATGAGCAAGGATACCGGGACATTCCTACTGATATCCTGATTGCTTTGGCTGAACTCTACAAGACCTCCACGGACTACATCTTGGGATTGACAAACAATCCTAAGCCCTACAAAAAATGAGCATCGAGCGGCTCCTTTCTGCCCGACGCTTTTTGAAGTGAGTTTTTCAAGCTATCCTATCCTCAAGGGAGGGATTTTTCAAGCTACTTTAATAGTCCCTGTGAGAAAGGCCCCCCTCAGGTCGTTTTCTCCTGCTTCACAAAGGCATAGAATGTGCCGCGTTTCAATCCAGTCTGTCTCATAGCCTCTACTGCCGTAATTTCTCCGGCTCTCCATCGCTGGGTGACTCCCTCCCAATTATCGGGCTTTATTGCTCTAGGCCGTCCCAAGTGCTTGCCCTTGGACTTTGCTGCCCGGATGCCCTCTGCCTGTCTCTGACGGGTTGTCTCCCGTTCCTGCTGAGCAATCGTTCCCAGGACTTCGATCAGGATGTTATTGACCATGTCCATGACCCACTCTTGACCTTCTGGGCAGTCCATCAAAGTTGTGGGTAAATCCAGCACCTTGACTCGAATGCCGTTGTCCCGGTAGTATTGCAGCTCGTTCTTGATGTCGGCTTTGTTTCGGCTCAGTCTGTCCAGGGATTTGACCACAAGGGTATCTCCTTTTCTCAGCAGGGTAGTACGCAGGGCCATATATCCCACTCGTTCCAAGTCCTTGCCGGATTGCTTGTCTGTTACGATGTCCCGCTCTGTGGCTCCCATGGCCTTAAATGCCTCGATCTGTCGGTCAAGGTTCTGCTCCTGGCTGCTCACCCGGGCATAGTAAAATGTTCTGCTCTCCATCGTTGTCTCCTGTTCTGTCCAGAAAGGCCCCTGGGTTTTCGGAAATGTCCAAATAAACCAAGGGAACCTTCCTGGACGCTGTTCTGACTTCTTCTTCGCTGTGTCGTAAAGGTACACCTTTATGGAGGCATCACCCTGCAAGCACCAACGGTTCGTCACAGTCCATGCACTTGACCCGGACAGTCTTGGTGGCCCGGACACTCATGCCGCAGCAGGGACAGAGGTATTTCCTCGTGCTGGACTTCTTCCGAGCGGGCCCTTCTTCTACGCCGCTGTGGGTGCCGGTGCCGGGGATTTGAAATCCCGTGTACTCGTTCCGGTTAATCAGAATGTCGGTGAGACCATGCTCCAGCACAAAGTCAAGAAGCGCATCTCCAGGGGATGTGTGCGACCATCCGTACTTGTCACTGCGCTCTACGATAAGCCCTCTGGATTCGGCTGCTTCCTTGAACCGTTTGTTGTGGTAGGTGCCGCTCCGGCTGCAATCCTGGATGCCCTGCTCGTAGTTGTAGTAGTGGATCATCTCGTGGAGCAAAGTAGCGGTAACAGACTCGATGGGACGGGCCAGAGTCCCCGCCCCGATGTTGATCTCGTGGCTGGCTCCCAGCTTGGAGACCCAGGTATCTTCCCGCAGAGAGAAATGCCCGTAGGCTCGGGGGGTGGACTGGATGGTGATGGTGGGCCTTGAAAGTGAGTTTTCAAAAAACTCTTCATTCAGCAGGTCGAAAATCTTGTTCAGATATCCGGCCACTCGGTTATACGAAGTAAGGGGTTTCACAGCATTTTTCTCCTTCCTGTTTGACAAGAGGGAGTGGATACTTTATAATGGTCGTACCCACTCCCCTGTGTGGTTAGTGGTCGAGCTCTTTGCGTGGTTACTTTGGTCGGTGTTCACGCAAGGGGCTTTTCTTATGCAATGGAGAATCTCCGGCTGGTGGTCTGCTTGGTAAACTGCTGGTACAGGTCGTTGTGCTCCCTCTTAAAAGCGGTAGTGTCGAAGCGGTTGCTGAGGACGGAAGTCCAGCGGACGATGAAGGTGTCGGCTTCCAGCTCTTCTACCTGTCGGGCGGACATCTCGGCTTTGATGCTGTCCTTAATAGCCTCTGCTTCGGCCTGCGCCTCGGCAATGACCTCTTCCCATTCCTTGAGGGCTCTGATCTTCTCGCTGATTTCGATGCTTGACATATCGGTTTGCTCCTTTTCTGTAATGTGGTGAGAGTGCCAGTTGTTCAGGCCCTTCTCTCTCGTGGCCCATGTCCGTGTCACTGGCTGCGGGTTTTGTCGTCGGGTTTGCTCCCTCATCTCTGGTATTATAATAGCATATCTAACGGTAGATATCAATTGGCATACAGCACAATTCTACCGGTAGATATTTGTTCAAAATGTATCTCTCGGTAGATATTCCTTTGTGCTAAAATCCTTGGTATAATGGGGACAACATGAATCTCCAGAAAGGGGACAGAGCCATGGCAGAGAAAACAGCCGCTCAGAAGCGGGCACAGCAAGCATATATGGAAAAGTTCGTTCGCGTTGAGATTCGCATGACCGCAGAAGAACGCGAGGTCATGAAAGCCCACGCATCAGCCCGGGGTGAGTCTGTGAACGGCCTTATTAACCGTGCTATTCACGAACTTCTGGAACGAGAATCTACAGAGCAAAGCGAAACCACCCCGGAGGCTTAAAACGCTCCGAGGTGGTCTTCTTTTTGCCCTATTGAGATGGGTGGCAAGCTCCCAAACTGACTCCAAACGACACGATGATTTCTTGTGCATGAACCCCGGAAAAATCCAGCAATTTCCTGGCACTTTCGATAATTTTAGAGCTGGTATCCCGAGGGGGGAATTATTGGCTCGTTATATAAAGACCAGGACAAAATATCCCCCTCATAGTTTCAGGTTCGACAAGGGGCTGGACTGCACCGCCAGACTTACAATGCTCTCATCTTGGATGGACTGTAAGTACCGCTTGGTGATATTGATGTTCTCATGGCCCAGCAGCCGAGACAAGGAATACACGTCCAGACCATTTCTCAGGTTGCACTGCGCGTAATAATGCCGTGCCGTGTGGGGAGAACAACGAACCGTGTCCCTCACCTTCGCCTTTTCGTTGGCCTTAGTAAAGACATGCTCCAGGGCTTCCGTGGTCAGGGGCCTTCCTGTCCTGGAAAGCAGATAGTTATCATAATTCAAAGGCTTGTCCAGAAAGTATTCCTTCCGCAACCGTTCATATTTCAGCATCAGCTTTTTGAGATACGGTGTCAGTGGCACACACCGCTCCTTGTTCCCCTTCCCATGGATCAGGATGACGTTATCCCGGATGTCCTGGCACCCTATCCCGCAGATCTCAGAGTTCCTTGCCCCCGTGTCAAAGGCAATGGCCAGAATCAGTTTATTCCGAGCGGATAGATAGGTCTTGTAGTTAAAGGCTCCAATCATCCGCTCTACCTCCTGATCCGTAAACGTGTTGATCAGAACCTTTCCTTCCTTCTGCCAGCGCACCTTCAGGGCGGGATTAACCGCCAAATATCCCTCTTCCACCGCATATTTGAAGAATGCCCGCACCCCTTTCAGGATACCGTTGCCATAGGAAGAGGAAAGGCCCTGCCCGATGAGTTCCTGAAAATAACTTTTCAAATGGGGCGGTTTGATCTCTTCCATCTCATAGATGCCATACTGCCGCTCCAGATAGGTCAGGCATCGGGCGTTGTTGTTGTAGTACCCCTTGATCGTCCGCTTGCTCAGTCTGCGCAGCTCACAGTCCAGTCTGAACTCCGATAAACATTCCTTTGCCAGCATAAAAAATCACCCTTTCGCAATGACGCAAAAAGGTGATTTTGGTGGTAGGTTTTGAGGTCTGTAAAACCTTGACGTATATCATTGTTCCCCGGAATTTTCCCGCATCTCTCAGACAAAATGAGCGAAAAAGTTAAGAGATACTATCCAAAGTAAGGGAAACTCAAACAATATCTGGTGCTTACTCCTGCTCCCAGTTGTGGTACACGTTCTGCACGTCGTCGTTATCTTCCAGGAAGTCGATGAGCTTTTCCATGTTCTTGATATCGGCGGGGTCAGTCAGGGTGACGTAGTTCTGGGGGACCATTTCCACCTGGGCGGAGGCGAAGACATAGCCCTTGGCTTCCATGGCGGAGGCCACGGAGCCGCAGTCGTCGGGCTCGGTGTAGATGGTGAAGCACTCCTCCTCGGGCTCGATGTCGGAGGCTCCGCAGTCCAGGGCGTCCATCATGACGGTATCCTCATCCAGGTCGCCGTCCTCATTGGCCAGGATGATAACGCCCTTGCGGTCGAAGGACCAGGACACGCAGCCGGTGGCGCCCAGGCCCTTGCCGTACTTGTCCAGCAGGTGGCGGACTTCGGGTGCGGTGCGCTGACGGTTGTCAGTCAGGGCCTCCACGATGACGGCCACGCCGCTGGGACCGTAGCCCTCATAGACCACAGACTCGTAGTTGTCGGTGTTGTTGGCGCCCAGGGCCTTGTCGATGGTGCGCTTGATGTTGTCGTTGGGCATGTTGGCAGACTTTGCCTTGGCAATGACGGTAGCCAGACGGGAGTTGTTGGCGGGGTCGCCGGAGCCGCCGGTCTTGACGGCCACGATGATCTCCTTGGCGATCTTGGTGAATGCGGCGCTGCGCTTTGCGTCGGCTGCGCCCTTGGTCTTCTGAATATTATGCCACTTGGAATGTCCGGACATAGGTATCGTTCCCTTCCTAACTTTATAAAATATTCGCGGGACAACTCTCTCAGCTTGTCCTGCGCAATCTTTAACTAAGTAATTTTATCATAGAGAGCGCCCCTTGACAAGTAGTCTTCCTTAGAAATATGCGAAAACCTCCCCCTGATGGGCGGAAATCTCCACCTCCAGGCCGGGGAAGGCCTCCTCCAGCCAGGTTTTCACCACGGGACAGACCACAGTCTCAGTGGAGTAGTGGCCGGCATCCAGCAGGTTCACCCCCAGGACTCTGGCCTCCAGATAAAGGTCGTGCTTCAGGTCGGAGGTCAGGAAGGTGTCGCAGCCCTGGGCTTTGGCCAGGGGGAGCATACTGCCGCAGGCGCCGCCGCCCACCGCCACTTTACGGACAGGAACCCCTGCGTCCATGACCCGAACCCCTTCCAGATCCAGGGCCTTCTTGACCCGGCTGGCAAAGTCCCTCAGGGACATGGGGCCGCCGGACAGCAGGCCCACCCGGCCGATGCCGTATGCCACGCCGTTCTCGTCCTCCCCGTCCACCTCCAGGGGAACCGGGTTTTCCAGGCCCACCAGCCGGGCCAGCTCGGAATTCACGCCCCCCTCGGCAGCGTCCAGATTGGTGTGGGCGCAGATAGCGGCGATGTTGTTCTCCATCAGGGCCAGGAGTTTCCGGCCGGTGGAGGTCTCGTCGGTGACCTGTCCGATCTGGCCCCAGATGACCGGGTGGTGGGCCACGATGAGCTGGCAGCCCTCCTCCACGGCTTCCCTGATGACCTCGGGGGTAATGTCCAGGGCCACCAGAACCTTGGTGACCCCCCGGTCTCCCCGGCCCACCAGGAAGCCCGCGTTGTCAAAGCCCGCCTGATACCGGAAGGGGGCCTTCCGGTCCAGCAGGTCGTAGATCTCTCTTACCGTTGCCATGCGCTCCACTCCTTTTCCATGGCTCTGAGTCCCGCCAGGAGGGTTTCCTCCCGGGCCAGGGCCTCCTGATTCACGCTGCCCTGCTTCATGCCTGTCAGCGCCCGCTCTCTCCGGCGGATCTGGTCTTCCAAGTACGCCTTGCGGTGGGGGTTATCCTCCCCCGGGTTCTGGCGGCCCACCCACAGCTCGGCGGGGGTATAGGGGATTGCATTCACACCGCCGGTGACTGTGAGGATCACATAGTACTTCTCCCCCTCTTTCACCACCCGCTCCTGCCGGATGAGGTAGCCGTGGTCCAGCAGCCACCGGCGCAGCTCCGGCTGGGAACTCATGGGCTGGAGGAGCAGGAGGGCCGTCTTGGTCCAGGGGGCCTGGCCCAGAATGCGGGCGATGAGTTCTCCCCCCATGCCGCAGATGGCCACGGTATCCGCCTGGTCCGGGCCGATGCCCGCCAGACCGTCACAGCAGCGGAAAGCAATCTGCTCCTCTACCCCGTAGATCCGGGCGGTCTCCCGGCCCCGCTGGAGGGGGCCTTCGTTTACGTCCGAGGCCACCGCCTGGGAAATGGTCCCTTCCAGCAGCAGACAGACCGGCAGGTAGGCGTGGTCTGTGCCCACGTCGGCCAGCCTGGCCCCTTGGGGGACCTGGGCGGCGATGGCGGCCAGACGGCGGGACAATTCCAGTTTGTTCATGGCAAATCCTTTCTTCCCACAAAAAAGGGGCGGGAAATCCCGCCCCTTTTATCAGGCTTTTTACTTCTTGTTGGCTGCGATGATATCGTTGAGCTCCTTGACCAGGTCGTCAACAGAAGTGTTGTGAACCATGCAGGCTTCCTCGACGGTCTCATTCCGGGACGCAGGGCAGCCCAGGCAGTGCATGCCGATGTTCAGGAAAGCAGGCGCAGCCTCAGGTGCGATGTCCAGGATATCACCCACGATGGTATCTTTGGTAATGGTAGCCATGGTTTGTCCTCCATTCGTTTGGGTGGTAGTAGAGTTTTCGGAAAACCACCCTTTAATTTTTTGATAAAAAGAGGGACCAACCATACGGCAGTCCCCCTTTCTTCATTCTGTGTTTCTGCCGCAGAAGTTATTCCAAGTTGGATGGATTACTCAGCGTCCTCTGCCTCTTCGTCGGCAGCGTCGTTCAGCAGAGCGCGGATGGACAGAGAAACCTTCTTGCGCTCCTCGTCGATCTCGGTGATCTTCACGTCAACGATCTGACCCTCTTCCAAGACGTCGCCGGGCTTCTCGATGCGGTGATCAGCGATCTGGGAAATGTGGATCAGGCCGTCCACGCCGGGAACGATCTCAGCAAATGCGCCGAAGGTCATCAGCTTGACCACGCGGACGCTTGCCACGGAGCCCACTTCGTAGGTGGAGGTGAACTTCTCCCAGGGATCCTGGCTGCGATCCTTCATGCCCAGAGAGATCTTTCTCTTCTCGGGATCGAAGGAGATGACATAGACGGAAACTGCGTCGCCGACGGAAACCACCTCTGCGGGGTTCTTGATGCGGCTCCAGGACAGCTCGGAAACGTGGACCATGCCGTCAACGCCGCCGATGTCCACGAATGCGCCGTAGGAAGTCAGGGACTTCACGGTACCCTCGTATCTCTTGCCAACCTCGATGTTCTCCCAGACCTCAGCGGCCTTGGCAGCGCGGGCCTCTGCGGCCACGGCGCGGATGGAGCCCACCACACGGCGGCGGGAGCGGTTGACCTCGGTGATGCGCAGCTGGACGCGCTCCTTGATCATCTCGGACAGATCGGCGCCGCGGGGCATACCGGTCTGGGAAGCGGGGACGAAGACGCGGATGCCCTTGACGTTGACCACGATGCCGCCCTTGTTGTCCTCGGTGACGACGCCTTCCATGACGGTCTTGTCTTCCACGGCAGCCTCAATGGCGTCCCAGTTCTTCACGGTGTCCAGACGCTTCTTGGACAGGGTGGCAACGCCCTCCATGTCGTTGACGCGCATGACATAGGTCTCGATCTCGTCGCCGATCTTCACGATGTCCTCAACCTTCACGGTGGGGTCGTCGGACAGCTCGGAGATGGGAATGTAACCGGCGTGCTTGGTGCCCAGGTCCACGTTGACCTCGGTAGCGGTGATGCCGGTAACGACACCAGTGACCTTATCTCCAGTATTTAAAGTTTTGATGGATCTCTCCAGCATGTCTGCGAAAGACTCTTCGATCTCCATAACATTGTTCAGCTCGTCGCTCATTTTGTTTTTGACCTCCTTTATTATCCACCCCGGTGTAGACGCGCCGGCGGTGATTCCCACAGAAGCTACCCCGCTTACCATACTCCGGTCAAGCTCCTCAGCCCGGCTGATGTGGAGAACCAGCGGGCAGTGCGCCCGGCATAACTCAGCAAGACGGTTCGTGTTGGAGCTTTTTCGGTCGCCGATCACGATCATTGCGCCGCAGTGCTCCGCCAGACGCTGTGCTTCTGATTGCCGCTTACACGTAGCATCACATATTGTATCAAAAATTTCTGCGTTTGTACACTCTTTTTTTACTTTTTCTCTGCAGGGAGTCCAAATTTTATCCGTAGATGTAGTTTGGGAAACCAAGGTAAGCGGTTTTTGTGAATTTTCTTTGTCCTCTTCAAGGAAAATCGACAACTCATCTTCATTCCGAAAGACTTTTGCCCCCTGGCACCACCCGGCGATGGCCTTCACCTCGGGGTGCTCCGGCGCGCCGATGATGACGACCTGCCGGCCCCGGTCGCTGGCGTCCTTCACGATCTGATGGATCTTGGACACGTTGACGCAGGTGGCGTCGGCAATGGGGCAGCCCATCTCCTCCAGCTTGTCATAGACCGCCTTTCCCTCCCCGTGGGAGCGGATGATGACCCCACACCCGGCCGGAACCTGATCAATGGAATCCACGCAGCCCACGCCCCGGGCGGCCAGCTCCTCGATGACGTTGTCGTTGTGGATGACCGGCCCCAGCATCACGTAGGGCTGGCCGGTCTCGGCGATCTTCTGGGCCAGCTCCACCGCCCGGCGGACGCCGAAGCAGAAGCCTGCGGACTTGGCCAGAATGACTTCTCTCATGGCAATGCCTCCCGGCCCAGGGCCTTGATCTTTTCCATCATCACATCGGTGGCCGCCTGATAGTCCTCCGAGGTGGCCTTGCGGTCCTCGGTAAAGGGCAGGTAGGCTTCCCCGATACAAACCCTCGCCGGGGTAAAGAGGCCGCGCTCACTGGAAATGTAGACCGGAAGGATGGGGACCCGGGCGCGGATAGCCATCATGGCGGCACCGGTCTTGCCGTCGCCGATCTCGTCGTTGCGGGTTCCTTCCGGGAAGATGAGGAGCTTCTCTCCCCCCTTCAAGGCTTTCAGGGCTGCCTTCACAGCGCCCACGTCGGCCTTGCCCCGCTTGACCCAGATCAGGAACCCGAACCAGTTCAGCACGGAACCCACCACCGGCCAGTGGCTGATCTCCTCCTTGGCCATGATCCAGACCCGTTCCTTCCGGGGAAAGGCGGTCAGAATGTAGAAGGGATCGCTGTTATACACATGGTTGGCGCAGATGAGCGCCGGTCCCTCGGGAATATTCTCCCGGCCGAAAACCTTGGTCGGCTTGAAAACGGTGGCGATCCCAAAAATCGCCTTGGCCAGGGTATGGGCGATGTCATACTTTCTCAAAGCTTCAGCCTCTCTTTCACGATGGTTTGGAGGAGTTCCAGGCTCTCCTCCAGGTTCAGGCTGGAGGTGTCCGCCACCACGGCGTCCTCCGCCTGCTTCAAGGGAGCCGCCGCCCGGTGGGTGTCGGCATAGTCCCGCTGGGCGATCTCCTCCTTTACCGTCTCAAAGGGGATCTCCTGACCCTTTTCCAATAACTCCTTGTGGCGGCGGCGGGCCCGCTCCTCCACGGAGGCGGTGAGAAAGATCTTCAGGTCGGCGTCGGGGAGCACCACAGTGCCGATGTCCCGGCCGTCCATGATGACGCTGTTCTCCCGGGCCATGGCCCGCTGCATGTCCAGCAGGAAGGCCCGAACGCCGGGGATAGGAGACACCTGGGAGGCATACCGGGAGACCTCGTTCTTCCGAATGTCGGCGGTAACATCCTCCCCGTTGAGGATCATGTGCTGGAGGCCGTCCTCCCCATACTCCATGGAGATATCAATGGTTTTCAGGCAGGGCAGCACGTCCTCCTCCTTGGAGCAATCCCCCCCCTGGCGGGCCACATAGAGGCCCACGGTGCGGTAGATGGCCCCGGTGTCCACATACAGGAATCCCAACCGGGCAGCCAGGGCCTTGGCCAGGGTGCTCTTTCCCGCCCCGGAGGGGCCGTCGATGGCGATGCTGTAGATGCTCATGCTCTCTCCTCCTCTGCGTATCGGGCGGCGCTCTCCCCGGCCACCCTGCCGGTACACCAGGCGATTTGCAGGTTGAAGCCGCCGGTATAGGCGTCCACGTCGATGACCTCTCCCGCCAGGAAGAGGCCCCGGGTCTTCTTGGACATCATGGTGCCGGGGTCGATCTCCCCGGTCTTGACCCCGCCGGCGGTGATGATGGCCTCTTTTACAGGCCGGGTGCCGGCGATGGGGATGGCAAAATGCTTCATGGTCTCCATGAGCCGGCGGCGCTGGCCCTTGGTCATGGTGTTCACGGGCATGTCCGGGGGGATGTCCGCCTTCTCGCACAGCACCGGGATCATGAGCCGGGGAGCCAGGCCCTCCAGGAAGTTGTGAAAGGCCTTGTTGGGGGCCTCGGACACGTCCCGCAGGATGCGGGCCTCCAGCTTGGCCTCGTCCAAGGCAGGTTTCAGGTCGATGATGGCAGTATACCGGTCTTTGGACCAGTCCCCGTGGGCGCTGGCGCTGAGGACCAGGGGCCCGGAGAGGCCAAAGTGGGTAAAGAGCATCTCCCCCTGCTCCTGGAAGACCACCTTTTTCTTCTGGTTTTTCACCGTCAAGGTCACGTTTTTCAGGGACAGGCCCTGCATTCTGGCGCAGGTATCCCCATCCTCCACCAGAGGAACCAGGGAGGCCCGGGGCTCCACAATCTTGTGGCCGGCCTCCCGGGCGAAGCGGTAGCCGTCGCCAGTGGAGCCGGTCCCCGGATAGGACACGCCGCCGGTGGCGAGAATCACCGCCCCGGCGGGGAGCACCCCATCCTCCAGCTTCACGCCGGTGACCCGGCCGTCGGTCATTTCCAGACCCATGGCTCTGGCCCGGCGGATGGTGACCGTTTCCTTTTTCAAGGCAAAAAACAAGGCGTCGATCACGTCGGCCGCCTTATCTGAGCATGGAAAAACGCGTCCCCCCCGCTCGGTCTTCAGGGGAACGCCCAGTTTTTCAAAGTATTCCATGACCGCCCCGGGCGGGAACTTCGTCACCGCGCTGTACAGAAAACGTCCGTTTCGGGGCACGTTGTTCAGCACGCCCTCTGGGGTGGTGTTGTTGGTCAGGTTGCACCGGCCCTTGCCGGTGATATACAGTTTACGGCCCAGCTTTTCGTTGGGCTCCAGCAGGGTCACGCTGGCCCCTGCCTGCCGGGCGGACAGCGCGGCCATCATGCCAGCCGCGCCGCCGCCGATGACGACCACCTGGGTCTGCATCATTGATTCTCTTCCTCCATGCTGACAAAAATACCATGCTCTTCCCAAATGTGCTCCAGGCGCTCAAAGTGATCCACCACGTCGGACTTGCTCCGGGCGATGGCCACCAGGAGGGCGTTGATGAGGCTCAGGGGAGCCACCAGGGAGTCCACAAAGGAGGCCATGTCGCTCTTGGCCAGCAGCACGTAGTCGGCTGCCTTGGCCATGGAGTTGGAGGCGCTGTCGGTGATGGCGATGACCTTGGAGCCGCGCTCATGGGCGAAGTTGATGGCCCGGACGGTCCGGCGGGAGTACCGGGGGAAGGACAGGCCGATGGTCACGTCGCCCTCTCCCACCTGGACGATCTGGTCAAAAATCTCCTGGTTGGCGCTCTCGCCCACGTGGACCACATTGTCAAACATGAGACCGAAGTAGAAGGACATGAACCCGGCCAGAGAGCCGGAGGAACGGGTGCCCAGAATGTAGATCTTCTTGGCGTTGACGATGGTTTCCACCGCTGCTTCAAAGTTTTCCCGGTCCAGCTCCTCCATGGTCAGGCGGATCTTTTCCATGTCCGACTGCATCACGTTGGAGACCACATCCTGGTTGCCGATGAGGTCGTTGGAGACTTCGATCCGCTGGATGGAGGTCAGCTTGTTTCGGATCATCTCCTGCAGCGCCTTCTGCATGGCGGGGTATCCGTCATATTTCAGTTCCGAGGCAAAGCGCACCACCGTGGATTCACTGACGTGGACGGTCTTGCCCAGCTTGCTGGCCGTCATAAACGCGGCCTTGTCGTAGGATGTCAGAATATAGTTTGCAATGAGTTTTTGACCCTTGGAAAAAGTGTGCATCTTGCTGCTGATCAGCGCTAAAATATCTTTCGCCATGCAATCGTCCTCCGATTTCGCGGCCAGTCGGTCGCTGTTTCGCTCCAATTTTCTTCCGAATATCCCAAAATGATTGATTTTGGCACGGGCGGCGAGCCTCTTACGGCTTTTTCCCGTCATCTTTCGCAGATATTATAGCGCGATTTCAAAATTTTTGCAAGAAAAAAATCGCACTCTTGCAGACAGAACCCTCATTTCAGTTGCTCCATTTCCTCCGCCGTCAGCGGGCGCCACTGACCGGGCTTTAAGGTTTGGTCCAGGCCCAGCTTTCCTTCCCGCACCCGCTTGAGCCGCCGGACGGTCATGCCGCAGAAGGCGCACATGCGGCGGACCTGGCGGTTTTTTCCCTCGTGGATGACCACGGACAGGACCGTCCGCTCCCCTTCCTGGCGGATGAGGCGGACCTGGGCCGGACGCAGGGCCTGGCCGTCCAGGGTCATGGGCTGGGCCAGCCGCAGGACCCCCTCCTGGGTGAAGCCGGTAACCCACACCAGGTACTCCTTTTCCACCTCGTGGCGGGGGTGGATGAGGGTGTTGGTCAGCTCCCCGTCGTCGGTGAGGAGGAGAAGACCCTCCGAGTCCATATCCAGCCGTCCCACCGGCCACACCCGGGCCGGGCAGTCCCTGACCAGGTCGGCTACGGTCTTCCGCCCCTTCTCGTCGGAGAGGGTGGTCACCACCCCCCGGGGTTTATAGAGCATGAGCACGGTGCGGCTCCCGGTCCGGGCGATGGCCCGTCCGTCCAGGGCGATCTCATCCCGTTCCGGATCCGCCCGGTCCCCCAGGCCGGCCGTGACTCCATTTACCGTCACACGACCGGCGGTTATGTACTCCTCCGCCTTCCGGCGGGAGCAGACGCCCGCCGCCGAGAGGATCTTTTGCAGTCGATCTTCCATGACCGCCTCCTTGTTTCATTCCTGTAATAGGTAGGGCGGGGTCCCCTGACCCCGCCGTTCAACGCAGCGATGCCCTCACGCGGTTGATTCTTCGCCCGCCCATCTCTTCAGCATCCCCAGGGGCGATCGGGTGGATGCCCGGCTGATCACATCCTGCCCGGCGGACTTCCCCCAGACCAGGTAGGTCCGGCCCACCTGCCGCTCTCCCTTGTAGAAGGTCACCGTCCCCGCGATCTCCCCCTGGGTCACCGGGGCCCGGGCGGTTTTGGGCAGCTGGATCTTCGCCGTGACCTGCTCCCCTTCCTTCAGGGGATAGGCCACCGTGTCCCGGGCCACCACGGGAACCTGACGCAGAAGGCTTTCCTCCACCGTCATCCGGCGAAGGGTCCCCCCTTCCTCCGCCAGCACCCGACGGGGGTAGGTCTCGAAGCCGTAGTCCAGCAGGGCCTTGTGGTCCGCCCAGTCGTTCCCGTCGCTGAGGGTCACGCAGACCAGCTTCTGGCCGTCCCGCTCCGCGCTGGACACCAGGGTCCGCCCGGCCTGCCGGGTGTAGCCCGTCTTCATGCCAGTACAGCCCTCGTACTGCCACAGGAGCTTATTGTGGTTGGTGAAGCTCCGCCCCTCCAGGACGATGGACTTGGTGGCGACGATTTTTGCCACCACCGGGTTTTTCAGACAGGCGGCTCCCAGCCGGGCCATGTCCAGGGCGGTGGAGTAGTGCTCCTCATCCCCCAGGCCGTTGGGGTCGGAGAAGTGGGTCCCCGTCATCCCCAGGTCCCTGGCCCGCTGGTTCATCCAGCCCACGAAGGTCTCCACATCCCCGGCGCAGTGGACGGCCAGGGCCACCGCCGCGTCGTTGCCCGAGTGAAGGAGGAGGCCGTAGAGCAGGGTCTCCAGGGAGATCTCCTCCCCCGCCTTGAGGTAGAGGGAGGTTCCCTCGATGCCCGTCCATTCCTTTTGGATGGTGATGGTCTGGGACAGGTCGTCCAGATATTCCGCCGCCACCAGGGCAGTCATGAGCTTGGTGATGCTGGCGATGGCCCGCTTCTCGTTCTCATTCCGGGCATAGAGGATGCGGCCGGACTCCGCGTCCAGCAAAACAGCGGAGGCCGCGGAAACCGCCGGCGCCTCCGCCGCCATGGTATGGATCAGCAGCCCCGGCCAGAGGACGCAGAGCGCCGCCAGAGCGATCAGTTTTCTTCCCACAAGGTTTCCCTCCATACAAACAAAGGATACCGTTAGTATGGAGGGTTTTCTCACGGGTTATCCGTGGTCTTGCCCTTCTTTTTGTCCTTGAAGTCGGTGACCATGGTCATAATCTCGGGAATTTTTTCCACAATGCGGTCCACGCTGTTCTCGGCGGGGGCCGCCATGGGCAGAACCTTCACATTGCCGCCGCTGACCACCAGGAAGCACACGGGGATCACCTTCACCCCGGCGCCGCCGCCGCCGCCGAAGGGATTGCCCTTGTCCGGCTTGGCGGGAAGCTCCGTGCCGCCGGTGCCGAATCCAAAGGAGATCTTGGACACAGGAATGATGGTGACGTCCTCCACCACGATGGGATCTCCCACCACCGTGTTGGCGTCCACCGTCTCGCGGATCTTCTGGATGGTGCTGGCCATCAGTTCATTGACAGGATGATTCTTTTCCATGGTTGACTTCCCCTTTCTTTTCTTGAGCCGCCGGTCTGGCCGGTTTGATGGTGTTCCGATGGTTCCACAGGACCTTCAAGGCCCCGAACCCTGCCGACAGGGCAATGCCCATCAGCTGGGCCAGGGTCAGGGACAGGCCCGCCCGGATGTATACCCGGGGTTTCTCGGTCAGGAAGTCCACATAGAGGGCCACCTGCCGGTTTTTGATGATAAAGTTGGCTTCCAGGAAGGCCAGGAGGGCCTCGATGACCGCCCAGCCCTGGCCGTAGTGGATGCCCGCGTCGGCGGGGTCCTCCTCCGCCCAGGTCACATCGATGGTCAGATCGTCGATCCGGAGCTTGCGCCGGAAGCGGCCGACAGCCTCTCCCACCACGGGCAGCAGATCCCAGACCAGATCCAGAATCCCGCCCATGTCCCGTTTTACCGGCTCCTTGGAGGGCTTGTCCCCCTTCTTGGCGGCTTTTTTGGCAGTCTTGGCCTCCTGCTTCCGCTTCTTTTTCGCTTCCTTGTCCGGGTCTTTTTTCATGGGAAAGACCTGGATGTCCTTGGGACCCACCCGAATCTTCACCCAGGGGCCGCTCTGGTCATAGCAGGCCAGAACCCCCAGCCGGACAACGAAGGCCAGGAGGATGAGGAGCGCCAGGACAGCCAAAAGAATCCATCCAATCATGGCTCCGTCCCCCCTTCCGCTTTGTCCCCCTCGGGCAGAGGGGGCAGATCCTCCAGGGAGGTCAGGCCGAAGGACCGCAGGAAGGCCGGGGTGGTCCGGTAGAGGATGGGACGCCCCGGGGCGTCCAGATTGCCGCAGGGTTCCACCAGCTCCCGGTCCAGGAGCAGGGACAGGGAGTGGGCGCAGTCCACCCCCCGGACCTGGTCAATATAGACCCGGGTCACCGGCTGGAAATAGGCGACGACCGCCAGGGTCTCCAGTGCCGCCGGAGAGAGCTTGTCCGGCTTCTTCCGGGACAGGACCTGCCGGATGGTCTCCCCCCACGCCGGGTCGGAGACCAGCTGCCAGCTCTCCTCCAGACGGAAGAGGCGGATGCCGGCCGACCGTTTTTCATAATCCCGGCCCAGGGCCTGACAGGCCTCCTCGATCTGATAGGGAGATGCGTTCAGTGCCTCGGCCAGCTTGTCCTGGGGAACCGGTTCCCCCAAGGCGAACAGGATGGCCTCCACGCCGTGTTTCACTTTCTCATGTTCCAAGGCCATCCCTCCTTATTCATTCCTCCCAGGCTGAAATCAACGGCTCCTCCATGGTGCCGGCCAGGTGGACCTTCCCCCCCCGGCAGAGCTCCAGCAGAGCCAGAAAGACCGCCGTGACCTCCGACCGGCTGTGGCTGCGGGCCACCAGGGCCGACAGGGAGGTTGTCCCCCCGGCCCGGAGTTCCTCCAGCAGCTGGGCGGCTTTTCGCTCCACCTGGTAGGGCTCCCGGCGGACCACCGCCTGGAATTCCTTCCAGTCCGGGGGCATGGCCCGTCCCCGGCGCTGCCGCCAGGCCTCCATGGCCCGGATCAGATCCTCCCCCTTGTGCTCGTAGCGGTAGACCCGCCGGGCAAAGGCGGACTCCGGCCCCTTGGGGAAGGCGTCCTTGCCCGCCTCGAACCGGTCTCCCAGCTGGGGCAGGACGGCCCGGATGCAGGGCAGTGCGGCGTGGCGCTCCCGGGCTTCCAGGGAGGCCATCAGCTCCTCCATTTCGTCCAACGTCTCCTGATCCTCCTCGTGGAGGAGCATCCGGGTCTTCAGGAGCATCAGATGGGAGGCCATGGCGATAAACTCCCCCGCCACCTCCAGGTCCATCTCCCTCCGGGCGGACACCCAGGCCAGATACTGGTCCAGCAGGTCGGCCAGGGGGATGTCCCGGATGGCGATCTTATTTTTTCGCAGCAGGTGGAGAATAAGATCCAGGGGGCCAACAAAGTCCCCGGCCTCCCGGGTCTTCTCCTTCACCACGCCCTTAATGTAGTAGACCGGCCGCTCCACAGGCTGTCACCCCAGCAGGCCGAGGACGCCGTAGAAGGCGAACTCGGAACAGGTGAACATGAAGTTGGTGAGGACCGTCCGGGCGCCGTCCAGGAACCCGTCGAACCAACCGAACCACAGAACGGCCATGAGGATAATCATGCCGTACCGCTCCAGCTGCATCCACCGGATGTACAGGCGGTCGGGCAGGAACATAGCCACCACCTTGGAGCCGTCCAGAGGCGGGAAGGGGATCAGGTTAAAGACCCCCAGACCGATGTTCAGCAGCACCAGCAGGTAGCAGAACTGGAAGGCCAGGAAGACCCCGGCGGTCTCCCCCCGGACGGTCATCACCGCCGCCAGGGCGTTGGCCCCGATGGCGGCCAGATAGGCCAGGACGAAGTTGGAAAAGGGCCCCGCCAGGGACGTGATGGCCATGCCCTGCTTGGGCTTTTTGAAATACCGGGGGTCCACCGGCACGGGCTTGGCCCAGCCAAAGCCCACGGTGACCATCATCAGCAGGCCGAACACGTCCAGATGGTGGAGGGGATTCAGGGACAGCCGATGGTTCATTTTCGCGGTGGGATCGCCCAGCTTGTAGGCCGCCAGGCCGTGGCAGACCTCGTGGACCACCAGGCACAGCAGGATGGCTGCGATGCGTAAAATCATAGTACCCATCCCCTGCCAGTCGATCCCATGGATAAGGCTCATATCGTTTCTCCTCTCACCAGTATGCCAATGAATGTCTGTATTTACACAAGATGTGAAGCCATTGGAAGATTTGATAGTAAATTATATCAAAAAAGTATCCGTCTGGCAAGAAAAAGGCGGGGCAGCTTCACCCCGCCCCGCCTCGTTCTGTTCCTTTGATCTCCCGGCAGAGGAGCCATCCGCCGCAGAGGGCCAGCATGAAGTTTCCCGTTTTGCTCAGGACCCACAGGCCAACACCCAGCAGCAGTCCCCCCAGGACCCGGGTCAGGACCCCTTCCAGCCGGTCGCCCCAGTCGGGACCCGCCAGCTGGGCAAAGACCGCCCGGAAGGCCCGGCTGCCGTCCAGAGGATCGGCGGGCAGCAGGTTGAACAGCCCCAGGACCAGACTCACGCCGGTGAGCAGATAGGCGTCCTCGCTCCCCAGCCACCGCCCCCAGCTTCCCACCGCCAGGGCCAGAAGCAGGCTGGCCGCCGGGCCGGCCAGGGCCACCAGACACTCCTCCCAGTAGGAAAACATCCTGGCCCGGGCGGGAAAGATCACCGCCCCCACCCCGGTGAGGCGGAACTCCCCCACCCGGCCGCCCAGGGCGCGGATGGCCCCCCAGTGTCCCAGCTCATGGACCAGGCAGGCCACCAGAAACCAGAATAGAAGCCGAAGGGACGCCGCCAGCAGCAGCGCCCCCAAAACCAGCCAGAATCCGCCGGTGCTATGTACCTTGCGACGCGCCATTCTCACCCCCTGTATCCGTCTGCCCCGTTTCCTGACTCTCCTCTCGGGCCGGGTCCCCGGCGGGAGACCCCTCCTTGTCGGAAAACACCGAGCCCCACAGCGCGTGAAAGGTCTCCACCGCCTCGCCCTGGGAGAAGGACTCCCCCATCCGGGCAAAGACCGCCTGGAAATCCGTGTCCGACCGGACCAGCTCGCTCACCGTGGAGGACACCCGGGACAGCGGCCCCAAATCCACGCCCCGGCCCACGAACACGACGCCGAAGAGGAGCACGCAGACCACCAGCTGCCGCAGACGCCGCCGCTCCCCGTCGGAGAGGGGTTCCTTTTTCCCTTTGGGCTTTCCTGTCCGTTTTTCTGCCATCGCTCACGCCCCCTTTCCCTTGTTCTTTCTTCATGTCTATGGGACAAGGGCGCGGAATATGCGGGAGAAAAATCCGGTCTTTTCCTTGACATTCCAAGGCGGCTTGAGTATAATGGGATAGCTTAATTTAGGATAGCAATATCCGGGTGTGGCGAAGCTTGGTATCGCGCTTGGTTCGGGTCCAAGAGGCCGTGGGTTCGAATCCCGCCACTCGGACCATCAGAAAGACCGTCGACTTTTGTCGGCGGTCTTTTGCTATGCTTGTGTTTGTGTGGGTTTGGAGGAATGCTTTTGAACGGAAATCCTATAATTACACTCGAAAGCAAAATTGAGTGACAAGATTTTCCCAATATGATATAATAAATTGAAATATTAAGTTGCGATTTTAGTGGAGGTGGAGATACGTATGGATAAGAAAGTTACATCGGACCAGTTGATTATTCCCGTCTATTTGAACGAAAAAACTGTATTAGATATGCTTGCTATTATAGAAGACGGTTTTTCAATGGTAAGTGAAGTTACCTCCTCGAGTCAGGACGCATCATCAAGCACTGGAAAACTATCTGGTGGTATATCTACGAAAGCGATATTAGACAAGCTATTAAAAATCCAACTGGAAGGTAGTTTTCAAAAAGATAAGTCAACAACTTCCGGAGTGGACACAAAGCTCGAAAAAGTCCACACAAATGTTTCCTTGTTGTCTAAATTCAGATCCGAACTTATTGATGGCAACTTGTTAACTTGCAAATCTGGTGACAATTTAGACATATCAAATATAAAAGCAGGTGATTTTATCGAAATTGAAGGCGCACTTCAGAAAAATCCAATGATTGACATTATGGAAAAATTTATAGATGTATTTAGAATGGCAGATATTTTCACGGATAAGCCTCAGTTGGGAAGCAAAAAAGCGTCTTCTGAAAAGAAGGCCGCTGACAATGTAACGGTACGACAAATGCAATCTTTCCTAAATGAACTAAAGCATACAGGAACAGTAGACTTTATTTTGGAAAGTAGTGGTGGAACTGCCGTTTTATCTGCGCAGGAACAATATTTAGCTAATGATAATATTTCTGAATTAATCGGAGGCACCTTCAAGGTTTTAGGTAAAATTATTCGGGTGTGCAAAGAAGATGAGGACGGAATAAATCTGCTAAGAAAAACCACATTAAATATATTAGACAACACTACCCGTGAGCAGTTTTTATCAATGTTTAAGGCCGAAGAGCTTGCTGCATTCAACCTTCCTGATGTACAATTTATGATTGCTCCTCCCGCTGTAATTATTATTCCGGTAGCAATTTATGCTTAATGTATGGATAAAGCCTCTTGCTGACTGCTTGCAAACCATTGATATGCCTGGATTTTTCCAGATC